>DATBHU010000100.1:0-6983 GCA_036557265.1 Polyangia bacterium
GGCGGCAACGGCTTCTATCACATGGAGCGCCTCAACCGCGGCGTGGTCGCCGTGACCGTCACGGGCGGCGTCTACGTCGGGTGGCGCATGTTCGGCTTCGAGTACGACGCCGCCAACGCGTCGAACGTCTCGTACAACGTCTATCGCAACGGCACGATGGTCGCGAACGTCACCAACAGCACCAACTACCTGGACAGCGGCGGCGCCGCGTCCTCGACGTACACGGTGCGCGCGGTCGTCGGCGGCACCGCCGGCGCCGACTCGGAGAGCGCCACAGTCTGGGCGCAGAACTACCTGCGCATCCCGCTGATGGTGCCGGCCGGCGGCACCACCGCGTCCAGCTGCCCGACGGCCAGCGAGGCCTACACCTACAGCGCCAACGACGCGCAGCCCGGCGACGTCGACGGCGACGGCCGCTACGAGATCATCCTCAAGTGGGATCCCTCGAACTCGAAGGACAACTCGCAGTCGGGCTGCACCGGCAACGTCTACATCGACGCGTACAAAGTCGACGGCACGCGCCTGTGGCGCATCGACCTCGGCCCGAACATCCGCGCCGGGCAGCACTACACGCAGGCGCTGGTCTACGACGCCGACGGCGACGGCAAGGCCGAGGTGTTCATGAAGACCGCGCCTGGCACCAAGGACGGCACCGGCGCGTTCCTGAAGCTCGGGCCGGCGGCGAACGACGATGACAGCGCCAGCTACCGCAACAGCGACGGCTACGTGCTGTCGGGGCCCGAGTATCTGACGATCTTCAACGGCCAGAGCGGCGCCGAGATGGCGACCGTCAACTACCCGGTGCCGCGCGGGACGGTCAGCTCGTGGGGCGACAACTACGGCAACCGCGTCGACCGCTTCCTGTCGTCGGTGGCGTACCTGGACACCACCGGGATGCCGACGTTCATCATGGCGCGCGGCTACTACACGCGCACCACGCTGGCGGCCTGGAACTGGCGCGGCGGGCAGTTCAGCCAGCTGTGGCTGTTCGACAGCAACACGACGCCGCGCGATTCGGCGGGCCACGCGTTCAGCGGCCAGGGCTCGCACAGCATGACCATCGCCAACGTCGACGACGATCCCGGGCAAGAGATCATGTACGGCGCCATGGCGATCGATAACACCGGCGCCGGCCTCTGCTCGACCGGCTACAACCACGGCGACGCCGAGCACGTCGGCGATCTGATCCCGTCGCGGCCGGGCCTCGAGTTCTTCATGTGCAACGAGGACGGCGATCACCCCACCTATCACATCCGCGACGCGCGCACCTGCGCCATCATCCAGGAGGGGCCGATCAACGGCACAGACAACGGCCGCTGCGTCGCGGACGACATCTCGCCGACTCACGCGGGCGCCGAGATGTGGTCATCCAGCGTCGACGGCCTGCTCGCCGCGGACACCAACGCGAACCTGGGCTCCAAGCCGAGCTCGACGAACTTCCTGATCTACTGGGACGCCGACGAGACGCGCGAGCTGCTCGACAGCAACCACATCGACAAGTACAACGGCGCCCGCCTGCTGACCGCCAGCGGCGTCACCTCGAACAACGGCACCAAGTCGGTGCCGTCGCTGACGGCGGACCTGTACGGCGACTGGCGCGAGGAGGTGGTCTGGCGCGAGACCAACAGCTCGGCGCTGCGCATCTACACCACCACCGACGTCACGGCCCGCCGCATCTACACGCTGATGCACGATCCGCAGTACCGCATGCAGGTGACGGCCGAGCAGGCCGCCTACAACCAGCCGCCGCACCCCGGCTTCCACATCGGCAACGGCATGGCCGCGCCGCCGAACCCGAACATCCAGGTCCGTTAGAAGCCCGGTAGACTCCCGCCATCGCGCACTATCGGCGACGTCTCGCATCCGCTGTCATCGCGATTGTCACGGTCGTGGGAGCCGGCGCGCCCGCGCGCGCGCACGATCCGTTCGAGATCACGACCGACGCCCACGTCAGCGGCGACCGGCTGGGCCTGCACACGACGATGTCGCTGCTGACCGCGGCGCGCGTCTGCTTCCAGGGCGGCGGCGCGCGCAAGACCATCGCCGTCCCCGACCTGCCGGCGCTCTGGCCCGCGCTCGACGACTGCGCCCGCCGCTTCTACCGCGTCACCAGCGGCGGTGAACCGCTGGCCATCCTCGACGCGCACTTGGACGTCACCGTCGAGGACGATCTGGACATCCGGATTTCGTACCCGCGCCCGTCGCGTTCGCCGCTGGTGTTCGACGCCGCTTACCTGACACGCCTGGCGGCCCGGCCGATGGCGGGCGTCGTGCTGACCGCGACCGGCGCGCGCACGTTCCTCGGCCAGAAGGTGCTGCGCCCCGACGACGCCGTGTTCGAGGTGCCGATCACCGCCGAGGCGGAGGCGCCAGGGACGCCGCCCCTCCCGGGGTTCAGGAGCTATCTGCGGCTCGGCGTCACGCACATCCTGACCGGCGCCGATCACCTCCTGTTCCTGCTCGGGCTGCTGGTGGTCTGCCGGCGTTTCCGGACGGTCGCCGGGATCATCACCTGCTTCACGGTCGCGCATTCGGTGACGCTGGCGCTGGCGGCGCTGGACGTGGTGACGCTGCCCGCCCGGCTCGTCGAGCCGCTGATCGCCGCCACCATCGTGGTTGTCGGAATCGAGAACCTGGTGCGCGGCGACGAACCGCGCGGCCGCTGGCTGCTGACGTTCGCGTTCGGGCTGGTGCACGGCCTCGGCTTCGCCGGCGCGCTCAAGCAGATCGGCCTCGGCGCCCCCGGCACCTCGATCGTCGGTCCGCTGGTCGCCTTCAACCTGGGCGTCGAGCTCGGTCAGCTCGCCGTCGCCGCGCCGTTGCTGGTGCTGCTCTGGCGGCTGCGCGCGCTGCCGCCGTTCGCGCGCCACGGCGCGCGCGCGACATCTTTGATCGTCGCCGCCGTCGGAATCGTGTGGCTCGGTCAGCGACTTGTCAGGTGAACACCTGCAATAAGGATCTGTCTTACTCGACATTACGACGCGCCGTTCTCATGTTCGCGCCGGTTTCGAAACTCCAATTCGAGAGGAGCAAAAAAATGGCTGCGACTGCGAGCGAGCTGAGACGGATCTATTCCTACTTGCTGGGCGACCACGCTCACCCGGAACGCCTGCCGGCGTTGCGCAAGGCGCTGGCGTCGGTGGTCCGGGACGATCCCGCGACGCGGGCGGAGGCGGATCGGCAGCTGGCCGTCGCCAACGGCGGCATCAGTCCAGAGCTGACGTTCACCCAGCTCGAATGCCTGCGCGTCGTGCTGTCGCAGGAGGACTTCGCGGCCATCATGCCGACCATCACCACCGCCAAGGCGGAGGGGTCGACGGCGTCGCTGGTGGAGCTCTACAAGCGGCTGTTCTCGGAGCGCGATCTCGGGCATCTGCGCTCCCTGCAGCGGGCGGTGTTCGAGTACGACAAGCTCGGCACCGAACCGAAGCGGCGCGCGGTGCTGGACATCCTGCACGAGCTGTCTCCCAAGGGCGACTGGAACGACGCCCACGTCGGCGCGCTGGACGCGCTGCTGGTCCGCGACATCACCTTCAAGCAGATCTCGCCCTTCCAGGTGACCGGTGACGTCTGGTGATCGGGCGGCGGCCCGGCGGCCGCCGCGACGAAACCCACCGTCCCCCGCCGCGCATCCGCCGCCGTTGCCGGGCGTGCCGGAGTTCGACGACACCTACCGCTGGCTCGTCGACGGGCTGCCGGCGCGCCTGCGCGAGCCGGCGGAACGGCTGCCGTGGACGCTGGGGCTGACGCCGTCACCCGAGCGTCCCTGGAGCGACTTCGTGCGCCTGCACCCCAACCGCGAGCTGCCGCTCTACGCCGCCCAGGCGCCGGGCGGCGGGCTCGGCCTCTCCGCCGACGATCTCGGTCCCTTCCTGCGCGCCCACCACCTCGGGGCGTTCGCGTGGCTGGTGCGCGACCGCCTCGAAGACGAGCAGGTGGCGGGCGACGAGCAGCTGCTCGAGCTGGCCGACCTCTTCGAGGAGCGCTGGCGCGAGGCGATCGTCGACGGGACCGGCAAGGTGGTGCTGGCGGAGACGCTGTTCCGGCGCGCCACCATCCGGTGGCAGCGCGGGACGCGCGCCGAGAAGGAGGTGCTCGCCCGCGGCTCCATGCGGGCGCCCATCTACGCGGCCATCGTCCGGGAGAAGCTCGGCTGGATCGCGACGCCGTCGCAGGCGCTGTTGCAGGTGAGCGCCGATCCGCATCGCCTGACGCCGTTCTTGCACGCGCACGATCTGTACCTGTGCGGCCTGCAGGTGATCGACGACGTGATCGACGCGGACGAGGATCGCGTCCTGCGCGGCGCCAGCGTTCCGGGCGCGCTCGGCTGCTCGCCGGGCGCGCTGGTGCGGGCGGCGCCCAAGCTGGTGCGGCGCGCCGCCGCGACGGCCGCGGCCGGCGGCTTCGGCTGGTTCGCGACCTGGCTCGACGCCTTCGCGGGGGCGATCTCCTCCTGGCGCCTGGCCGGCGACGGGCTCGGCGACGAGCTCGACGCCATCGGGATCGCCGGCGAGATCGAGGAGGCGATCGTGCACGGCGCGGACATCGCCGCCGCCCGGCCGTCCGCCGCGCCCGCGACGGCGTCCATCCCCGCCTGAGCGGCCGCCGTGAGCTACCACCGGGAGCTCGAATGGAACGAGCCCCCTTTACCGGACGAGCGCCGGTACGCGCGCTGGACCGTCGTGCGCGCGGCCGGCCCGCCGGCCGCGTGCTGGTGGCCGCTGGCGCGCATCGGCGCGGTCGAGCTCTACCTGGCGCCGCCGGGCAGCGAAGGTGACGCGCCGACGCTGTCCGCGACGCCGCTGCTCGCGGGCAAGCGCGGCCGCCGCGGCAGCGGCGACTACGCGGGCGTCGACGGCGACGTCCAGCAGGACGTCAGCGGCGCGCCGCCGGACGGACTGGACGACGACGCGGCGCCGCCGGCCGCGCCGCCGCGTCCCTACGCGTTTCCGCCGGTGGAGATCGACTCCCGCGCCGTCCGCGTCGCGGTGATCGACGTCTCGTTCGACAAGCTCGCCGCGCTGTCGTCGGCCGTCGAGGGACCGATGCGCGTCGGCCTGCCCGGCGACGACGCCGCGTTCGATCAAGAGGCGCGGCCGGCGATCGCGCCCGGGCACGGCACCGCGATGGCGGGCGTCGTGCTGGCCGAGTGTCCGGGCGCGCGCGTCGGCCTGTTCCAGATCCCGGGGGACGCCGCGGCCGCGCGGCCGTACCTGGCGCCGGCCGACCTCGCCGCCGCGATCGCCGCCGCGGTCGGTGCCTGGTCCGCCGACGTCGTCCTGATCGCCATGAGCGACGGCGCCTGGGGGACGCCGCGCTACCTGCGCGACGTGCTGCGCGAGGCGGCGCGCCACGGGCGGGGCGGGCGGGGCACGCCGATCATCTGCTCCGTCGGCGATCCGTCGCGCAACCACGTGCGCGAGGACGACAGCGCGACGCTGGGGGCCGACGACCTCGCCAGCCAGCCCTGGGTGCACGCGGTCGCCGCCTGCGACGGCCACGGCCGCTGGTATCGCGTGTACCCGCGCTATGCCTGTCCGGGCCCCGCCAACGGGAACGCCGGTAATGGGGCGACGTACAACCGACTGGGTCCGGCGGTGGCGCTGGCGGCGCTCGGCGAGCCGCGCCGCTGGAACGAGCAGATCGCGGCCGACGATTCCAGTCAGGCCTCGGCGGTCGTGGCAGGCGCCGCGGCTCGCGTCCTGCAGGCCAACCGCGACCTCTCCGCGGTCGAGCTGCGCGCGCTGCTGGCGCTGACCGCCGACGTCCCGGGCGCCGTCGACGGCGGGCGCGGGCTCGCGGCGGGCGTGTTCGACGCGCGCGATCGGCTCGGGCACAACTTCAAGATCGGGCACGGCGTGGTGAACGCGCAGGCCGCGTGCCTGGCGGCGGCGGATCCGGTCAGCCTGGCGCTGCTGGCGACGCGCGCGGTGCCCGACGGGGCGGAGCCCCCTCACCCCGACCCTCTCTCCCGAGGGAAAGAGGGAGGGAGGCGGGGAGAGGGGAAGACCTCGCCGTCGTTCGTGCTGGCGCGGGCGTGGCGGGCGGCGGTGCGGCGGGCGGCGCGGCAGCGCAACGGGCTCGCGCGGCGGTACCTCCGGCTGGCCGGGCGATTGAGCCGGCTGTTCCTCACCTCGCTCGCCGTCCAGGAGGCGCTCTGCTGGCTGGCGCGCCACGTCCGGGCGCTCGCCGAGGCGGGCCGCTGGGGCTTCTGGCAGGCGCAGCATCACGGCGCGCTGGTCGAGCGGATCCGCCACGCCTGCGAGGCCGCGCGGGACGCGCTCGGCCCTGACGACGGCGCGACGGCCGCCGGGTTGCAGCTCCTCGAGACGGCCCTCACGGACCCCGCCGCGGGCGTTACAGTGGCGACCTTCTTGGCAACCGCCTTCCGCCCCTGTGATATTTGCCCCCATGGCGGACAGGGGGCGCCTCGGGCCACAGCTCTCACGAGCGACGTTGTCGGTGATCGTCAGCGTCGGCGTCGCGCTCACCGCGCTCACGGTGGCGGCCAGCTGGAGCGCGCTCCGTTCGCACGGGCGAGCCTTTCCGCGGCTGCTGATCGATCCCCACGCTAGCTTCTCGGCGGTCTGGTGGCCGGCCTGGGGGGCCCAGATGCCGCCCCTCAAGTTTCCCGATCGGCTGGCGGCGATCGACGGCGAGCCGGTGGTCGAGCGCACGCGCTTCGAGCTCCCCGCGCAGGCGATCGCCGAGCGCCTCGCGGCCGCGCGCGCCCGCGGGCAGGCGGAGGTGCGCCTCACCTTCGAGACCGACCACGGCCCGACCACGATCACCCGCCCGCTGCGCGCCCGCGGCGCCGACGAGGCGCTGTTCTACTTCGGCCTCTACACGCTGGTCGGCCTGTTCGTGCTCTGGTCGGGGCTGGCGGTCGTGGTGCTGGCGCGGCGCCACGCGGGCGCGGTCGCGTACGCCGTCTGGTGCGTCGGCACCTTCGTGTTCATGGTGACGTTCTACGACTACCACTC
>DATBHU010000101.1:0-6749 GCA_036557265.1 Polyangia bacterium
GACGGCCGGCGCGGCGCCATCGCCGGCGTCGTCATCGTCCGCCAGCGCCCGGGGACGGCCAAGGGCTTCGTGTTCATCACGCTCGAGGATGAGACCGGCTTCGCCAATGCCATCGTCACACCCCAGCGGTTCGCCAAGCACAAGCACGTGATCGTCTCCAGCGGCGCGCTGGTGATCGAGGGGGTGGTGCAGAACCAGCAGGGCGTCGTGTCGATCAAGGCCGACCGCTTCTCGGCGCTGGAGGGCGACGCCGGCGCAGTCGACATCTCGCATGACTTTCACTGACGCAAAACGCCTCAGGGTCGCCCCCGAATTGAATGTCAGCCGCGGGATTACAGGTAGCCGTCGCCGGCCCGCGTGATACAGAGCAAAAGCGCCGTGCGTGCGCGACTTCGGAAGAGGGGTCCGATGGCCAAGACGAACGGCACCCCTAAGGGGGGAGCCGCAAAATTATCGAAGGTCCAGACCGGCATTCACGGGCTGGACGAGATCACGGGGGGCGGGCTGCCGCAGGGACGGCCGAGCCTGGTTTGCGGCGGCGCCGGCTGCGGCAAGACGCTGTTCGCCATGGAATTCCTGGTACGAGGCGCCATCGATCAGGGTGAGCCGGGCGTCTTCGTCGCCTTCGAGGAGACGGCGGACGAGCTGACCGCCAACGTCCGATCGCTGGGCTTCGATCTCGAAAAGCTGACCGAGCAGAAAAAGCTCCTCGTCGATCACGTCGTGCTGGAGGGGACCGAGATCGAGGAGAACGGCGAGTACGATCTGAACGGCCTCTTCATCCGCCTCGGCTACGCGATCGATTCGATCCGCGCCAAGCGCGTGGTGCTCGACACCATCGAGACCCTGTTCGGCGGGTTCTCCAACCAGGCGATCCTGCGCGCCGAGCTGCGGCGGCTGTTTCGCTGGCTGAAGGACAAGGGGGTCACGGCGATCATCACCGCGGAGCGCGGCGAAGGGACGCTGACCCGGCAGGGGCTGGAGGAGTACGTCTCCGACTGCGTGATCCTGCTCGATCACCGGGTGACCGAGCAGGTGTCGACGCGCCGGCTGCGCGTGGTCAAGTACCGCGGCACCGCGCACGGCACCAACGAGTACCCGTTCCTGATCGACGAGGAGGGGTTCTCGGTCCTTCCCATCACGTCGTCCGGCCTCACCCACACGGCGTCGAGCGAAAGGGTCTCGACGGGGATCGACCGCCTCGACGCGATGCTGGGCGGCGCCGGCCTTTACCGCGGGAGCAGCGTCCTGGTCAGCGGCACCGCCGGGACCGGCAAGAGCAGCCTGGCCGCGCACGTGGCCAGGGAGTCGTGCGCGCGCGGCGAGCGCTGCCTCTACTTCGCGTTCGAGGAGTCGGAGAGCCAGATCGTCCGCAACATGGCCTCGATCGGCATCGATCTGCGACCGTGGCTCAAGAAGGGCCTGCTGCGCTTCATGGCCGGGCGGCCCACCGCCACCGGCCTGGAGATGCACCTGGCGCTGATGCACCGGGCGATCCGGCAGTTTCAGCCGCGCATGGTGATCGTCGATCCGATCAGCAACCTCGCCGAGGCCGGGATCCTGCGCGACGCGACGACGATGCTGACGCGCCTGATCGATTTCCTCAAGACCGAGCAGATCACCGGCGTGCTGACGTCGCTCACCAAGGGCGGCGACCAGCGCGAGGAGACCGAGGTCGGCATCTCGTCGCTGATCGACACCTGGCTGCTGTTGCGGAGCATCGAGCTCGGCGGCGAGCGGAACCGCGGGCTCTACGTGCTGAAGTCGCGCGGCATGGCGCACTCGAACCAGATCCGCGAGTTCCGGTTGACCGCGCGGGGCATCCAGCTCCTCGACGTCTACGTGGGCGATCAGGGCGTCCTGACCGGTTCGATGCGCGTCGCGCAGGAGGCGCGCGAGCGCATCGCCGAGGAGCAGCGGGCACGCGACGCCGACTCGCAGCGCCGGGCCTCGGAGGGCCGCCGGCGCGCGCTGGAGGCGCAGATCGCGGCGCTGCAGGCCGACCTGGCGGCCGAGGACGCCGGCGCCCGGCGCTCGGCGAGCGACGAGCGCGAGCGGCTGACGCGCCGGAGCGACGATCGCGACGCGATGTCGCGCAGCCGCAAGGCGGACGCGTCGCGCGACGCTTCACGATCATCGACCAACGGGCGGGGCAGCGCCCGGACAGGAGCACGGAATTGAGCGCGGCGAAGAAGAAGGCGGCGGACAAGGCGGCGCACCATGACGACGACGAGATCTGGAACCTGCGTCTCTACGTCGCGGGCCAGTCGGCCAAGTGCGTGGCGGCGGTGCGCAACCTGAACGCGTTCTGCGAGACCCACCTGGCGGGACGCTACCGGATCGAGGTGATCGATCTGCTCGAGAACCCGAAGCTGGCGCGCGACGACCAGATCCTCGCCATCCCGACGCTGGTGCGCAAGGTCCCCGAGCCGCTGCGCAAGATCGTGGGCGATCTGTCGAACAGCGAGCGGATGCTGGTGGGGTTCGACATCCGCCCGGGCGGCCCGTAGCAGGATCAGGAGCAGGACCATGGACGAACATGACCGAGCCGAAGCCCAGGACATCGTCCGCGCCATCCGCGACGGCGAGATTGACGCCTTCGTCGTCCGCGAGGCGGCGGAAGAGCGCATCTACAGCCTGCGCAGCGCCGACACCCTCTACCGCGCGATGATCGAGGAGATGAGGGACGGCGCGGTGGCGCTGGACGCCTCCGGGCTGATCGTCTACTGCAACGCGTACTTCGCGCAGCTCGTGCAGGCCGAGCGCGCCACGATCGTCGGGGTGCGCATCCACCCCTTCGTCGCCGGCGGCGGCGACGGATTCTTCGAGCTGAAACGGCACGGCACGGGAGCCGGCACCAGCCCGCGCGAGCTGACCTTGCTAGGCAGGAACGGCGCGACGGTCCCGGTGCTGGCCGCGATGAACCACATCGACCTGGAGGGGACCGAGGTCTATTGCCTGATCGTCACCGATCTGACGGATCAGAAGTACCGCGATCAGCTGCTCGTCGAAGGGCGCCGCAAGGACGAATTCCTGGCGATGCTCGCCCACGAGCTGCGCAATCCGATCGCGCCGATCCGCTACGCGGTGGAGCGGCTGCGCATCGCGGGCGCGACGCCGGAGCGCGTGGACTACGCGCGCGAGGTGATCGGCCGGCAGGTCGATCAGCTGACCCGGCTGGTCGACGACCTGCTCGACGTCTCGCGCATCACGCGGGGCAAGGTGAGCCTCGATCTCGCGCCGCTGGCGGTGGAGACGGTGATCGCCCGGGCGGTCGAGGTGGTGCGGCCCCTGATCGAGGCCCGCCGGCAGGACCTCCGGATCACCCAGCCGGGCGCGCGCCTGCGGGTGCAGGGGGACGCCGTGCGGCTGGCGCAGGTGATCTCGAACCTGCTTCACAACGCCGCCAAGTTCACGCCGGAGGGGGGCCAGGTCGATCTGGTCGTCGAGGAGGAGCGCGACCGATCCGGCTCCGGGCCCGGCTGGGTGCGCGTCGTCGTCGCCGACAACGGCGCCGGCATACCGCCGCACCTGCTGCCGGACATGTTCAACCTGTTCGTGCAGGCGGACACCCCGCCGGGTCGTTCGCTGGGCGGCCTCGGCATCGGGCTGATGCTGGTGCGGACCTTCGTCGAGATGCACGGCGGCACCGTGAGCGGGGAGAGCCCCGGCCCGGGGCAGGGGAGCCGTTTCACGGTGCGCCTGCCCCTGCACGGTCGCGTGGGAGATCGGGAGGTGACGTCGCTGCGCAACGTGCCGTCGATCGCGGCGACCCCGTCACCCCGCAGGATCGTCGTCGTCGACGACAACGCGGACGTCGCCGACAGCCTGGCGGCGTGGCTGGCCGACTGCGGCCACGAGGTGCGCGTGGCGCGCACCGGCGAGGCGGCGCTGCGCGAGGCGCAGGCGTTCGCCCCCGACGTGATGCTGATCGACATCGGCTTGCCGGACATGAGCGGTCACGAGGCGGTCGCGAAGCTGCGGCGGATGCCGGAGACCGCGAACAGCGTGCTGATCGCCGTCACGGGGTTCGGTCAGGCGGAGGATCGCAGGCTGTCCGAGGCGTCCGGGTTCGACGGGCACTGGATCAAGCCGGTCTCGTTCGAGGCGCTGTCGGCGCTGCTCGCCTCGCTGGAGCCGAAAACGGCGGGAAGCTAGCGCCGCGCAACCGCCAGGGCGAGCCAGGTGGCGGGGCGCATCGCCCGATCTTGGACAACATCGCCGCGCCGCGGTTCCCACGGCGCGCCTGGGCGGCTAACATCGGCTGGTTTCACCGTGCCCGCGCCGAAGACGCCCGAGACCACCGTTCCGTCCGATGAGACGCGGGAGGGCGACGCCCGCGCGCGCTGGGCGATCCGCTGGCTCTACCCGCGCCTCGACGGCCTGCTGACGCCGCTCGGAGCGGGCGGGCTGGTGCTCGGGCGTGGGAACGACTGCGACGTCGCGATGGGCAGCGCCGAGACCTCGCGCCGGCACGCGGAGATCCGGCGCGAAGGACCGATCTGGATCGTCCGCGATCTCGGCAGCCGTAACGGTACGTTCGCGAACGGCCAGCGCGTGTCGGCCGCGCCGTTGTCGCTCGGCGATCTGCTCCGTCTGGGCGACTGGCTCGGCGTCGTGGTGACCGTCGCCGAAGGCGGCTCGGCCGCTGATGCAGCGTACGAGAGCTTCGCGCCCGGGCTCTACGGCGGGCCGGCGCTGCGCCCCACGCTGGAGCTCGCGCGCCGCGCGGCGCCCAGCCCGCTGCCCGTCATCGTCGAGGGCGAGACCGGGACGGGGAAGGAGGGGCTGTGCCGCGCCATCGCGGCCTGGAGTGGCCGCGGCGGTTCCGGCGGTCCCTTCCTGGCGGTCAACTGCGCCGCCATCCCCGAGTCGCTGGCGGAGGCGGAGCTGTTCGGCTACCGCAAGGGCGCGTTCACGGGCGCCGAGCGGGCGAACCTCGGCTACTTCCGCGCCGCCGACGGCGGCACGCTGATGCTCGACGAGATCGTCGACCTGGCGCCCGCCGTGCAGACCAAGCTGCTGCGCGCGCTGGAGCAGCGCGAGGTGCTGCCGCTCGGTGAATCGGCGCCCGTCCCGATCGACGTGCGCGTGGTCGTCGCCGCGCAGGAGCCGCTGGCCCAGGCGGTCAAGGAGAAGCGCTTCCGCGCGGATCTGTACGCGCGCCTGAACGGCGTGACGCTGCGGCTGCCGCCGCTGCGCGAGCGCGTCGAGGAGATCCCGTTCCTGTTCACGCGCCTGCTGCAGGATCAGGCGGGCGGGCGGCCGCCCGAGGTCGAGGCGCGCGCGATCGAGCGCCTCTGCCTCTACGACTGGCCGTTCAACCTGCGCGAGCTGGACCTGCTGGTGAAGCGCCTGCTGGTGCTGCGCCCCGACGGCCAGGTGCGCCGGTCCGATCTGCCCGAGACGATGGCGCTGCCCGAGGCCGGGCCGCCCGCACCCGAGGCGGACGCGCGGCCCGCCGAGAAGCCCGCGCGGCCGCGCACGCCCGAGGATCGCCAGGCGCGCGACGAGCAGGACCTGGCGGCGCTGAAGGAGGCGCTGCGCGGCGCGCACGGCAACGTCGTGCGCGCCGCCGAGGCCGCCGGGATCACGCGCCAGCGCGCCTACCGCCTGATGGGCCAGCGCGGCGACATCAAGCTCGACGAACTGCGCGCGGGCGCGGCCGGCAAGCCCGCTGGCGAGGAGGGCTGAGCGCGCATGCCGCCGCCCGATCCGTCGACTGTCACCTGCGCGCTCTGCCGCCGCGGGCACGATCCGGAGGCGCCGTGCTCGGCGATCGCCGACGCGGGCGGCGGCGGCCGGGTGGGGGAGATCGTCGGCGAGCGCTACGAGCTCCAGCGGCTGCTGGGCGCGGGCGGGATGGGCGCGGTCTACGAGGCGCGCCACAAGCTGATCGGTCGGCGCTGCGCGGTGAAGCTGCTGCACCCGCAGTACGCCGGGCAGGCGTCGATGCTGGCGCGCTTCCAGCGCGAGGCGCGCGCGGCGGCGTCGCTGGAGAACGAGCACATCGCGGCGGTCACCGACTTCGGCTTCGCGGGCGACGGGGTGCCGTTCCTGGTGATGGAGCGCCTGGAGGGCGAGGATCTGGCGGCGCTGCTGGCGCGCGAGGGGCGGCTGCCCGTCGCGCGCGCGGTGGCGCTGGTAGCGCAGGCGTGCCGCGGGCTGGCGGCCGCGCACGCGAACGAGATCGTGCACCGCGACCTGAAGCCGGCCAACCTGTTCCTGACGCGGCGGAGCGACGGCGGCGATCTGGTGAAGGTGCTCGACTTCGGCATCGCCAAGCTGCTGGACGGCGACGAGACCGGCGCTTCGATCACGGGCACGGGCAAGCTGCTCGGAACCGCCTGCTACATGCCGCCCGAGCAGGCCAAGGGCGACCCCGACATCGATCACCGCGCCGACATCTACGCGCTGGGCGCGATCCTCTACGAGCTGCTGACGGCGACCAAGGCCCACCCCGGCACGAACTACAACGCGGTGCTGTTCCACATCCTGACCCAGCAGGTCGTACCGCTGCGCGCGGTGCGGCCGGATCTGCCGGCCGGCCTGGAGCGCGTCGTCGAGCGCGCGATGGCGCCCGGGCGCGCCGGCCGGTTCGCGCGGGTGACGGACCTGCACGACGCGCTCGCGCCGTTCGCGGACGCGCCGAGCGTCGCTTCGCCGGCCCGCGCGGCGCCGAAACCGGGGGCGGGCGCGCTGGCCGCGACCATCGCGACGCCGGTGACCGCCGAAGGGCGCGCCGCGCC
>DATBHU010000102.1:0-19326 GCA_036557265.1 Polyangia bacterium
CGCCACCGCGCTGGCGGGCGCGACGTATGTGCAGCGTCAGGGTCCGCTGTCGAACGCGATCTCGCGCGTGGAGAACGCGCGCGACCCGATCGGCGCGAACATCACCTTCACGCTGGGCGCCGGAGACCTGTTCTTCGAGCCGTAGCATCAGCCGATGCCGCCGGCGCGCGCAGGGGGCGCGCGCCGGCCGGCGGCGTCGTTCGGGCAACGAAGGTCATCTCTTGCCGGCGGCGCGCGCCGGCGGCGGCAGCTGCACCGTCCAGCGCGCCCACGGCTGGTTGAATTCGGGCGGCAGATCGAGGCCCCACGCCGCTTCTTCCAGGCAGCGCGAGAGCGCCGCGTCGGCCCCGACGACGGTGATCGCCGGGACGTCGACCACCTCGGCGACGGTGGTCTCGAGGACGACCGTCGCGGCGCGGCGCTCGCGCCCGCAGTCGCGCGCGGCCCGCCCCAGCTCGTCCTCGAGGAACTTCTGCCGATCGAGGCGCGTCGGCTCCGGCTGCCCGCGCACGTTCGCGCTGCCGGCGATCACGTCCGGCACGCGCGCGCGCCGCTCCTCGAGCCCCTCGGTCGACGGCCGCACGCCGGGCTCGATGGCCAGGTAGCTGGTCACCGGCGAGACCGCGCGCCCGCGCCGCGCGAGCACCATCATCTCCGGCTCCGTCAGCTTGTCGAGCAGATCGGAGCCGAACACCAGCGCCGCCCACAGCCTGGCCTCGTCGGCGCTCGGCGACAGACGATGCTCCACCCGCTTGCCCCACAGCTTGCCTTCGAGCTTCGCCCAGCGCAGCGCAGCGCGGTCGATCGCGAGGCGGTCGATCGCCTCCCCTTCTCGAAGCTCGCCCTGCGGATCGAGCAGCGGCCCGTCGTCCGCACCGGGCGCGAAGATGCGGACCTGGCGCAGGCGCGTCGGACGCGCCCACTCCTCGTAGACCCGCCTCATCTCGTCCGCCGCCGCCGGATCCGCGGTCGCCGTCGCGCGCCAGACGATGCCGCCCGTCCGCTCGACGGCCGCCGACCAGGCGCCCTCGTCCTCGTTCTCCGCGAGCGCGGGCTGCCCGGTGCCGACCACGCCGACGTGGACGATGGCGCCGCTTCGCAACCGCAGGTCGCCGGGCCGCAGCGCCATGCGCGTCCGCAGATCGCTGACGAGGAGGATGCGACGGTGCGCGGTGGAAGGGGACTCCGCCTGCAGGATGGCGTCGGCCTGCGACAGCGCGTCGTCCACCTGGCTGCCGTTCCGGCCCGCGAACGCCAGGCCCACCAGATCGGGCGTCGCGCTCGCCACGCCGCGGAAGCCGGGGAACAGGCGGTGGACCTTTCGATCGAACACCAGCACCGCGACCCGACCGTCAGCGTGATGAGAGAGCGACGCGGCGAGCGCCGCCAGCCCGGCGCGCCGCTCCTCCGGATCGAACGAGCGCGAGCCGTCGACGACCACGACGATCCACGCGCCCCGCGGGACGACGGAGAGCCGCGGCGGCGCGTCGAACCGGTAGTGGTTCAGCACGCGGTTCGTGCCGAAGCGAACGGCGGCCAGGCGGCCCTCCATCGCACCGGCCGGCGCGCGGCTGGGCAGGACGAGCTCCGGATCCGCCGGGGCGACGACGGCGCGCGCGTACAGCTCGCCCGGCAGGGCGTCGTCGATCCACGAACCTTCCGGCGCGGCCGGGGACAGCAGGCGGTTCTGCGGCGCGGCCACGCCGTCGATCAGGACCTGACCGCCGCTCACCGCGGAGCGGACGATCAGCTGACCCGTCACCGCGCGGGGCAGCCTCAGGACGTCGCGCCCGTGCTCGTACTGGGTCGGGAGCTCGAGGGTGTACTCGACGGTCTTCGTCTCGCGGGGCGGAACCGGGAACACCTGCAACGCCAGGCGCCCCTGCGACCGCCAGGACAGCAGCGCCGGATCCTTCGGGTAGTAGCCGCCGATGCCCGTCAGCTCCTGGTAGCGGCGGGCCGCCTCCTCGGCCTCAAGCAGGTCGCCGCGAAACCAGATGGGACGGCCGTCGCTCGTCCCCAGCGTGCGCAACGCGACGGCGACGGCGGACTCGGGGACCTCGATCTCGAACGTGACCTGGTCGTGGCGCGTGCCCAGGTTCTCGACGGTGCGCCGGATGACGACGGTCGCGTGGCCGCGGTCCATCGTCACCTCGGCGCGGTGACGGCGTTCGAAGACCTTGTCGCTGCGCAGGCCGCTGACCTCGTCGGCGCGCGCGCTCGCGAACGGCAGCAGGCAGGTGAGGACGGCGAGCGCTTGCAGCGCGGGCGGGGCACGTCGCATGCCCTGGGGACACCGTCCCGCGCGGCAGGTTCCCACCGCGGCCGTGGTTTGCCCTGAGAGCGCGCGCCGCGCCCTTCCCTAACGACCGCACGTCTCCACATTTGCGGGCGCGTGCGCCCGGCGTGCGGGCGCCGACACGGGAGCTGAAGGAGGAGGAACCATGACCACGCAGGAGATCGCCCAGAGGTACGTGACGCTCTGCCAGCAGGGCAAGTTCGACACCTGTCTCGACGAGCTGTATTCCAAGAACGCGGTGAGCGTGGAGGCGGCTGTACCGCCCGGCACGGACAAGACGGCGAAGGGGCTGGACGCCATCCGCGCCAAGGGGAAGGACTGGGCCCAGAGCCACGTCGTTCACAGCGCGGAGGTGTCCGGGCCGTTCCCGAACGAGAACCGGTTCGCCGTGCGCTTCTTGTTCGACGTCACCGACAAGCCGAGCGGGAAGCGCTCGACCATGGACGAGGTCGGGCTGTTCACGATCGAGAACGGCAAGATCACGAAGGAGGAGTTCTTCTACCCGGCCAACTGAGCCCGGCCGGCGCGCGCGGCCTCGATGCCGCGTCGTCAGCGCATCGACCGCGCGCGCTACGGTCCCGTCACGATGGTGCCGTTGATCCCGACCGCGAACACGCGCCCCTCCGGCAGGGGCGACGCCCAGACGCCCCGCCGGCCACCTCGATGTCGCGGCCACGTCCGGAAAAACATAGACTCCTTCAGCGGTGCGGGGCCGATCGAGGCGACGTGTTACATGGGCTGCCGGGGCGGCGATCTGCGTTTGCGCCTCGGCGCTCTCGCCGTCCGCCGCCCGCGTGGCGCCGTCCGGCCGGCCGTCTCCCGCGGCGGCGGTGACCGCCAGCAACGCGTTCGGGTTCGAGCTCTACGCGCGCCTCGCGGCCGGCCAGCAGAACGTGATCTGCTCGCCGGTCAGCGCCTCGATCGCGCTGACCATGGCCTGGGCGGGCGCGCGGCGAGACCGAGCGCGAAATGACCCGCGCCCTCTCCCTCGCGGCCACCGCGCCGGGCGAGATCCACGCGGCGTTCGCGTCCCTGCTCGACACGCTGAACGCGCGCAACGGGCGCGACGGCGTCGCCCTGCAGGTGGCCGACCGGCTGTGGGGACAGCAGGACGTCGCCTTCGAGCCCGAATACCTCCGCCTGCTCGGCGATCGCTACCACGCCCCGCTCGAGAAGGTGGACTTCGTCCGCGCCACCGAGAAGGCGCGCGTCGCCATCAATCGACACGAAGACCGGCGCGGTGCTGTTCATCGGGCGCGTCGTCGATCCGCGCTAGCTGTTGAAATTTCGACAGCGTGAGCGGCGTCCACGCTCGCGCGCAGGTGGGTTGAAATCGACACACCGCCGCGCGCCCCGGCTCACGAAGCGCGCGGGCTTTCGGGGCGGCGCGCCGCTTGCTGAGGGGAGCCGGCATGAAGACGACCGGCATGAAGGTCACGTGGCCCGCGGCGATGGTGGTGTCGATCCTGGTGACCGGTTGCTACGCGACGACCGAGGTCCCGCCCGCGCAGATCGCGTCGATCCAGCGCCCGCTGTCGGCGCCGAAGAAGGTGGGCGGCGACGCGCGCCTCGGCCCCCACAGCGAGATTCGCGCGCGCCTCGCCGACGGGAGCGTGACGCCCTGGCTGCCGGCCGGCGCGCTCGCGGTGGCGGAGGACGGCCTCGTGAGCGGGCGCAGCTTCCCGCTCGCGGCGGCGACCGAAGCGACGATCGCGCAGGCTGCCGAGGGCGGCGCCGAGATGCTGCTCGCCACCGCGCCGCCGGGCGGCGATGTCACGCAGGCGGGCACCGGCGAGCTGCGGCTGCGCGTCACCGACCCGCGCGTGCTGCTGCCCTGGGTCGCCGCCTACGCGACCGGCGCGACCACCCTGCACCAGGCGCCGGGGTGGGTCTCGTTCCGGGGCGGCCACGGGCGCTGGACGTCCGACTGGTTGCCGGGCGCGCGCTTCGCGGCGGTCGCGCCGGCGAGCTACGCCAAGCTGCGCGTCGCGGAGGGCATCCCGTGGCGCGACGTCGCGGCGCTGGAGGTTCACAACCTCGAGCCGATCCGCACGACGTTCGCGGTCATCGGCGCGCCCGTCGCCGCGTCGGTGATGGTGCTGGCGATGGCGGCCGCGACGGCGGCGGCGGCCGACGGCGACGACCCGACGCCGGCGATGGATCTCGCCGCCGGGACCGCGGCGCTGACCGCGCACGCGGCGGCGACGGCCGACGCGGAGGCCGACACGGGCGGCGCGCCGATCAAGTCGCCCGCCGAACGACCGGCGGTGCTCGTCGCGGCGGAGGGGCCGGCGGGAACGCTGGCGGCGACGCCGCTGTTCACGGGCGCGGCGCGCCGGCGCGACGCGGTGAAGCTGGTCCTCGCCGGGGAGGGCGGCGTGACGTCGGACGGGATCGGCACGGGCGGAGCCGGCGTCGGCTTTCGCGCCGGCGACTTCGTCGAGCTGACCGCGCGCCTGCGGCTGCTGCCCTACGATGACCGGCCGTTCGACCTGCGGTCCGGCCGCGCGCCGATCAACCTCCTCTATGGCGGGCGCCTCGCGTTCCACATCGACGGCGACGGCGATCGGCGCACGGCGTTCGTGTTCGGCGGCGAGCTGGTCGGCGGCACGGCGCCGGCCGGTTCGTCCCTGATGCAGGGGAGCCTGATCCTCGGCCCGCGCATCGGCATCACCGAGAAGACCTTCGCGTCGCTGCTGTTCGAGCCGTCCTTCGTGAGGCCCGGCAACGGCCCCACGACCGGCCAGATGATGTTCAGCGCGGAGCTCGGCTTCGATCTCTGAACCGAACACCGTGACGGGCTCTCAATAGTGAGCCCGCACCCGCGCGTCGAGGCACCTTGCTCGCACGATGGAACGGGTTCGCGCTCTCGGGATGGTCGCCGCGGCCGCCCTGTTCGTCGGGCTCGCCTGCAGCAAGAGCGCGGGGAGATCCGATGGACCGGGTGGAGCGGGCGGCGCGTCACGCGGCGGCGCGGGCGGGGCTGATTCCAGCGGCGGCGCCGGGATGGCGGGCGGGGGCGCGGCGGCGACCGGCGGCGCGGGAGGCGCGGGAGGCGCGGCGGGACAGGGGGGCCTCGCCGGCGACGCGGGCGGCGCGGGCGCGAGCGGCGGCAGCGGCGCGGGCGGCGACGGCGGCGGCCAGGCAGGGACAGATCCGACCGGGGGCGCCGGAGGCGCCGGCGGGCTTGCGGGGGCCACCGGTGGCGCTGGCGGGGCCACGGGCGGCGCGAGTGGAAGCGCGGGCGGCGGGCGCGGGGGCGCGAGCGGCGGGCGCGGCGGCGGCGGCGGGAGCGCGGGCGGCGGCGCTGGTGGAACCGCGGGCACGACGCCCGTGGCGTGCACGTTCACGGTCACCTCGTCGCTGTCGCCGGCGATTCCGACGGTCGGCATCGTCACGTTCACGACCACGCTCGCCTCGCTCACCAGCGCGGAGATCCGCTTCGCGGCGGCGTCCGGGGGGCCGACGATGGTCGCGCCGGTCGACCTGGCGCAACCGGACAATCGGACGCTCCTGCTCGGGATGAAAGGGAGCGGCAAGTACACGTTCCGGATCGTGGCCAGCTCGGACGCGGGGACGTGCACGAGCGGCAACTACTCACTCACCGCCGGCGCGGTGCCGAGCAGCGTTCCGAAGCCGACGACGACGATCGTCGACGCCGCGGCGCACGCGCGCGGCTTCATCATCACCAGCAAGTCGACGATCCCCGGCTGGGTCGTCATCTTCGACGCCGACGGCGCGCCCGTCTGGTGGGTGACGAGCGGCCTGTCCGACGTCGACCGCGCGCACATGAGCTGGGACGGCAAGGACATGTACCTGGTCGGCCTGGGCGGTACGCTCACCAAGATCTCGATGGACGGAACCAAGGTCGAGAACCTGGGCGTCCACGCCCATCACGATCTGACGGCCTTCCCCGGCGGCGTCGCGGCCCTCGTGTTGCCCGCCACCACCGGCGGGGGCTATTCCGTCGTCGAGCGCGCCGACGACGGAACGCTGACCACCGTGGTGTCCGATCTGACGTCGGTCTACAACGCGACCGCCATCCACCCGAACGCCATCCACTACGACGCGTGGGACGACACCTACACGGTGAGCGATCTCAACGCCAGCCTCTTCGTCAAGATCTCGCGGCGCGGCGAGCTGATCTGGCAGCTCGGCGGCGGCAATCCGAAGGACGCCGGCAAGTTCTTCCAGGGCGTCTCACCCTGGCAGGGCAATCACGGCCACCACCTGCTCGCCGACGGGCGATTCGTCTTCTTCAACAACGGCAGCAGCACGGTCCGGGCGCTCCAGCTCGACACCGAGGCGCTGACCGCGGCCCCTCTGTGGTCGTACGTGGTCACTCGCACCAGCGCCATCCTGGGCGACGCGCAGTGGTTGCCCGGCGGCAACGTCCTGGTGACGCAGTCGGACCCCGGGATGAGGATCGACGAGATCGATCAATCCGGACGCAGCATCGCGTCGTTCGTCTTCGTCGACTACCTGGGCTACTCGGAGTTTCGCCTGTCGCTCTACGGTCCGCCGCCCTACTGAGAGGGCGCGTGATATCGTTCGACCGCAGGTCGTTCGATGCGCCGCTCACTGCTGTTCTCGTGCGCGCTCCACGCCGCGCTCGTGTTGATCGCGCTCGCGACCGGGCCGCGCCGCGCGGCCCGCGAAGCGGCGCGCGCCGTCGAGATCGCGTTCGATGCGCCGGCGCCGCCGAGCGCAACGGTTGCGCGGGTCCAGCTTGCAATTTGACAGTCGCGGCGTGGGGGCCAGATTTGGATAGGTGAGGGGTTGATGCTCGCCGATGTCCTCGATGGCGCGAGGGATCAGCTGGCGATCGAGCTCGAGCGTTGCGCGGTGGTCAGCGGGTCGACGGAGGGGTCGAATGTCCGACTGCGCCGAGAGCGGCTGACCGCTCTCATACAGGAGGCGATCGCGGCGCTGCGCCAGGGGAGCACTGACGATCCGACGCGGCCGTTCACCCGGCCGGCGCCGACTGCGCAGCACCCGCTCGAGCGCCGCGACCGCGAGCTGGTGCGGCACTACCTGCTCGGGCAGATCGAGCAGAAGCATCTGTGCGCGTCCGCCGACGAGGCCGCCATCCTGGCCGAGTGGCCGGAGCAGGCGGAGCGCCAGCGGCTGCGCGAGCAGAACCAGCGCCTGTGCGCGCTCCTCGACGATGTCCAGGAGAGCGCGGCCCTGCTGGCGCCCGACGGACGGATCCTCTACTGCAACCGCCAGGCTCTTCAGCGACTGCAGGAGGTGGTCCGGATCGGCCGTGACGACATCATCGGCAAGACGTTCGCCGAGATCGGCGTCCCGAGCGAGTACCTGGTCGGCTGTCCCGTCGACCGGCTGGAGGCGACGGCCCGCGCGCGCGAGGCCGTCCAGCTGCGCATCCTGGGCCGCACCAAGGAGAGCCAGTTCGACGCCGTCTACCAGCCCGACGGCACGGTGGGCGCCGTCGCCGTCCTGATCCGCGACATCCACAACCGCAAGCTGGCCGAGCAGCGCCTCGCTCTCTCCGGCAAGCTGAGCGCGCTGGTCGGCCTGTCGGATCCCGATCGGCTGGCCGAGGCGCTGGCCCAGGTGCCGATCCCGGAGCTGGCCGACTGGTGCAGCGTCAACCTGATCGAGGATGGGCGGATCCGCCGGACCTTCGTGGCGCACCGCGATCCCTCCCAGGCCCCCCTTCAGGACGCGATCATGCGTGCGGCGCCCGCCTGGGATCGGCACCCGCTCTGGCAGGAGCTGCAGAGCAACGGCTTTCAGCTGCTCGCCGAGGTGACCGACGACCTCGTGCGCAAGCTCGCCGCGAACGACGATCAATACCGGTTGCTGTCGCAGGTCGAGATCCGCTCGCTCATGGTCGTGCCGCTGGCCGTGCGCGGGCAGATCGTCGGCATCGTCAGCTGCGCCTACACGACCGAGTCCGGGCGCCGGTACGGCCGCGACGATCCGGCGCTCGTCGAGGATCTCGCGCTGCACGCCGCGCACGCGTTCGAGAACGCGCGCCTGATGAAGGCCCTCAAGTCGAGCGAGGAGCGCTTCCGCGTCGCGCTGGCCGGGGCCCAGACGGCCGTATTCGAGCAGGATGCGTCGCTGCGCTACGTCTGGGCCTACAACCCGCTGACGCCGTTCGACGCCGTGGGCAAGACGCACGAGGAGTCGTTCCCGCCCGCGGAGGCGGCGACGCTGACGGAGATCAAGCGGCGGGTCCTCGACGAAGGTGAGGGCGCGCAGCGGGAGATCGACCTGACGTTCGGATCGGGCGAGGCGCGGCACTACCGGGAGACGATGGAGCCGTTGCGCGATGCCGACGGGAAGGTGGTCGGGCTGATCGGCGCGGCGACGGATCTCACGGAGGCGCATCGCATGCGCCAGGAGCTCACCAAGGAGATCGGGTTCCGCGAACGGATGATGGGGATCCTCAGCCACGATCTGTCGAACCCGCTGAGCGCCATCGTGATGTGCACCGACCTGTTGCTGCGACGCGAGGACCTGCCCCAGGCCGGCCGCGAGCAGGCGCAGCGCATCCGGCGCTCGGCGAGCCGGATGCGGGAGATGATCGGCACGCTGCTGGACTTCACGCGCATACGCGCTCAGGACAAGGTCGCGGTATCGCCGGCGCCGACCGACCTGGGCGACCTGTCGCGCGACGCCGTCGACGAGATCCGCGTCGCCTGGCCCGATCACCCGATCGAGCTGGAGGTGCGCGGTGACGCCCACGGCGAGTGGGATCCCGCGCGCATGTCGCAGACCATCTGCAACCTGGCGTCCAACGCGATCACCTACGGCGAGCGCGGCACGGTGGTGAAGATCTCCGTCGCGGGCGACGGCAGCGAGGTGGCGCTCAAGGTCCACAACTTCGGTCCCCCGATCCCGCCCGATCTGATGCCGGTGCTGTTCCAGCCCTTCCGCCGCGCCGGCCTCGAGGACCGGTCGCCGAACGGCCTGGGGCTGGGGCTCTACATCGTCGAGCAGATCGTGCGCGCGCACAGCGGCACGGTCGACGTCGAATCGACCGCGCAGGACGGCACCACCTTCACCGTCCGGTTGCCCCGCGCGCCGGGCCGCCCCCTGTAGCCCCCTCGGCGCCGCGGTTCGTACGGCCGGGTTGACTCTGGCCCGTCTTCGTTTAGATTACGGTTGTACTCTAACACGGAGGCCGTCATGACTGATCGCAAGGTCGCAGTGGTCACGGGAATCTCGTCGGGAATCGGGAGGGCAACCGCCGCCGAGCTGGCGCGGCGCGGGTTGCGGGTGTTCGGCAGCGTCCGCGGTCCGGGCAGCGCCGAGCTGCCCGGCGTCGAGCCGGTCGTGCTGGACGTGCGCGACGACGCGTCCGTCGAGGGCGCCGTCGCCGACGTGCTGGCGCGCGCCGGCCGCATCGACGTCCTGATCAACAACGCGGGCACCAGCATCCTGGGCGCCATCGAGGAGACGGATACGGCGCAGGCCCGCGCGTTGTTCGACGTGAACTTCTTCGGCGCCGTCCGCGCCACCCGCGCCGTGCTGCCGACCATGCGCGCCCGGCGGGCCGGGCGCATCGTCTTCGTCAGCAGCGTGGTCGGCTTCCTCCCTGCCCCGTTCATGGGGTTCTACGCGGCGTCGAAGCACGCGCTCGAGGGCTACGCCGAGTCCCTCGACCACGAGGTGCGCGCGCTCGGGATCCGCGCCTTCCTCGTCGAGCCTGGGTTCATGAAGACCCGCCTCGACACGAACTCGACGCTGGCGGCGCGCACCATCGACGACTACGCGGGCGCGCGTTCGCGCGTCGGCGCCAGCATCAACGCGAGCGTGGCCGGCGGCGAGGATCCGGCCATCGTCGCGGCCGTCATCGCCGAGGCGCTGGCCGACGAACAGCCGCGCCTCCGCTACCCGGTGGGCAAGCGGGCCGGCATGCTGGCGTGCCTGCGGGCTTTTCTCCCCGCGCGGGTGTTCGATCGCGGCTTCCGCAAGCAGTTCCACGTGGAGGCCTAGAGGCGAACATGCGCCGCTCGCAAGAGGACACCGCCGAGACGCGCGCCCGCATCGTCGCGGCCGCGTCGCGCCTGCTGCGCGCGCGCGGGATCGACGCCACCAGCGTCGCGGACGTCATGTCCGCGGTGGGGCTGACGGTGGGCGGCTTCTACCGTCACTTCGACAGCAAGGAGGCGCTGGTCGCCGAGGCGATCGACAGCGCCTCGCGCGAGACAGCGGCCCGCCATCCGCCCACGGCCCGCGCCGGCGGCGGCGCCGACGCCGACACCGAAGCCGACCTGGCCGCCTTGCTCGACACCTATCTCTCCGACGCGCACCGGAAGCAGCCCGGCCACGGATGCCCGGTCGCCGCGCTCTGCTCCGAGGCGGGGCACGGCAGCAAGAGCACCAGGAAGGCGTTCACCGCGGCGCTGGAGCGGTTGCTCGCCAGCGTCGACGCCGCCCTCGCGCCGCGCGCACGAGGTGACCGCAAGGACGCGCTGTTCGCGACGTCCGCGGCGGTCGGCGCGCTGGTCCTCGCGCGCGCGACCCATGACGACGCGCTCGCCGAAGAGCTGCTGTCGGCGGTGCGCGAACGCCTCCTCGCGGGCCGAGGGAGAGGCCGCGTCTAGCCGACCGCCGCGCCCGGCAGCGTCAGGACGAACGTCGTCCCTTCGGCCGTCGAGCTGGCGCAGGTGACGCGGCCGCCGTGCGCCCTGGCGGCGGCCATGACGATCGGCAGGCCCAGCCCGGTGCCGCCGCGATCGGCGCGCGTCGTGAAGAAGCGATCCCACATGCGCTCGAGCGTGGCCGGCGGGATGGCCGCGCCGCGATTGCGGACGCTGAGGACCACGTCAGCTCCGGACGAATGCAGGCGCACGGCGACGGCCGTGTTGGCGGCGGCGTGCGCCTGCGCGTTGTCGACCAGGTTGCGGACCGCCGCGACCAGCGCGGGGCGCCGCCCGCGCAGCGGCACGCGAACCGCGGGCGGCCGCCAGTTGACGGGCGCGTGGCCGGCGCACGACGCCACCGCCTCGCCGACCACCTCCGCGGCGTCGAGCTCGACGGGCGGCGCGCTGTCTGCCTCCAGCCGCGACAGCTCGAGGAGGCGCGTCACCAGGCGATCGAGGCGCTGCGTGTCGGCCAGCATGTTGGCGAGAAAGCGCTGGCGCGCCGCCGGATCGTCGCCCGCGCTGTCGAGCAGCAGCTCGGCGGCGCCGCGCAGGCTGGTGAGCGGCGACTTGAACTCGTGGCTGATGTCGGCCGCCAGCGCCGCCGTCGCGTCGGCGCGCGCGTCCAGGCCCCTCGCCATCTCGTCGAGCGCGCGGGCCAGATCGCCGATCTCGTCACGGCGATCGAGGCGCAGGCTCTCGCCGCGCGACCCGGCGGCGACGCGATGGGCCCGCCGGAGGAGGTTGCCGAGCGGCCGCGCGATCGTCGCCGCCAGGAACAGCGACAGCACCGCCGTGATCGCCAGGACGACGAGCAGGATCTTCACGAGCGCGCTCCGCAGGCGGTGCATGCTCGCGAGCACGGGCACCGTCGAGCGCGTCATGTAGACCGCGCCCGCGATGGTGCCGTCGGGGCGCGCCAGCGGCAGCGCCGAGAACAGGTAGACCCGCTCGCCCTCGACCGCCCCCGACAGGTAGCGGGGCCAGCGCCAGACGCGCGTCATCGCGCCGTACTTGCCGGCGAGGACGCGCTTGATCTCGGGCCGATCCGCGACCCCGAAGTCAGGCTCGGGCGCCGCGTCCCCGTCGGCCGCCCGTGACGCGTGGCGACCCGCCTTCTCGGGCGGCGCGCCCGACAGGCGCGGGCCCGCCAGCGCGGGCGCGCGCTCGACGCCCTCAGGGGGCCCGTTCGCGTGCGAGTCGGCGACCACCCGACCAGGCGGAACGACGAGCCGGATCCGGGTGCGCGTCCGGGCGGCGATGGCGGTCAGCATCGGCCCGCGCTTCGCCAGCGCCTCCGGCCCCGCGGCGGCGTCCTCGCGCAGCAGCACGCGCAGCACGTCCGCCTGATGAATCATGTCGGTCTCGACCGCGCCCAGCATCTCGCGCTCGTAGAAGCGCGCGAAGGCCAGACCGAACACGGGCACCGACACGATGACGGCGTTCACCAGCAGCAGGCGCGTGCGGATGCGAAACAGCCAGCGCGGCAGGCGCCAGAGCGGACCGGCGCCGCTCATGTCGGCGGCGCCGCGGCCTTGTAACCGAGGCCGTGCACCGTCTCGATCGGATCGAGGCCGTGCGGCCGCAGCTTGGCGCGGATGCGGCGGACGTGGGTGTCGACGGTGCGCTCGGTGATGTGCGTGTCGGCGTCGCGCACGCTGTCGATCAGCTGGCCGCGCGTCAGGACGCGCCCGCGCGCCTCGAACAGCGTCCGCAGGATCGCGAACTCGGTGACGGTCAGCTCGACGCGGACGCCGTTCACGCTGGCTTCGTGGCGGGCGGTGTCCAGCGCCACGGCGCCGTGCGCGATGCGCGCGTCCGCCGCCGCGGCGCCGGACGGGGACGCCCGGCGCGCGCGCCGCAGCACGGCGTTGACGCGCGTGACGAGCTCGCGCGGCCCGAAAGGCTTGGGCAGGTAGTCGTCGCCGCCGAGCTCGAGCCCCAGCACGCGATCGAACTCCTCGCCGCGCGAGGAGAGGAAGACGATGGGCGGCCCCCCGTCCTCGGTCGCGCGCAGGCGGCGGCAGAGCGTGAGGCCGTCCATGCCGGGCATCAGCACGTCGAGCACCAGCAGATCGATCCCGCCGGCCTGCACCCGCGTCCACGCCGCCGCGCCGTCGCCGGCCAGCTCGACGGCGTGCCCCTCCTGCGCGAGCGCGTAGTGGATCACCTCCCGGATGTGGGCGTCATCGTCGACGACGAGGATGGTGGCCATTCGTCACGCGCCCGAAAACAGCGGCGCCGAACGATCATCCAGCATTTGCCCCAGCCCTTCAACCCGCGCCAGCAGCTCGCGCAGCAGATCGCGCGTGCCGTCGTCGGCCGAGCCGGCGAAGCGGACCACCTCGACCTGGATCACCAGCTGCGACAGCAGCTCGTTGATCTCGTCGACCTCGCTGACGAAGCGAGCCCGGAGCTCGCGCAGGCGTTCGATGTTCTGCACGCGCAGCGTCGCGCTCGCCAGCGCCGCGGGCGGCGTCGCGCTCCCCGCGCGCGCCATCTCGTCGCGGCGGGCGAGCGCCGCGTCGAGATCGAAGGTCGGGCGGGAGAGGACGTCGTCCAGCTCCTCGATGCGCATCGACACGTCGGCCAGCTTGGCGGCGAGGCCCCGCACCGCCCCCTGATCGGGGAGGAGCGGCGCCAGGGGCGAGCCCTGCACCCGGGCCAGCGCCGCCAGCAGCGACGCCGTCGCCGGGTGCGCCTCGGGCCTCACGGCCGCCGCGGCGGCCAGGGCCGGGGCCGGCTTCTGCGCCCCGAGCCAGAGCGGCAGCCAGAGCGGCCAGAGCGCGAACGCGAAGGCGGCGTCGCCCCACGACCGCGACCCGGCGGCCGCGTTTCGAGCCGCCACGCCGCAGGCGACGCCGACGATCCCGTACAGGACCAGCACCGCCGACGTGAACGCGAGCGCGCTCACGGCGACTCTCCCGCGCAACAGGAGCTGCGCCCTTGCTCGCGCGCCGGCTCGGCGGAGGTGCGGTAACGCCCGCGCGCCGAATCGATGCTGTCCCCGACGGCCTCCGAGAAGGAGCCTTCGAGGGGATGCATGAAGACCACGCCCGTCGCGCGCGGCCGCACCAGGTAAGGTCGGAACAACCAGGTCGCCTGCGCGCCCACGATCCCCATCGAGGTGAGCACGACCAGCGCCGCGGGCCAGCGCGAGCGGCGCGTCGCCGACAGGACGCCCCACAGGAACCAGAAGCTGAGCGCGCCGGCCACGGCGCAGGCGAGGACGGTGATGAGGATCGTCCGGTGGTAGTCGACGCCGACCGCGTACGCCGCCCAGATGAGCGGCGTCTCGGCCGCCAGGACCAGCGCGCCGCGGGCGAGCGCCGCCACCAGCGTCGAGACGTCGCGCGCCATGTTGGCGGGCCGCTCCAGCGCCCGATTGAGCATGTGAAGCAGCGGCGCGACCACCGCCAGCGTCACCAGCGTGACCAGCGGCAGCTTCACCGCGGCGTAAAGGATCTGCGCGCCGCCGCGGTGGAAGCCGAGCGCCGCGCCGAACGTCGCCGTGCACGCGATCAGCACCTTGACGTAGGTCCGCGTGCGCGCCGTCAGGTCGGCTCCGGCCTCGATCGCGCGCGCCGCCAGGGCCGGCTTCTTGAGCAGCTCGTCGATGGTGGCGGCGGCACCGACCGCGCGGGCGGGGGTCGGATCGTCGACGGAGAGGGGATCGGCGTCGAGGGGAAACGTCGACATGGCGTTCACCCGACCCTTCCGCCGTCGATCACCGGCACGACGAACTGGAGGACGAGACGGCCGCCCATCAACAGCGACGCCGCGAGCCAGGGCACCAGGACGGCGGCCGCGTGCCTGCCCGACGCGCCCGGGCGCAGGGCGCGCCAGAGGCGGGAGGCGCCCAGCAACAGGCCGCCGCCGTAGCCGGCCAGCGCGAACACGATGGCGTGGTCGCGGTGGGCGACGGTGGCCGACAGCAGCAACACGGCGGGGGCGAACCCGACGTGCACGCGGCCGGCCGCGGCGAGCGCGTCGATGAAGGCGCCGCCCACCTGGCCGAGCGAGCCGCGCGCGCCGGTCAACCCCCACAAGAGGTAGAGCGCCGGGCCCATGATCGCGACGGTGGCGAGCAACGAGGCGACGAAGCTCGGCCCCAGTTGCAGGGTCGGGCCCAGGCCGAAGCGCAAGCCGGGCAAGGCGCCGAGCAGCAGCGGACCGCCGAGCGCCCAGTAGAGGCGCTGATCAGAGAGGATCTTCGTTCGTGACATGCGTGGACTCCTTTCGAGGTGAGTCCACGATGCCGGCGCGAGCGGGCGGCCACGTTCCGCGACGGAGGAAGAAACCGGGAGAATTCATGGCGAAACAATGACGCCCGCCGCGGGCTGATACCGGGCATCATGGGGTGAGCAGTCGGTATGCGGCGGCAAACGGCAATGCGGACAGGGGCAGCGGCGCTGGTCTGGCTCGCACTGGCGGCGGCCGGCTGCGGGCGGCCGCTTCGTGATCGTGCTGGCGACGGCGGGCTCGGGGGCAGCGGGGGGGGCGCGGGGTCCTTCATGCGCGGCACCGCCGGGACGAGCGCAAGCGCCGGAACGAACGGCAGCGCGGGGACGGGCGGCAGCGCCGGAGTCGCCGGGAACGAAGGCGGCGGCGGCAGCGCGGGAACGAACGGCGACGCAGGAACCAGCGGCGACGCTGGAACGAGCGGCCGCGGCGGCAACGCCGGAACCAGCGGCAACGCCGGAATCGGCGGCGCGACGTCGAGAGGCGGCACCGGCGGCGCCGGCGGCACGGGGACGGGCGGCAGCATGGACACGGGGCGGAAGCCGCTCGGCGCGCCCTGCCAGCTGGGGAGCGAGTGCGCCTCCGCGTCCTGCTTCGACGGCGTCTGCTGCAGCACCGCCTGCACCGGCGCCTGCCGCTCCTGCACGCTTCCCGGCTCCATCGGGACCTGCGCGCCCGTCGCGGCCGGCAGCGCCGACCCGCACGCGGTCTGCGCGCAGCAAGCGCCGCCGACCTGCGGCCTCACCGGGGGCTGCGACGGATCCGGCGGCTGCCAGCGCTACCCGTCGGGCACGATCTGCGCCGTCTCGACCTGCGTGGGCGACACCTTGACGCCTGCCGCCGCCTGCGACGGCCAGGGAACCTGCCGCACGCCGGCGAGCGTGAGCTGCGCGCCCAACGGCTGCCACCCGACCGCCGGGCGGTGCAACGCCGGATGCCCCGACGGCGACCTCATCTGCCCCGCCGACGCCTACTGCACCGGCGACGAGTCGTGCTACCCGAAGAAGGACGCGGGTGTCGCGTGCGGCAGCAACCACGAGTGCAAGTCGGGCTATTGCGTCGACGGCGCGTGCTGCGGCGCCGACTGCGACACAAAGTGTCTGAGCTGCACCGGCGGGTTCACGCTCGGGACCTGCACGGCGCTTCCGGCCGGCACCGTCTGCGCGCCCGGGACCTGCGTGGGCGTCGTGCTGACGCCGCCCCGCGTCTGCAACGGCGCCGGCACCTGCGTGTCCCCGACGGCGGCCAGCTGCGCGCCCTACATCTGCCGCACCGACGCGCCGCTCTGCCGGACCGACTGCGCCACGCCCGACGATTGCATCTCGGGCTTCAGCTGCATGGTCGGCCTGTGCGGGCGCCTGCCCACCCCCGCTGACTAGGGCCCGATCGGGGTCATCGGGTCCCGTAGACGCCGAGGCGAAGGTTGCGGCGGATCGTGAGCGCCTCGCGGATCACCTTCCAGAAGTCGGTGAGCGGGTTGACGCGCGAGCGCTCGTCGTCCTTCCACTCGACGCCGACCTCCTCGATCGCGAAGCCGCGGCGGCGCGCCAGGGCGAGGATCTCGAGGTCGAACGCCCAGCCGTCGATGGTCGCGCTGCCGAACAAATTCAGTGCCGCGCCCGACGTGAACGCCTTGAAGCCGCACTGCGTGTCGAGCACGCGCGGGACCAGCCAGCGCTGGATGACCTTGTTGCACAGGCGGCTCCACAGCACGCGGTAGCGCGGCTGCTTCACCGTCCGGGCGCCCGGCGCGTAGCGCGACCCGATCGCGATCTCCGCCCGGCCAGCCAGGATCGGCGCCAGCAGGCGGGGCAGCTCCTCGGGCGGCGTCGAGCAGTCGGCGTCCCACATGACGCGGATCCGCCCGCGCGCGGCGCGCATGCCGCGCCGGACAGCGGCGCCCTTGCCGCGGTTGGGCCGCTGGCAGACGAGGACGATGTTCGGGAGCCGCGCCGCCGCCGCCGCCACGACCTCGCGCGTCCTGTCGCGAGAGCCGTCGTCGACGACCAGGATCTCGTAGCTCATCGGCCGCGCCGACAGGTGCGCGTGCAGGCGCTCGAGCGTGGGCAGCAGGCGCAGCTCCTCGTTGTACGCGGGGACGATGATGCTGACGTCGACGGACGGGTCTGGATGGGACATGGCGAGACTCCTCGATGGTGGAAGCGACACGACACGGCTCAGGCGGCCTCCGCGGCTGGCGCGCCGGGCGCGAAGACCAGGCGCCGCTGCGCGGGGTAGGTCCAGATCGCGAACACCAGCGCGGCGCAGGCGAGCTTGGCGGCCACCACCGGCACGGCGGGGTTCACCGTCGCGAGCTTCATGGCCGCCGCCATCAGCAACGCGGCGACGACGGCGACGAAGTGGAAGCGCGCCACCTGGCCGAGGCGCAGCGGCGAGCGATCGCGGAACGCGACGTACTTGTTGAGCGCGAAGTTGGCCACGGCGCCCGCCAGCGCGGCGATGAACGTCGCGAGCGGCACCGGCACGTGACGCGCGACGAGCCCGACCAGCACCGCGACATCGAGGCCGGTTCCGAGCGCGCCGGCGATCCCGGCGGCGAGCAGCTCGCGTGGATTCTTCACGCACCGGGGCTTCAGCAGCCGGCGTGCCAGGCGCCGGGCCCCGCACCGCGCGCGTTTGGCGCACGCCGGCTGGTGAAGAGCTGACGAACTCTGTCAATCGCGGGCATCCCGTAGGCCCGGACTGGACACCGCGTCGACGCCGGAAGGTGTTGGTTGACTGAGGCCCTTGCGCCCCCACGTTCCAGCTTGAAGGAAGGGGGAGAAATCGATGGGGAGGCGGCGGCAGGCTCTCGGGGTGATGGTTTCGTTCTCGTTCGCGGCGCTGGCGGCGTGCGGTCAGTCGACGCCCGACAGCCGCGCAAACGGCTCCGACTCGAATTCGGATCCGAATTCGCCCACACCGGCCCCGGCGCCGGTCCCTCCGTCCACGCCGACCCCGGCGCCCGCGCCCAGCTCCGGAACGCCCCGGACGACGCCGCGGCCGATCGCGCCGCTGTCGACGTCGATCTCCACCTCGATGAGCCCGCTGTTCACCTGGCTGGGCGAGAGCGCCAGCGCGGCCGTGACCGTGGACGTCTGCCGCGATCGCGCCTGCCAGAACATCATCGTGTCGTTCGCGGCGACGGGATCGTCGGCGCGGCCGCCGCAGCCGCTGCCCGCCGGCGTCGTGTTCTGGCGCGTGACCGGGGCCGGGGACGGCGGGCGGACCTCGGCGGTCTGGGAGCTGACGATCCCGGCGCGCGAGAGCGGCCGCACGGGGAGCTGGGGCTCGGTGCCGGACTTCAACGGCGACGGCTTCGCGGATCTCGTCGTCGGCGTCCAGCCGACCGGCGCCGCGCCGATCACCGACCAGCTGCGCGTCTTCCCGGGCGGCCCGCAGGGTCCGGCCGCGACGCCCGCGCAGACGTTCTCGGGTCCCTTCGGCTTCGCCAACGAGGCGGGGTCGGCCGGCGATCTCGACGGTGACGGGTTCGCCGATCTCGCGGTCTGGAACGGGCCGAACGGCGGGCTGGACCAGCTGCAGACCCCGACGGTGACCGTGTACCGGGGCGGCCCGGCCGGGTTGTCGTCGCCCGTGACGTTCGACGGACCGCAGGTGATCTTCGGCAACCAGATGCGCGTCCTCGGCGCCGGGGACGTGAACGGCGACGGCTACGGCGATCTGCTGGTGGGCGGCCGCGACGTCGCCGCGTTGTTCCTGGGCGGGCCGACCGGCGTCAACACGACGCCCGCCCAGATGCTGGCGCCGCCGGCCGCCACGCCGGCCGACGCGCGCTGGCCGATCGGCAACGGCGACTTCAGCGGCGACGGCTTCAGCGACGCCATCATCTCGGGCGTGAACGGCGGGCGGCTCTACGACGGCGACGGGCACACGCTGATCGCGCACCCGGAGGTGCCGCTGCCGGAAGGCTTCGGCGCGCTGGCGGGCGACTTCAACGGCGACGGCTTCGCCGATCTGGCCGCGGGCGGGATCACGACCGGCGGCCCGGCGGGGCCGACCAATTCATTCCAGGCGATCGCCGGCGCGTACTTCTACCAGGGCGTCGGCGACGTCAACGGCGACGGCTTCAGCGACGCGCTGGCCATGATCTCGTCGCTGTTCGGCGTGCTCGAGGCCGAGCGCGTCTACTTCGGCGCGACG
>DATBHU010000103.1:0-7102 GCA_036557265.1 Polyangia bacterium
GTAGTTGTTGTCCGCGCGCAGGAACGCGACCGTATCCGCGCCGGCGTAGACCAGGCTCTTGTACGTCGTGCTGCTCGCGGGGGGCGCCACGCTGCCGAGCAGCTGCACGTCGGCGAGCTGGGCGAACGTGCTGGTCGAGTAGAGGCGAACGTCCGCCCTGAGCGTGAACGGGAAGGTGTTCTGCCCCGACGTCAGCATCAGCACCGACTGCTGATCGTGCAGCGCCACGACGCCGTTCGACCCGAAGGCGCCTACCCAGGTCGGCGACAGCGGATTCGTCGCGTCGAGTACGTCGCCGCTGCCCGCGTACACGCGGCCGCCGGAGTAGACGACGTTGCGCGCGTAGTTCCGGAGCGCGCTGTAGTTGAGCGTCTGCGTGAGCCCCGACGGTGAGACGGTGTAGACGAAGAGGTACCCGGGCGAGGTGAGGTTGCCGAAGACGTAGCCGGGCGGTCCGGCGGTCAGGACCGACGCCGTGATCGAGCCGGTCACCGCCGTGGGGCGCGGCACCCCGTCGTCGAGGACGCGCACCTCGTTCGAGTACTGGTACGGTCCGGTCGTCAGCACCACCGCCAGCGACAGCGGCGTGCCGGGCAGCACGGCCATCGAGCCCGCGTCGAAGTAGCGGGACGGGTTCGCGCTGGTCAGGCGGATCAGCGGGCCGACGGTGGGCGGCGCCGCGGTCATCGTCACCCTGCGGATGGCGTGCGCCCCGTCGATCCCGACCCACAACGTCGAGCCGTCGTCCGACAGCGCCAGGGCGCCCGGGTTCGAGCCGATCGGGATCGCCGACAGCACCGCCGACGTCGCCGGATCGACGACCACGATCGTGTTCGGATACGCGTCGGCGTCGCCCGCGACGCTGACGTAGAGCTCGTTGCGGGCGGCGCTGTACACGAGGTCGCGGCCCTGGATCGGCAGGAGCGCCGCCCGGCACGTCGTGCAGACGGTGCCGCCGGTGCCGGAGGTGCCGCCGCTGCCGCCCCGACCACCCAGGCCGGCGATGCCGCCGGTGCCGATGGTGCCGCTGATGCCGCCGACGCCGCCGATGCTGCCGCCGCTGCCGACGGTGCCGCCCCGACCCCCGGAGCCGGCGATGCCGCCGGTGCCGGTGAAGCCGCCGCGGCCGGCGGTCCCGAACTCGCCGCCGATGCCGACGGCGCCGCCGCGGCCGCCGATGCCGCCGATGCCGCCGACGCCGCCGCGGCCGCCGAAGCCGGCGATGCCGCCGGTGCCGAGGCTACCGCCGCGGCCGCCGATCCCGCCGAAGCCGGCGATGCCGCCCACGCCGCCGCGCCCGATCACGCCGCCGATCCCGCCCATCCCGGCGACACCCGGGCCAATCACGCCGGCGGTTCCGGTCACGCCCGCCGAGCCGAGCACGCCCGATTGACCGCCCCTCGCCGATCCGCCCTGCGCGCCGGTTCCGGTTCCGCCCCCCACGCCGGGCAGGCCGGTGCCGCCGTCGCGGCCGCCGTCCGTGTCGAGCGCGCGGCCGCCGCACGAGGCCAGCGCGACGCCGCCGAGGGCCAGGGCCAGGACTCCGACGCCGATCCGCGACCTCTCGTGCATGAGCCCCTTCCTGTGGCGGATGGTACTTGATTCCCGCGGAAAACGGGGCCGGATCAGGGCAGGGCCCGATTTTCTGCCGGCGCGCCGGAGGCGAAATGCCCCGGTCGGGCCGGCCGGATCGGTCCGCGTTGAAGTTCAGCGGCTGCAAGTCCAGCTTTCACTGTGTGGGGGGAGACGAAGTCCACGCAGCCGTTTCGCCGTGGTTGATCCTCGCCGTCCTGATCCTGACGATGGGCGGCTTCGCGGGCGCGACGCTGATGTCGCGCTGGATCGCGAAGAGCGTCAACGAGGATGCCGTCAGCATCGCGACCAACGCGGCGCCGGCCATCCAGGACCTCGTGGACGCGCGCAGCGAGCTGGCGCGGATCGCGATCGCGGCGGCGTCCGCGATCGCGAGCGAGCCGGAGAACGCCGACGCCCGCGGCGCCACGCTGCCCGCGGCGCTGCTCGCCCTCCGCGACGACCTGCGCCGCTACCTGCTGCAGCCGTTCTATCCGCGGGAAGAGGCGCGGTACGCCGAGGCCGATCGCGCCACGCGTCTGCTCGAGGCGCGCGTCTCCGACTTCGAGGCGGCCCTGGCCGCGGGCGACCGCCGCCGCGCCGCCGAGATCGCGAAGGCGGGGCTGCTGCCGGCCGTCAGCCGGGTCGACCGCGCGCTCTCGGATGTCATCCTCTTCAACACCCAGGAACAGCGCCGGCTGGCGTTCGAGATCCTGGCCCGCCGGGGTCACGCCCATCGCATGGAAGACCTGCTGCAGGCGCTGACCGCGATCTGCGGCCTGCTCCTGATGAGCCTCGTCTTCCGCGGAATCCGCGACTACGCGCGGCTGCTCGCGCGCGCGCGGGCGGCCAGCCGGGCCCGCGACGACCTGCTCGCGACGGTGTCGCACGATCTGCGAAACCCGATCTACGCGATCGCGCTGACCGTCCGCGCGATCCGGCGCGGCTCGCCGGGCGCCGGGATCGAGAAGCAGATCGCGCGCATCGAACGCGCGACCGAACGAATGAACCGGCTGATCGAGGACTTGCTGGCCGCCGCGCGGATCGAGGCCGGCGTGCTCCGGGCCGACCGCAAGCCGGAGGACGCGTCCAGGCTGATGGAAGCGGCTGTCGAGATGTTTCGCCCCGGCGCGGACGAGAAGTCCGTGCGCATCGGCTGCCAGCCGCCCGCCGCCGCGGCGCCCGTGTCGTGCGACCGGCATCTCATCCTGCGCGTGCTGTCGAACATCATCGGCAACGCCCTCAAGTTCAGCCCGCGGGGTGGGACGATCACCGTGAAGGCCGAGCGTCTGGCCGGCGAGGTGCAGTTCACCGTCCGCGACGAGGGCCCGGGCATCCCGCCCGAGGACCGGCGGCATGTCTTCGACCGCTACTGGCACCAGAAGAAAGGAAACGGGGCGGGGACGGGGCTCGGCCTCTACATCGCCAAGGGGATCGTCGACGCGCACGGGGGGCGCATCTGGCTGGAAGAGGGCGGGCCCGGGACGATCGTGTCGTTCACGCTGCCCGTCGAACGCAGCGCTTGAACGCGTCAGCGCCGGGGCGCGGCGGCCTCGACGCGGCGGAGGTACGGCGGCAGCGCCGGATCGAGGCGGCTGACCAGCTCCGGGTTGACGGCCTCCAGCATGGCGCACACGCCGTAGAGGGCGGCGTCGGCCAGCGTCGGGCCGGCGCCGAACAGGAACGACTGCCGGCCCAGAGTGGAGACGCTGGGGGCGAGCAGGCGGCGGGCGCGCGCCAGCAGCCCGTCGCGATCGCGCTGCCAGGCGTCGATGCAGCCGGCGCCGAACTTGCGTTCCTTCGAGAAGACGTAGAGGCCGCGCTCCCAGTCGGTCTTCCACTGATCGCGCACGAACGGCGAGGCGACGCGGAACAGCAGGTCCTCGACCGGCCCGTCGATGAAGTCGGCGTACGCCCAGATGGGGCCCTCCAGCGGCGCCGGCACCAGGCGCGCGCCCGCCGGGCCGCTCAGCAGCTTCTGGCAGATGTCGCGCGATTCGACGGTGACGGCGCCGGCGTCGTCGACCAGCACCGGCACCAGGATGTACCCGCCCGTGAGGCGCGCCATCTCGGAGCGGTCGACGTAAGGCACGTCGACGACGTCGTGGGGCGTGCCGAGCAACTCGAGCACCATCTGAACTTTGCGGGCGAAGGGACTGTGGCGGAATCGAAAGAGCCTCATCGAACACCTCCTCGTGCCGGCCACGCTAGCCGCGGGCCGGGCCGCGCCACAAACGAAAGTTTCTGCGGCATCATGAGATTAGTTCATGATTGGCGCCGGCCCCGGGTCACGCTGAGATGGCAGAAACCGCGCCACTTCCGTCGCTGCATGCGCTGCATGTGTTCGAGGCAGCGGCGCGACACATGAGTTTTACTGAGGCGGCGCGGGAGCTGTACATCACCCAGGCCGCCGTCAGCCACCAGGTCAAGGCGCTGGAGGGCGAGCTCGGCGTGGCGCTGTTCCGGCGCGGTCCGCGGCACGTCGCCCTCACGCCGACCGGGCGCGCCTGGGCCGCCGCGCTCGGCCCGATCTTCGCGCGGCTGCACGCGGCGCACGGCAAGCTGCGCGGCGCCTCCCGGCGCGGCCAGGGCGAGATCGCCGTCAGCATCCTCCCCTCGTTCGCCAGCCGCTGGCTCGTGCCGCGCCTGGGTCGCTTCCTCGACGTCCACCCCCGCGTCGAGCTGCGCATCTCGGCGAGCGAGCACCTCGTCGACTTCGCGACCGAGCCGGTCGATCTCGGCATCCGCTACGGCGGCGGGCGCTACCCCGGCCTGGCGGTGGAGAAGCTCGCCGACGACGCCTGGGTGGTGGTCGCCGCGCCCGGCCTGCTCGCGAAGCGGCGGCCCCGCGCGCCGCGCGACCTGCGCAGCCAGCTGCTGCTGCACGACGACGCGCCGGACGCGTGGGCGAGCTGGTTCGCGCGCCAGGGCGTCCCCGAGGCGTCGCCGGAGCGGCGCACCGAGATCTCCGATTCGAGCGTGCTCGTCGAGGCGGCGGTGCGCGGGCAGGGCGTCGCGCTCGCGCGCTGGTCGCTGATCGTCGACGAGCTCGCGAGCGGCCGGCTCGAGCTGGTCTTTCCCAGGCTCGCGCCCGTGCTGACGGGCCGCGCGTATTTCCTGGCCGCCCCGCGCGAGAACCTGCGCCGTCCCGCGGTGGCCGCCTTCTGGGACTGGGTGCGGCGCGAGGCCGCCACCCTGCGCACGCGCGCGCTCGCGTGAGCGGCGGGCTCAGCGCCGGGCGGCGCGCACGCCCGCCGCGATCGCCCGCGCCACCACGTCGGCGGCCGCGATCTCGACGGCGTCGGGCGACGCCTGCCGCTCGCCGGTGGCCAGGCAGAAGATCGTGTCGCCGTCGTACATCGTATGGGCGGGCCGCACGGCGCGCGCCACCCCGTCGTGCGCGACGGTCGCGACGCGGTTCGCCTGCGCCGCGGTCAGCTGCGCGTCGGTGACGACGACGCCGATGGTCGTGTTCGCCCCCGCGAACAGGCCGCCGCCGCGATCCCAGCGGGTGAGGGGCGCGATCCATTCGTGCCGCTCGTCGTCCCAGATCCCGCCGACGCTGTTCACCACCATCACGGCCGCCACCAGCGCGCCGCCCGCGCGCGCGCTCGCCAGGCCGACCCCGCCCGGCTCCGCCTCGTCGCCGCGCCCCGCCTTGGCGACGGTGGCGCCCGTGCCGGCGCCCACCGCGCCCATCTCCGGCGTGCGCGTGGCGGCGTGGCACGCCGCCAGACCGTTGCCGCGGTTCGGGCGCGCGCGCGGATCGCCCGCCAGCAGATCGAAGATCACCGCGCCGCCCACGGCCGGAACCTTGATCGGGCCGATCGACACCCCGACGCCCTGCTCCTCGAGGAACTGCATGACGCCGGCCGCGGCCTCCAGCCCGTAGACGCTGCCGCCCGTCAGCAGGATCGCGTGCGCCCGATCGATCAGCGTCCCGGGCCGCAGCCCGTCGGTGTTCAGCGTGCCGGGCGCGCCGCCGCGCACGTCCACGCCCCCGACGGCGCCGCCCGGCGCCAGCACCACGGTGCACCCGGTGCGCCCGCGCGTGTCGCTCCAGTGCCCGACCGTCACCCCGCGGGGCAGCTCGACGGTGCTCTCCATGTCGTGGCCCTGCTGCCGGTCCGGCATCTCGTCACCCGCGCGAGACGTTAGCCCGCTCGCCGTCGTCGATCCACCCTGCAGCGGAGGCCGAATCGGGCAATTTCTCGGGCTCGGCACGACGCTGCGGATGAATACCTTGTCGGCCAATGCCTGCTGCGCTCGGAACCAGGGTCCTGGGGGTGGCCTCGGCGGCGGCGCTGATCGCGGTGGCTCTGCCGCTCTGGCGGCCGTTGCTGCTGGCGGCGGTCCTGGCCGGAACGCTGTCGCAGATCCACGAACGGCTCGCCGCCGCCGTGGGCGGCCGCCGTTCGCTGTCTGCCGCCCTGGTCACCCTGGGCGTCCTGCTCGTCCTGCTGCCGCCGCTCGCCCTCATCGGCGCCATCGTGGTCAAGGAGGCGCTGGGCGCGGTCGCCTTCGTCCGTCACACGCTCGAGCTGCAGGGGTTGCCCGGCCTGCACCTTCGTCTGCCCGGCTGGCTCGCCAGGTGGTTGAACGAAGCGCTGGCGCGCGGGTCGCGCACCCAGCGCGACCTCGCGTCGGAGCTGGCGAACTGGCCGCACGTGCGGCAGGCGCTGGGAGCCGCGGCCGGCCTGGTCGGCTCGGCGACGCGCTTCGCGCTGATGACGGTCTTCATGCTCTCGGCGTTGTTCTTCTTGCTCCGCGACGGTCCGGCCCTGATCAGCTGGGCCGATCGGACGCCGACGATGCCCTCGGGGCGGGTGCGCTCGCTCCTGCTGGAGCTGCGAACGGTCTCGAAGTCGGTGCTGGGCGCGCAGCTCGGCAGCGGGCTCGCGCAGTCGGCGGTGGCGACGGTCGGTTATGCGCTGGCGGGCATTCCCAACCCGCTGGTGTTCGGCGTCGTCTCGCTGGCGGCGAGCCTCATTCCGATCGGCGGCGTCTCCCTCGTCGGCGTGCCGCTGGCGGTCTTGCTGTGGCTGACGGGGCGCCCCGGCTGGGCCGTCTTCCTGGTGGTCTGGACGGTCCTCCTGACCGGGCTGATTGACAGCGTGATCCGCCCCTTGCTCGTGCACGGCGCGACGCACCTCAATGACGGGCTCGTCTTCTTCGCGTTGCTGGGCGGCCTGTTGGCGTTCGGGCCCATGGGCATCGTCGTCGGGCCGCTGCTGCTCGCGCTGTTCGTCAGCGTCAGCGCCATCCAGCGGCGCGAGGCAGCGGCGGCTTGACCGCGCCGCCGTCACATCCCGGCGACGGCGAAGCCGAAGCCCTGCTCGCCGGTGATCGTCCGCGACGGGTTCGAGGGCGGGCCGGCGGGCGAGCCGAAGAACAGGTAGACGGCGCCCGCGCCCGGCGAGAAGTAGACGAAGTCGGCGAAGCCGTCGCCGTTGACGTCGCCGAGGCCCTTGGCGCCGACGGCGGCGAGGCCGTTGCCGTCGTTGAGGTGCCCCGGGATGAAGAGCGGCAC
>DATBHU010000104.1:0-10681 GCA_036557265.1 Polyangia bacterium
CCGCCCGCGCCGGCCTTCACGCGGATCGTCGCTTCGTCGACGAAGTGCATGGAGAGGCCGCGCCTGGGGGCGCCGCCCGCCGCGCTAGGCCGCGGCGACGATGCTGGCGATCGTGCGCGAGCCGGAGCGCACGTACTTCACGGCGCCGTCGGTCAGCGCGTAGAGCGTGAAGTCGCGGCCCATGCCGACGTTCGACCCGGGATGAATCACGGTGCCGACCTGGCGGACCAGGATGTTGCCGGCCAGCACGGCCTCGCCGGCGTGACGCTTGATGCCGCGGCGCTGCGACTGCGAGTCGCGGCCGTTGCGGGAGGAACCTTGACCTTTCTTGTGTGCCATTGCTGCTGCCCTTTAGCTCTTGGCGCCCGCGCGGATCGCCGTGATCTTGAGGGCCGTGAACGGCTGGCGGTGGCCCTGCTTGCGGCGGTAGCTCTTGCGGCGCTTGTACTTGAAGATGATGATCTTCTTCGCCAGGCCCTGATCGATGATCTCAGCCTCGACGGTGACGCCCTTGACCGTCGGCTGACCGACCTGCACGCCGCCGCCGTCGTCGGCGAACAGCAGCGGCCCGAACGTCACCTTCGAACCGGGGCCCCCGGCCAATTTTTCGACGCGAAGGGTCTCACCCTCGGCGACGCGGTACTGCTTTCCTCCGGACGAAATGACGGCGTACATGGATCGGCTTTTCCTCGCTGCGAGCGGCGTAGTTTATGGAGCGCGGCTTGCTTGTCAAGCGGCGCAGCCAGATGCCCCTCCAAGTTTGGCGGTTCCTTTTGCCGCCGCAGTGACCCTACCGCGAAAAGAAACCCTCCCGGAGAACGCTTGAGCTCTAGGAAGTGACGCCCCATCCCCTCGGCTGCATACTCTCAATGCGATGGGGTCTCGGAAGACAGCGCCAGAACACGACGTTTTCGTCACGCATATCATGCGGGGCCCGAGGTTCGAGGGTCACCGTGTCCCGGTCGAGGCGCTAGCTGACTTGGCCGCCTATCAAGACCTGATCATCGATCTTGCGCGCGTACTCTTCCTCCGGAGTCGCCAGGGTCGCATTCGCGTTCCCAAAGGTTTCGAAGCTAGCTTTCAACTCTCAATCGACTCGATCGGAGCGGGCAGCGCCGAGCTCGCACTCCTGCGGACGCGGACGGATGGACCTCGCACCGGCGATCTGTTCCCAGACTCATTCGAATTGGCGCGGGACCTCGTAAATGACTGCATCGACTCAGTCAGGAAGGGCGGTGACCTGCCGAGGGGGTTTCCCCCTGTGCTAGCTGCGCGCTTTAACGCCTTTGGTGAACACCTTCGCGAGGACGAGTCGATCGAGATCGTGTCCCGCGGTGGTCGGAAGAGCACTGTCTACGACCGATCCACACGGAAGCGTCTAGTTCTCAAATCGGAGCCGGGCTATCAGGGAGACGTCGAGCTGACAGGTTTCGTCGTCGCAGCCGACGCGGAACGTCGCGTGTTTCAGTTGCAGCTGGAGGGCCGACGCGTTCAGGTCCCTTTCGCAGAAGAGCACCGCCGCATCGTGCTGGCGGCACTCCTCCATACCGGGCGAGTTGAAGTAAGAATCGTTGGGACGGGAATGTTCGACGCAGAGGATCACCTTGAGCATGTCGTTGCTGTGCGGGACATCAGCACTGTCGATGAAGGGGTTGATAATCCGGAGCTCGATATCGATGCCCGACTAGGCGAGCTAGCCAGCCTTTCTACTGGTTGGCTGGACGGTAGCGGAGGCGCTCTGAATCGAGAAGGCCTCCAGTGGCTCGCCGAGTTCCTCCATGCTGCAGAGATCAGCGGCCTCAAGCGTCCGCACCTCTATCCAACGCCGGAGGGCGGGGTGCAGGCTGAATGGTCGCTGCCCAACGACGCCGAAGTTAGTGCTGTCTTCGATCTCTCAACCCGAAAAGCATCCCTGCTCGGCATCTACACTCACAACGGCGCGTCGAAAGAGGATGAACTAGACGCGTCCGAGCCGGGGGCTGAAAGCCACCTTAGTTCTTTCGTTGCTTCCTTCGATGCTGCCTGAGACGATCTCCGGTGAGCCGCTCCGTGAGGGGAGCGAGTTCTTACACCGTCAGGTTCATCCGTCTTGGATCCACGCAGGGCGGCCCTCCAGTCAAGCTTGGAGACCAACTCCCAAGGACGACGGGCTCCTCTCGGTCTCTCGCGCGTCGGTTCGGGCAGCCGCCGATTCTTACCGACATCATACGAGGGTACGGGGCAAAGCATCGGCTGGCGTTTGGGCTGTCACGGTGGACGAGTGCGCCGGAGTCGGACTACCTGTTTTTGCCGACCCGATCACGGAGACCATTCCCGATCCTGCTCACGCATGCATCGATTTTCGTGGGCTCAGCGACAAGGAACGCCGGATTCGTGCCACCCAACTACAGAACGCGGCGAACAAGCGCGGCTGCATCTATGCGGAGCGCGACGCTGCTGATGACGGATCTTAGTGTCTAGCGATGTGTTCAAGCTGGTGCGGCGTCACGATTTGCCAAGCAGCGTCCTAAGGATCTCGTTCACTGCCTTCGGATTTCCCTTGCCGCCGGTCTCTTTCATCACCGCTCCGACGAAGAAACCCATGAGCTTAGGGTTGGTCGGGAAACGAGCCGCCTCCTCTGGGTGGGCCGCGATCACGCTTTTGCAGATCGCCTCCAGCTCGCCGCTGTCGGAGACCTGAGCCAGCCCTTCCGCCGCGATAATCTGCGCTACGGTGACTGCGCCGGCGGAGATTGTCATTTGCTGGCCAACGAGCGGCACGGTGACGTCGCGCCCCCAATTCCCCCAGAGTTTCGCGAAGACTTCCTTGCCTTGTTTGCTCGAGATCTTTCCCTCGTCGATGAACTTGATCAGATTCGCGAGCTCTCCCGCAGGCACCGGCAGAGCTGTTCGACCCAGGCGACGCGGATCGCTGACCACGGCGAGCACCTCGTTGATGATCCAATTGGCCGCGCGCTTTGCCGGCGCGCCTGCGGCTACCGTCGCGTCAAAATACTCGGCGACCTCGCGATCGGCGACCAGCACGCCGGCGTCCTGGGGCGACAGACCGGCACCGGCGTAGCGGGCGAACCGGTCCTCGGGCAGCTCGGGCAGGGTGCCGCGCAGCGCGGCCAGCGTGGCGTCGTCGACCACCACGGGCGGCAGGTCCGGCTCGGGGAAGTAGCGGTAGTCGTGCGCCTGCTCCTTCGAGCGCATCGACTGCGTCACCCCGCGCCCCGCGTCCCAGAGCCGCGTCTCCTGCACCACGCGCCCGCCGCCGTCGAGCACCGCCGCCTGGCGCTTCACCTCGTGCTCGATCGCGTCGCGCACGTTCTTGAACGAGTTCATGTTCTTGATCTCGGTCTTGGTGCCGAACGTCGTCGTCCCGCGCTTGCGCAGCGACACGTTGGCGTCGCAGCGGAGCGAGCCCTCCTCCATGTTGCCGTCGCCGATGCCGAGGGTGCGCACCAGCGCGCGGATCGCGCGCACGTACTCGGCCGCCTCCTCGGCGGAGCGGATGTCCGGCTCGCTGACGATCTCGCACAGCGGGACGCCCGCGCGGTTGTAGTCGACCAGGCTCTTGCTCGCGTCGGCGTGAATGTTCTTGCCCGCGTCCTCTTCCAGGTGGATGCGGGTCAGGCGCACCGCGCGCGCCTCGCCGTGCAGCCGGAACTTCACCGTGCCGCCGTCGCAGATCGGCTCGTCGAACTGGGAGATCTGAATGTTCTTGGGGAGGTCGGGATAGAAGTAGTGCTTGCGCGTGAAGCGGCAGCGCGGGCGGATCTTGCTGCCCACCGCCAGCCCCAGGCGCACCGCCGCGTCGACCACCGCGCGGTTCAACACCGGCAGCGCGCCGGGCAGGCCCAGGCAGACCGGATCGGTGTGCGTGTTCGGCTCTGCCCCGAACGCCGCCGACGACCAGGAGAAGATCTTCGACCTGGTCGCGAGCTGCACGTGCACCTCGAGACCGATCACGATCTCGTAGTCGCCCAGGCTCACAGCCCCGCCTCCGGCGGCCGCCGCTCGTGCCAGCTCGTGCGGGCCTCGTAGGCGGCGGCGACACGGAAGCAGGCCTCCTCGCCCAGCGCCGGCGTGATCGTCTGCAGGCCGACCGGCAGCCCCGCCCTGGTGAAGCCGCACGGCTGCGACAGCGCCGGGACGCCCGCCAGGTCGGGCCCGACCGTCAGCACGTCGGCCAGGTACATCTGCAGCGGGTCGCCCATCCGCTCGCCGAACTTGAACGCCGGCACCGGCGACGTCGGCGTGACGATCGCGTCGCAGGCCGCGAACGCCGCCTGGAAATCGTCGGCGATCTTGCGGCGCGCGCGCAGCGCCTTGCCGTAGTAGGCCTCGTAGTAACCGGCGCGCAGGACGTACGTGCCCAGCATGATGCGGCGCTTGGGCTCGGTCCCGAAGCCTTCGCCGCGCGTCTTCGTGTACATCTCCTCGAGCGAGCGCGCGCCGGACGCGCGAAATCCGTGGCGAACGCCGTCGTAGCGCGCCAGGTTCGACGACGCCTCCGCCGTGCAGACGAGGTAGTAGGTCGCGATCGCGTACTTCGTGTTGGGCAGCGACACCTTGACGATGCGCGCGCCGGCGCGCCCCAGCTCGTCGATCGCGGCGCGCACCGCCGCCTCGACCTCGGCGTCCATCCCGGGCTGGAAATACTCGTCGGGAACGCCGAGACGGAGCCCCTTGAGCGGCTCCGTCCCTTCCCGCCCGGCGCGCGCCGCCGCGCGGTACTTTCCGACCGGCGCCGGGATGCTCGTCGCGTCGTGGTCGTCGGCGCCCGCCATCACCTCCAGCAGGGCGGCCGCGTCCTCCACGGTGCGTCCGAACGGGCCCGGGTGATCCAGCGACGACGCGAACGCGATGACGCCGTAGCGCGACACACGCCCGTAGGTCGGCTTCACCCCGACCACGCCGCACAGCGCGGCCGGCTGCCGGATCGAGCCGCCGGTGTCCGTGCCGATCGCGCCCGCGCACAGCGACGCCGCGGTCGCGGCGGCCGAGCCGCCCGACGATCCGCCCGGCACGTGCGCGAGCGACCACGGGTTCTTCACCGGCTTGACGGCGCTGTTCTCGTTGGACGAGCCCATCGCGAACTCGTCCATGTTCAGCTTGCCCAGCATCACGCCGCCCGCCGCGGCGAGCCGCTCCGTCACCGTCGACTCGTAGGGCGGCACGAAGCCCTTCAGGATCTTCGACGCGCAGGTGGTCTCGACCCCGCGCGTGCAGAAGATGTCCTTCACGCCCAGCGGGACGCCGGCGAGCGGACCGGGATCGCGCCCGTCCTTGCGGGCGGCGTCCACGGCGTCGGCGCGGCGCCGCGCCCCCTCGGCGTCGACCAGCAGGTAGCAGCCGAGCGCGCCGTCGAGCCGCGCGATGCGATCGAGGTACTGCTCGACGACGTCGCGCGCGCGCCACTTGCCGGCCCGCACGCCGTCGGCGATCGCCGCCGCCGTCGCCGCGCGCGGGTCGAGCGCCGCCGCCGTCACGACCCGCCGCCCTCTCCGTCCGCGCTCGGACCGGGGACGATCCGGGGAACCTGGAAGAAGTCGCCGTCGCGGCGGGGGGCGTTCGCCAGCGCCTCGTCGAGCGCCAGCGACGGCTTCACCTCGTCGGCCCGGGTCGGGCAGTCGAACGGCACCGCGTGCGTCATCGGCTCGACCGCCGCGGTGTCGAGCGCGCGCAGGGCATCGACATACTCCAGGATCGCGCCCAGATTGTCGGTCATCGCCGCGACCTCTTGCTCCGACAGGCGCAGGCGGGCGAGCAACGCGAGCTCACGGACCTCTTCGGCGCTGATGCGAGACATGAAAGCGGAGGTTCATACCACGATTAACCGGGCCGGCCCCGGCGGGGTCGGTTCCGGGCCCGGTCAATCCACTTCAGGAACCCTGGGAGGGTTCCCTTACCCTCCCGCGATGGTGCGCGGCGAGCAGAGCTCGCCGGCTCCCCACGCGAATTCGCAACGAGGCACGCAACGCGGTATAGTGTTTGGTCCGCTATGAGGTCTTCCGGAAACCGCTTTCGGGCGCTCGTCGTGTGCCTCGCACCCTTGGTGTGTGGCGCCGTGCCGACCCTCGGCTGCGACGGCGGGGGGCACATGCCGGACGCGCAGACACAGCCGGCCGCGTACTCCGCCGAGCTGTCGGTCCGCTTCGAGGTGAGCCCCGATCATCCGGCCACGGTCTCGGTGCTCGGCTTCCGCGCCGCCGCCGCCGGCCCGGAGGCGGACGTGCTGGGCCTGGTCGATCCGCTGGCCGCCGCCGCGCCCGATCAAGGATGCATCCTGCGCGACGTCGATCTCGCGAACCGCGCCCTCGCGACGCGCGGCAGCTCGGTCGACCTCGAGGAGCTGGCCGGCGTGGGCGTCGGCCTCGGCGCGTCGGGATCGCCCCTGACGGTGGTGCGGACGTTCCCGCGCGTTTATCCGGACGTGGCCGGCGTCGTCGGCGGCGTCGTGGGCGAGGCGGCGCCCCAGGCGATCGCGGCCGTTCCGGATCACATCAGCCTGCTGTCCGCCGACTCGGAGCTGCCGGTCGCGGACCTCTCGGTCCCGGCCCTGCCCAAGCTGCAGGCGATCAACGGCTCGGCGCCCTCGGCCGGCATGCGCGTCGACACGAGCGGCGGGCTGACGCTGTCGCTGGGCGCCGCGGGCGGCTCGCTGATCGAGCTGCGTCCGTTCGGCGCCACCGTCGTGGTGAGCTGCGCGGTCCCCGCCAACGCGTCGACCGAATCGCTGGTGACCGTGCCGCGGTCGATGCTCGCCCACCTGCGTCCGGTGGATTCCACGCTGGTCAACGCGCCGGTGGCCGTTTCGGTCGAGATCGCGCGCCGGCTCCAGTCGCGCGAGCTGCTGCTGACCGCGGGCGCGCGGGTGTCGGTCGAGGTCCGCTCCGCGCTGGCCGTGGAGCTGCGCCCGTGAACGGCACGGCGCGCGACACCCGCAAGCACCCCCGCCACAACCTCGAAGTCCCCGTGATGATCTCCGACGCCGCCAAGCGCGTGCGCAAGCCGATCCGGTTCGCGTCGGGTGACATCTCGGGCGGCGGGGCGTTCCTGCGCTCGGACCTGCTGTTCGAGGTGGGCGAGACGCTGGTGATGGAGTTCGACCTGCCCGGCGGGCGGCACATCCGCACGCAGGGCCGCGTGGTGCGCGTCGCGCGCGGCGGCGCCAAGGACAGGTTTCCGGGCATGGGGCTGGAGTTCATCGACCTCTCGCCTGACGATCAGGCCGCCATCGCGCGACTGACGTGACCAGGTCCAGGTCCAAGTCCGGCCAGACCAAGTCCGGCCAGACGGGGTAAAGTCCCAGCAGGACCATGCCCGAGAGCCTCGACGAGCTCACCTACGACTACGAAGACGAAGGCGTCCTCGTCCGCAAGCAGATCGATCGCACGGTCCTGACCAAGGGCAGCTGGGCGACGGTGATGTTCCTGTTCCAGGAGCTCGACCGCGCCAAGGGGAAGTTCCGGCCGCCCAAGATGGCGATCGTCCGCTTCAAGAAGAGCAAGGGGAGCTACCGCAAGCAGTCGTCGTTCAACATCTCGAACGAGAAGCAGGCGCGGCAGATCACCGAGGTGCTGGAGGGCTGGTATCCCAAGATCGGCGCCCTGACGGCGGAGCTGACCGGGGGCCAGGGCGAGGCCGAGGCGGAAGACGAAGACGACGGCGCGGACGACGACGCGTGAGCGTGTCGCGCGGAGCCCCATGATCGCGGTCCTCGTCAACCCGCGATCGCGCGCCAACCGCCGCAATCCCCGGATTGCGGCCGAATTCCAGGCGCTGGTCGGCGACCGCGGGCGGGTGTTCGCGCCCAAGTCGTTCGACGAGCTGGACGCCGCCGTGGCCGAGTGGCGGCGCTCCCCGCCCGACGTGATCGCCGTGCACGGCGGCGACGGAACCCTGCACAAGACCGTCACCGCGCTGGGTCGCGTGTTCGGCGCGGATCCGATCCCGCCGGTCGCGATCCTGTGCGGTGGGACGATGAACGTCGTGGCGACGTCGCTGGCGATCAAGGAACGCCCCTCTGTCTTCCTGACGGCGATCGTCGAGGCGGCCCGGGCCGGGCGGCCGCTCGACACCATCCGGCGGCGCTGCCTGCGCATCGGCGACGAGCTCGGCTTCCTGTTCGGCAGCGGTCTGGCCGCGAACTTCCTGACCGAATACTACGCGCCGAGCGGCTACGGTCCGGGGCGCGCGGCCTGGCTGCTGTTCCGCGGCTTCCTCTCAGCGACGTGGAACGGGCCGTTCATACGCCGGCTGTTCAAGCGGTTCGAGGGCTCGGTCCGCGTCGACGGCCAGCTGCTGGAGCGGACGACGTTCGTCGGCCTGATGGCGGGGACGGTCCGCGAGGTGGGCCTCGGCTTCAAGCTCGTGCACCGCGCGGACGACGACCCCGAGCGCTTCGGCGTGCTGGCGATTCACGGGCGGCCGATGTCGCTGACCGCGGACCTGTGGGCGGTCCAGCGCGGGCGGGGCATCTCCGAACGGCGGGCGTTCAGCGCCGTCGCCTCGGAGATGCACGTGCAGTCGAAGAACGGCGCCTTCGCCTACACCATCGACGGCGACCTCTACCGGGCGCAGGAGCCGGTCGCCATCTCGCTGGGGCCGCACATCGACTTCCTGAAACCGCCCTCCGCGTTGATTGTCCGGCCGCGCAGCGATAGCATGGACGGCCAGCGATGAGCTCGTCGTTTCCTCTGGACGGCATGCGGCTGCGGTTCGCGGGCGACTCGAACGTGGGGATGAAGCGCGCCCACAACGAGGACTCCTTCTACCTGCCCGAGAGCGAGCGCCTGGCGATCGTCGCCGACGGCATGGGCGGGCACGCCTCCGGCGAGGTGGCCAGCCGCATGGCGGTCGAGACCATCGTCGGCTTCTTCAAGGCGACCCAGGACGACCAGCAGCTGACCTGGCCGTTCAAGATGGATCACGGGCACCGCTACGACGTGAACCGGATGGTGACCGCCATCAAGCTGGCGAACCTGAAGATCCACGAGCAGGCGCAGAAGGATCCGCGCTGCCACGGCATGGGGACCACCGTCGTGTCGACGCTGTTCCTCGACCGCGCGCTGATCGTCGGCCACGTCGGCGACAGCCGCCTCTACCGGCGGCGCGACGGCGTGATGAAGCAGCTGACCGAGGATCACTCGCTGCTGAACGACTACATCAAGATGAAAAACCTTTCGCCCGACGAGATCGCGGCGTTCCCGCACAAGAACGTCATCGTGCGCGCGCTCGGGATGAAGGACACGGTGCAGGTCGACGTTCACGTCGACAAGCCGGCGCTCGGCGACCTGTACGTCATCTGTTCGGACGGCCTGACCGGCATGGTGAAGGACGAGGAGATCGAGGCGATCGCCACCGGCGACGACGATCTGGACGCCATCTGCGAGAGGCTGATCGGGACCGCCAACCGGAACGGCGGCCTCGACAACATCACCGTCGTCGCCGTCCGCGTCGAGAAGGACTAGCGCCCGCGCGACGCGCGCGTCGGGGTCGGTCGATGCGGCGGGCGGTGGGACGGCAGCGGGTGTCGCGTCCGGCCGTCGCGTTGACGCTGGCCGCGCTGCCGTTGCTGCTGGGCGCCGCGCCGCCCGCGGGGCCGCACCCGCCGCCGATCATCGACGCGGTTCCGCCCGTCTCCAGCCTGCCGCGCCTGCGCCCGCTCTGGACGACGCCCGGCGACCTGTCGGGGCTTCCGTCGTTGCTGGCGCGCACCCCCGTGGCCGCCGGCCTGGCGCTGACCTGGGCGTACGAGAAGCCGGCGGCGCTGGTCGCGCTCGACGTGCGCACCGGCAAGGAGCGCTGGCGGCTGCCGATGCCCAACGAGGACCGGCCGGAGGTCAGGCTGGCGGGTGATCTGGCGCTGGTGTACCGGGTGATCGGCGCGACCGCCGTCGATCTGGCGACGGGCAAGCAGCGCTGGACCCGGCGCCTCTGCTTCCGGTCGGAGCCGGCGACGGTCGCCAGGCCGCATGTCGCCGTCGGCGTCTGCAGCGAGTCCCTGCCGCCCGAGGACGCGACCGGGTTCGGACCGAAGGTGTCGCGGGCGCGCAGCGTGATGGTCGCGATCGATCTCGACAGCGGCCGCGAGCTGTGGCGCGTCCCGACCGCCCGCTACGACCCGCCGTTCGCGGCGGCCGGCGGTCTGTTCTACGTCGCCGCCGACCCCGCCGATCGCCGCCAGGGCGCGGTGACGGTCTCCGCGCTCGATGCGCGCACGGGCAAGACGCTGCGGAGCTTCGCCCTCCCGCAGGCGCCGAGCTCGATCCGGATCGTGCCCGGCGACGCGAAACGGGCGCTGTTCATCGGCAGCGACATCGTCGCCGTCAACCTGGCCGACGGGCGGGTGCTCTGGCAGGCGCCCGGAACGCCGCCGTCGGCCTCGCAGATCATGGTGCGGGTTCCGTGGCCGGAGCTGCGCGCGGGCCGCCTGTTCGCCTGGAACGGCGACCGCGCGCGCGAGCTCGACCTGCGGACCGGGGCCGAGGTCGCCAGCTGGAGCACCCCCGCGGACCTCACCAGCCACGTTTCGCAGATGGTCCGGCCCGCGCCGGGCGGCGGCGTGCTGGTGATCAGGGACCGCGGCCGCGAGCCGGCGGTGGCGGTGCGCTTCGCCGGGCCGGGCGCCGCGCCGACGCTGGCCGTGTTGCCGGTGATCTTCGAGAACGTGCTCGCCGTCGAGGACGAC
>DATBHU010000105.1:0-9147 GCA_036557265.1 Polyangia bacterium
CCGCGCGCTCGGGAGCGAGGACGGGCGGCTGATCGTCCTTCAGATCCGGGCGCCGCGAACGCTCGGCGCCTGGCTGACGGGCGCGCTGCTCGGGTTATCCGGCGCCATCGCGCAGGGGCTGTTTCGCAACCCGCTCGCCGATCCCTTCCTGATCGGCTCGGCGTCCGGCGCGGTGCTCGGCGTGGTGCTGGTGCTCGCGACGGCGGCGCTGGGCGGACACGTGATCAGCGTGTCGACGGCGGCCGAGATCGCGCGCATCGGCCTGGTCGGGGCCGCCTTCGTCGGCGCGTTGCTCGGCGTCCTGTTGACGCTCGCCCTCGCCCGCGGCGTGCAGGAGACGACGCGGCTCCTGCTCGCCGGCGTCGTGGTCGGCTTCGTGCTCGCGGCCGTGACCGATCTGATCACCAGCGCGGCGCCCGACGCCCTGCGCGGCAAGCAGGCCTTCATGCTCGGGAGCACCGGGTTCCTCGGCTGGAGCAGCTGCGCCGTCATGGGCCTGGGGCTGGCCGTCACCCTCCCGGTCGCCTGGCGCTTCTCGCGCGCGCTCGACGCGCTCACGCTGGGGACGGAGACGGCGGTCAGCCTGGGCGTCGCGCTCGGGCCCGTCCGGGTGGTGCTGGTCGGCGCGCTCGCGCTCGCCACCGGCCTGGCGATCTCGCAGGCCGGCCTGGTCGGGTTCGTCGGGCTGGTGTCGCCGCACCTGGTGCGGCGGTTCGCGCCGGCCACCCACGGCTTCACGCTGGTGGCGAGCGCGGCGGCCGGCGGCGCGCTGCTGCTCGCGGCGGACGTGCTGGCGCGAACGGTGATGGCACCGCAGGAGGTGCCGGTCGGCGTGCTCACCGCCCTGCTCGGGGGCGGCTACCTGCTGTGGCTGCTGCGGCGGAGGCAGGCGTCGTGACGGCGCTGCGCGCGGCGGGCATCCGGGTCTCGCTGGGCGCCACGCGGGCGGTCGACGACGTCACGGTGGACGTGCAGCCGGGCTGGACGGCGATCGTGGGCCCGAACGGCGCGGGCAAGTCGACCCTGCTCCGCGTCCTCGCGGGCCTGCAAGCGCCGCAGGCCGGAGAGGTGCGCCTCGACGGCCAGCCGCTCGGCGACTGGACGCCGCGAGAGCGCGGCCGCCGGATCGCCTGGCTCGCCCAGCAGGCGGCAGCCACGGGCGATCTGACCGCGCGCGAGATCGTCCTCCTGGGACGGCTGCCGCACGTCGGGCTGGTCGCGTCGCCGAGCGCGGCGGACGAGGCCGCCGCCGATCGCGCCATGGAGGAGGCCGAGTGCACGGCGTGGCGGGACCGCCGGCCGCATCAGCTCTCGGGGGGCGAGCGGCAACGGGTGCTGCTGGCGCGCGCGCTGGCGGTCGAGGCGCCGCTGCTCTTGCTCGACGAGCCGACGACCCACCTCGATCCGCCCCACCAGGCGGCGCTGGCGCGGCTGCTGCGGCGGCGGGCGGCGGCGGGAACGACCGTGGTGAGCGTGCTCCACGATCTCTCGCTGGCGCTCGTCGCCGATCGCGTGGTGCTGATGGACAACGGGCGTATCCGCGCCGAGGGCGCGGCGGACGACGCGCGCCTGCACGCGGCGCTCGTCGACACGTTCGAGGGCGCGATCCGGGTCGAGCGCGCCGGCGGACGGTGGATCGCGTTTCCGCACCTGGAGGCGTGATGGCGGCGGCCGCGGTCATGGTGCTGGGCGCGACGAGCGGCGCGGGCAAGAGCTGGCTCGCGACGGCGCTGTGCCGCTGGTACGCGCGGCGAGGTCTCACCGTCGCGCCCTTCAAGGCGCAGAACATGAGCAACAACGCGCGCGTCGTCCCCACCCTCGACGGGACGCCCGGCGAGATCGGCAGCGCGCAGTACTTCCAGGCGCTCGCCGCGCGCGCCCGGCCCGACGTGCGGATGAACCCCGTCCTGCTGAAACCGGAGCGCGACACGCGCAGCCAGATCGTCGTCCTGGGGCGCGTGCGCGCGGATCTCGCCGAGGCGCCGTGGCGCGCGCGCAGCGAGCAGCTCTGGCCGCACGCGCGCGACGCGCTCCGCGCGCTGCTGGGCGAGAACGACCTGGTCGTGATCGAAGGCGCGGGCTCGCCCGCGGAGATCAACCTCCACGCCTCCGACTACGTGAACATGCGCACCGCGCGCGAGGCCAACGCGGCCTGCCTGCTGGTGGTCGACATCGATCGCGGCGGCGCCTTCGCGCATCTCTACGGCACGCACCAGCTGCTGCCGGCCGCGGAGCGGGCGATGATCCGCGGGTTCGTGCTCAATCGCTTCCGCGGGGATGAGAGCTTGCTGGCGCCAGGACCGGAACAGCTCGAGCGCCTCACGGGCGTCCCGACGCTCGCCGTGCTCCCGCTGTGGCGCGCGCACGGTCTGCCCGAAGAAGACGGCTGGTTCCACGAGCCCGGAGCGGACGACGGCCGTCCCGGCGAGGGCCGCAACGATGGCGCCGGACATGAGATCCGCGTCGCGCTCCTCGCCTTTCCCCGCCTCTCGAACCTCGACGAATTTCAGCCGCTGCGCCGGTGCCCGGGCGTGCGCCTGCGCTGGGCGCGGACGCCGAGTGACGTCGACGGCGCCGACTGGATCGTGCTGCCGGGGTCGAAGCACACCGCCGGCGACCTGGCCTGGATGAGAGAGGTCGGCCTCGACGCGTCCGTCGCCCGCCACGCGGCGAGCGGAGGACGCGTGCTCGCCATCTGCGGCGGCCTGCAGATGCTCGGGGAGGCGCTGCGAGACCCGCACGGCGTGGACGGCGACGGGCGCGGCCTCGGCCTGCTGCCGCTCGAGACGACCTTCGCGCGCGAAAAGCTGCTCCGGCGGACGCGCGCGCGGTTCGCGCCCCTCGGCGGCCCCTGGTCGCCCCTCGCGGATCTCGCGTTCGACGGCTACGAGATCCGCCACGGCCACACGGCGCTGCGACCTGGAGCCGGCGCCGGCACGGGCGTCGCGCTCCGCAACGAAGAGGGCGAGCCGATCGGCTGGCAGCGCGACAACGTGCTCGGCGTGTACGCGCACGGCCTGTTCGAATCCGCCGGCGCCATGAGCCGGTTGTTCGCGGCGCCTCACCGCTCGCTCGACGACGTCTTCGACGGACTGGCGGACTTCATCGATCGCCGCTTCGCGCCCGGCGTCTTGATGGGCCTCGCGCGAGGAGGCGCCGCGCGTCCTTGACGGCGCCCGCCCTGGACCAGCAGGCTCCTCCCGTGACCGCAATCGACGCCGCCCAACCACCGTCCGAGCTCGGCGTCGAGGTGGTCGAGACGGCCGCGACCCGCGCGCTGGTCGTGCGGCTCGGCGGCCTTCACGACGCGCTGTCGTGGGCGATCGTCAACGGCGGCCGGACGCAGGCGGACACGGTCGTCTGGCGGGAGGTCCGGCGGGGCGAGCTCGGACCGGCGGTCGACGCCGGCGCGCTCCTGCGGGAGACCCTGCTGCAGGTGGGAGCCCCGCGCGCGGTCGGCTTGATGACGGCGCGGGACGTCCGCACCTACGAGATCGAGCGGGCCGAACGTGACGGCGTGCAGGCCGACTGTCTGGCCACCGTGGGCCTCGGCAACCTCCTGGCCGTCGGCGATCCGACGGCGGCCCCGCCGGCGCCCGCCGGAACCATCAACCTCCTCTGTCGCGTCTCGATCGGGCTGACCGACGAGGGGCTGCTCGAAGCGACGGCGATCGCGGTCGAGGCGCGCACGGCAGCGGTGCTCGCGGCAAAGCTGCGCAGCCGGGCGAGCGGCCACCCGGCCACCGGAACGGGTACGGACTGCATCGTCGTCGCCGCGCGCGCGGACGTGCGACGCGAGCGCTTCGCGGGCAAGCACACGGCCTGCGGGTCTGCGATCGGCGCGGCGGTCTTCGGCGCGGTCTCGCGCGGCGTCGGGCGCTGGCGCGAGGAGAACGCTTGTCCGACGGCGTGACGATCCTGCTCGGGGCGCTCGCCGTCGATCTCGTGCTCGGCGAGCCTCCGGCGCGCCTGCATCCCGTCGTCTGGATGGGCCGCATGCAATCGGCGCTGCGGCGGCGCGCGCCCACCGGGCCGCTGCCGGCGTTCCTGTGGGGCGCCTTCATGGCGGCCGCGGGTCCGTGCCTCTTCGGAGGGATCGGCTGGCTCGCCTTGCGGCACACGCGGGGCGCCGCGCACTGGATCCTCGCCGTCTTCCTGCTCAAGAGCGCCTTCGCCGTGCGCGCGCTGGCCGCCGCCGGCTGGAGCGTGTCGCGCCCGCTCGCCGCCGGGAACCTCGAGGGCGCGCGCGCCGCGCTCGGGAGTCTCGTCTCGCGCGACACGAAGACGCTCGGGGCGCCGCTGGTCGCGGCGGCCGCCGTCGAGTCCGTCGCGGAGAACGCCTCGGACTCGATCGTCGCGCCGCTGTTTTTCTATGTCATCGGCGGCGTACCCGCCGCCCTCGCCTACCGCGCCGTCAACACGCTGGACGCGATGATCGGCTATCGCGGCGATCTCGAGTGGCTCGGGAAGGCGGCCGCCCGCCTCGACGACGTCGCGAACCTGGTGCCGGCGCGCCTGACGGCCTTGTTGCTCGCGCTCTCGTCGCCGCTCGGGCGCGGCTCTCCCGGACGCGCGCTCGCGGTCTGGGCGCGCGATCGGCGGATGACCGAGAGCCCGAACGCCGGCCACCCGATGGCGACGATGGCCGGCGCCCTGGGCGTCGAGCTGGAGAAGGCAGGCCACTACCGGCTGGGCGCCGGCCTGCGCGCGCCGGAGCCGGGAGACGTCGACCGGGCCGTCCGCGTCATGCTGGGCGCCGCCGGCCTGGCGGTGGCGATGGCGGTCTTCGGAGTGTGCCGTGCACCCTGAGCCGCGCCCCGAGCTGGTCGGGTTGCCGCCCACCATCCACGGCGGCAGCGACGACGGGCGGTTCCTCGACTTCTCGACCGGCGTCTCATCTCTCACGCCGCCCGCTGAGATCGTCGCGGCCATCAGAGACGCGGACCTGTCGCGTTACCCGCATCCGACAGCCCTCCCGGTGCGCGAGGCGATCGCCCCCTTGCACGATCTTTCTCCGGAGCGGGTGGTCGTCGGCGCCGGCGCGGTCGAGCTCATCTGGGCGCTGGCGCGCGTCTTCGCCGGAGCGGGCCGGTGCGGCGTCGTCGTGACGCCGACCTTCGGGGAATACGAGCAGGCGCTGAAGGTCAGCGGCGCGCGCGTGGCGTCTATCCGGATGCCGGCGCCGGCGTTTGCCTTCCCGGTCGAGGCGCTCGAGGCGGCGCTCGGCGCGTCACCGATCGCGATCGCATTCATCTGCCGCCCGTCGAACCCCTGCCTGACAGCCGCGCCGGCAGGTGAGCTCGAAGGGCTCGCCCGCCGCTGGCCAGGCACGCTGTTCGTCATCGACGAGGCCTATCTGCCGATGTTCGACGGCGTGGAGAGCGTCGCGCTCGCGCCCAACGTCACGCTGTTGCGCTCGTTGACCAAGGTGTTCGCCTTGCCCGGCTTGCGCCTCGGATACCTCCTCGCGTCGGCGTCCGTCGCGGCGGCGGTCCAGACCGGGTTGCCGCCCTGGAACGTGTCCAGCGCGGCGCAGGCCGCGGGGGTCGTCGCGGCGCGCCTGCTTCTCGCCGAGGTCGGCTCGATCCGCGCGCGAATCGCCGCCCTGCGATCGTCGCTGGCGGAGCGCCTGTCGCGCGTGGCGGGGCCGCCGGAGCGGACCGGCGGCCCGTTTCTCCTCTTCAGGAGCGAGCGAGCGAACGCGATCGCGAACTATCTTCGACAGCGCCGCATCCTCGTCCGGCATTGCAGCAGCTTCGGTCTGCCCGACTACCTCCGTATCGGGGTGCGGGCCGAAGCCGACCAGGAGATCCTGGTCCGCGCATGGCGCGGGCTCCCCGCACGAGATCGTTAGGGACATGGCGCGCGACGGAAACGAGCGTGCCCTGACGACGCGCGGCCGGCGCGTCACTCGACCGTGAAGGTCGCGCGCGACCAGGCCGCTCCGCCGCGGCTGTCTCTGAGCACGACGAGGAGGTCGACCGGTCCCGCCTCCTCCGGCGCCGTCCAGGCCGTCGACGTCGAAAGCACCGACGGATCGGAGATCTCCGCCGCGGCCCGATCGAGCGCGCCGCCCGTCACGTACCAGGACGCCGTCAGGATCTCCTGCGTGTCGACCAGGGTGTTGCCGGTGCGATCGAACACCGGGAACGTCTCGGCCGTGGCGGCCGGCCAGCTCACGGTGACGGTGATGCGCGCGCCCCGCGGGACCGCGCCGGTGTCGACCGGGGCGCCGTCGGCGACGAGCGTGAGCGCGGCGATGGTGGGGTTCAGGTTCGGGCGATAGGCCGCTTGATACGCCTGCGCGATCGCCAGCGACGCGTCCGGCAGGCCGCAGGCGACCCGCTCGAGCGCGATCGCCGTCGCGTCCGCGAGCACGGCCGTGACCGGCTGGAAATACCCGCCGGTGGCGTCCGGATCGCGCGGGCGCGTCGGCGGCGCGCCGGGCGGCGGCTGGGGCGTGCTGGGACCGAATTGCTGGCAAGCGTCCGTCGGGATCGTGAGCGTGACCGGGTTGCCGGCGGCGTCGGCCGCCGCCGGCGCGAGGCACGCCTCGGCGACGACGCGGTTCTCGCCCAGGGGCTTCGGCGTCCTGCACAGCGTCCACGCCGTGGACGACACGTCCGCGGCGAAGGTGGGATCCAGCGCCACCGCCTCCATCACCACGTCGCGCCCCACGGCGACCTCGGGCGGCTCGGCCCTGACCGCGAGGATCTGCGCCTTCGTCACCAGCCAGGGCCGATCGTCCAGCGCCGGCCGGCAACCGGCCGTCGCCACGGCCGCGGCGAGGACCAGCGCCGCGCCTCTCACGATTCGATCCTCAGCCCGAGCAGGACCAGCAAGGGCGGCCCCGTGAGATAGCCGGACGAGCGGAAGTCCTGCGCGTAGACGATCTCCTCGGGATTTCGCCGGCCGGTGAGGTTCTGCACGTCGAGATAGAGCGTGACGGTCATCGCGCCGACCACGAACGCCCGATCGACGCGCGCGTCGGCCTGAAAGAACGGCGGCAGGCGCGTGCTGTTCTGGGCGCCGAAGATCGGTTGATAGACGCCGCCGGCGGTGTCGAAGAAGCTGCCGGTGACCGGCGTCCGCGGCATGCCGGTCGCGTACCGCGCGCGCGCGCTGAAGGTCCAGCGCCCCCGCGCGTGGCTGGCGAGCGCCGTGAGGACGTGGGTCTGGTCGAAGTCGAGCAGCCGGACCGGGCCGTCGTCCGTCCAGCGCTCGCTGCGCGCGAGGGTGTACGTCAACCACGCCAGCGTGCCGGCGCCGAGCTCGCGGCGGACCAGCGCGCTCAGGCCGAAGGCGCGCCCGCGCCCGTCGGACGTGAGCGCCTGCGCGAGGATCGGCGTCGCCAGCGGCGAGCGCACCGGCAGATCGTCGAGGCGCCGGTAGAAGCCCGTGACCTCGACGTTGCTGCGCTCGGTGAGCGCCTTCCAGACGGACAGCGTCGCGTGAACGGCGCGGGACGGACCGAGCGACGGCGCGCCGAACACGGCGCTCAGGTCCGCCGGCGTCGCCGGCTGGTGATAGAGGCCGGCGGCGCCCTTGAGGATCAGGCCGGGCGCGGGCGCGCACGCGGCGGCGAGCCGCGGGTCGAGCGCCCAGTCGAGGTGGGAGAAACCGATCCGCGGCGTCGCCCCGACGGGCGGGAGCAGGCGATCGCCGTCGACGGGGAACGCGTCGGCGCGCAGGCCGGGCGAGAGCGCGCACGGGCCGCGCGTCAGCGAGGCGAGCGCGAACGCGCCCAGATCTCCGACGGTGGCGGTCCAGCTGTCGGTGTTGACGTCGTCGCCCGGCGGCTGGCCGAACACGGTGATGTCGCCCTCGCGCGCGGGCACGGTCAGGCTCCCGGAGCGCCGGACGCGCGCGCGGTCCACCAGGGAGTCGACGCCGAGCGTGAGCCGCAGCCCGGTCGCGACCTCGGCGCGGTAGCGCGCCCGCAGGCCGACTTCGGTCGCGGCGACGGCCTGCGACGCGGGCGCGGGCCCGAAGCTCTGCTCGAGGCTGTTGCGGTCGCCGCCGACATAAAGAGTCGCGGCGAGGCCGTCGCCGGTGCCGCGCTCCGCGTACAGCAGCGCGCCCCGCCACCAGCGCTGGTCCTGCTGCTCCGCGCGGTCCGGCAAGCCGAGGGCGCTGGCGCCGAGATCGCGGCGCACGCGGTCGGAGGAAGCCAGGAACAGCGCCCGCAGCGTGCCGCCCGCGCCGACGTCGAGGCTCGCGTCGACCTGCGCGTCGGCGTAGCGCGGGATCGGGAACAGCGCGGTGGTGTCCGCCGGCGCGAAGCGGCCGTAGGTCTGTTCGAGATAGCTGGCGCGAACGGCGGCGCCGACGCGCAGGCCCGGGCGGATGGCGCTGCGAACGGAGGCCGACGCGTCGAGCAGGTTGGCGTCGAGCACGAGGTGCGTCCCGTCGCGTTCGAGGCCGCGCCCGTCGACGCGGACCAGGCCGCCGACCGCTCGCCCGTATTCCGCGCTGAAGGCGCCGGGGACCACCTCGATGCGGCCGACCAGCTCCGCGCCGACCGTCGAACGAAAGCCGCCGAAGTGGTACAGCGCCGGGATCTCGATGCCGTCGAAGATGATCCGGCTCTCCGCGGGCGTCGCGCCCCAGATCACGAGCCCCGTCGCGCCGGGCGCCGGTCGCGCCGTCCCCGGCAGATCCTGCGCCGCGACCGCCGGATCACCGCCTGTTCCCGGGAGCCGCCGCGCCTGGTCGGCGTCGACCGCCGTGCTGACCGGCTGGGGCGGCTGCCCCGGGGCGCGGACGACGGTCTCGTACACGGGAGGCGCGCCAGACTCGGCGTGCGCCGTTGCCGCGATCGACGCCAGCGCCGCGGCGCCGAGCGCGGCGGCCCCGCGAAGATCACGGAGGGGAAACATCGAAGGTCAGCGCCTGAACGCCGCTCCCGGGCCCTTTGGAGAACCGCGTGTCGCCGGTCAGGCTCGTGCCCTGGCTGGCGGCGATCTCGGCGCCCGCCAGGATCGCGCGGACGTTCCACCGGGCCGCGGACGCGCCGCACAGCGACGTGGTGTTGACGCGCACCAGGTACGTCCCCGCCGGCGGCGCCGCCTGCCAGACCACGTTCTCCGCCCGCCGCCCGTCGATGACACAGCCGGCGTTCGAATCGAAGTCGAGGATCCCGCCGCT
>DATBHU010000106.1:0-1869 GCA_036557265.1 Polyangia bacterium
CACTCTTGGGTGGATGCGCGCCGGCGGACCGGTTGGCCTCGGCGAAGCTCCTTCCAGGCGGGGCGCGCCGCGACGAACTTGAAAAGGGCTATGAACCTTGAGAGCGGATGGGATGCGGCTGGCCTAGCGGCGAACGATCACCGTCGGCACGTTCGCCAGCCCCGCGGGCGAGCCGGCGTACCAGGACGTGGTGCCGTCACCCGGGCCCTCGACCAGCAGATCGTCGTAACCGTCGGCGTTCAGGTCGACGGTCGCCGTCTGAGCGCCGAGCAGCGACCCGTCGAGCGCCGTGGTCCGCGGGCGCGGCGCGCCCCACCCGTCCGGAACGCCGTAACGGACCCACATCGTGGGGGGGCGACAGTCCGTGCAGTTCGGCTCGATCGTGTCCCAGTAACCGTCGCCGTCGAAATCGCCGACCGCCCAGAAATCCGACGGCTGCGGCACCGACGACAGCGCGTACGACAGGCCGCTCGGACCGCCCTCGTGGGGCTCGAGCGTGACGGTGGGCCATCCGCGCCGGACCACGAGGTCGGAGTAGCCGTCGTAGTTGAAATCGATCACGGTGACCCCGACGGCGCCGGGGATGCGCACCCCGCTGATCGCGGCGGAATTCCCTGGGTAGACGCTGATGCTGGAGCCGTCCGCGAAGATCACGTCGCTGCGGCCGTCGCCGTCGAAATCGCCGGTCGTGACCTGCTGCGCCTGACAGTCGCCGCAGCCGAAGAAGCCCCATGGGCTCTGGGCGGGCGCGGGCGCGCAGCCGCGCAGCATGGCCCCGCCGTAACGCATCGTCATGATCATGTCGCCGTATCCGTCGCCGTCGAAGTCGCCCAGCCCCGCCGGCTCGCCCACCCAGAGCGGGTAGTACTCGGTCAGCACCTCGACGATCGCGTTGAAACCGACGAAGCCCCCGCTGCCGCCGAACTGGATCAAGGCGATCCGGGTCGGCCAGTTCTGTCCTGGAACTGCGATGTCACGCTTCGATCCGAAGTCGGTGAACCCGTCGCCGTTCACGTCCGCGCCCGGCTCGCGAAAGCCGAGCGCCGTGCTGTAAATACCGGCGGTCTCGACGTGCAGCACGCGGTCCTCGGCGATGCCGTCGGCGCCGCCGAGATAGACGGTGGTCGTGGTGGTGTCGCTGATCGCGAAGTCCGGATAACCGTCTCCGTTGTAGTCGCTGAACGGCTGGACCGCGGTGTTCGCGCGCGGCGCGTAGCCGGGCGCGCGCCGGCGCACGCGGAAGAGCCACGGTTGCGTCCAGCTGAAGTCGTCCCCGCCCCGCGGCCGGACCCGCCAGAACCAGTAGCCGGGCGGCAGCTGAAACGTCGGCGTCGTCTCTCCCCCCTGGGCCCCGTAGGCGGCGTACTTCTTGGTGCAGTCGCGGTCGCTGCAGATCTGGACCTCCGCGAGATCGGCGGGGCCCCGCCAGCGCAGCTCCGGTTGCGCCGACGTCACCGTCGACCCCGACACCGGCGCCACCAGACGCCAGCTCGGAGAAGACGGAGGCACGCAGACGCCGGGAGCGCCTGCATCGGATGACGCGTCGGGGCTCCCGGTCATCGACGCGTCGGCGCCTGCATCGGGCGATGGAGGGGGGCCGACCGTCGTGTTGACCCCCACCGCCGCGTCGCCCACGGCGACCGTGCCCGGGCCCGCGTCAAACGGCTCCGCGTCGAGCGTGTGCCGCGCGCAACCGGCCGCAACGAAAGCCGAACAGAGACCCAAGCACAGCCATTGACGCCCACACCGCAGCCAGCACATCTGAACCAGCAGCGGAAAAGGTAAGTCGACGACGCGCCGACGGGAGGCTCGGGCTGCGCCCTTACGCGGAATCCGCGACGGCTGCTTCGTCTTCGCGCCGCGCCGCCT
>DATBHU010000107.1:0-22391 GCA_036557265.1 Polyangia bacterium
GGCGCCCACCTTCGCGTGGCCTTACAGCCTGATCGCCGAGACACCCGGCCAGTGGAAGAAGCTGAACATCGGCACGGTCGGCGAGCGCTGGGCGATCGCCTCGGTCAGCATGAGCGGCAGCGACGGCAACCCGCGCAACAACCGCGTCGAGGCGGCGCTGCACGCGTGGATCTACCATCCCCGGTTCGACACCTACGCGAACATCATGGACCGCCAGCCGACGGTCGGGGGCGACCCGGCGTCGCGTGAGTACATCGCGCGCAAGCTGGCCGACTTCATCGACCTCTCCTGGGCGCGCAGCCACGCCGGCGACAAGACCGGCGCCGCGATCCGCGTGACGATGGACGGCTACGAGGTCAGGAGCGAGTGGCCGGCGGACACCGAGTCGGCGGAGTACAAGGCGAGGGACGCGGACATGTGGGACCTGTACGAGGGCCCCCGCGACACCGGCCCCTGGCTGGGCGGCAACTGGGAGATCGGCAAGTACTGCAGCGGCGAGTCCGACGAGATGCACGAGACCAGCCACCTGTTCTACGAGTTCGGCGATCTCTATCAGTACGTCGTCGAGCCGGCCCTGACGTCGAGCCCGATGCTCGGCAACGGACGCGTCCCGCAGATCCACAGCTGGGTCTGGTCGAACCAGGAGCATGCCAACAACTGCAACATCTTCTCGGAGAACGACGTGCTGGGGCACATCCACCTCGTCGGCATGCGCGTCGCGGGCCAGCCCGGCGGTGACATCAGCCAGCCGGGGATGGAGACGCACTGGGCGTGGTGGACGATCGCGCCCGCCAAGGTGCTCATCAAGGTCGTCGATCGCGCCGGCAACCCGGTTCCGAACGCGACCGTCAACTTGTGGCGGCAATACGACACGGCGGTGTTCAAGACCGGCACCACCAACGCGTCGGGGATCTGGGACACGGGCCATCCGTACGGCGAGACACCGGTCATCTCGGGCACCTCGAACGAGCCTCACTACTTCAGCCCCGGCGGCCTGGCCGGCAGCGGCCACGCGCTGTTCGTCACCGTCGACGTCAACGGCTACCGGGAAGCGTCGGTGTTCGGCGCCGACGGCCACCGCTCGCACGGCGCGTTCACGCTGCTCGGCGCCTACCACGTCGACCCCACCAGCTACACGTGGACGTTCAAGACCGGCTACGCGCCGTCGGCGGCGGCAATGACCGCGCCGGTGACCGCCGCTGTGTCGGGCGAGGACGTGCGGATCAGCGTCGGCGGGACCGGGCCCTATCGGCTCTACCGGATGCTGCCGCCCGCCTACGAGCGCGTGCGCATCGGAACCGACGGGGTCGCGTTCAGCGACAACCTCGCGGCCGAGGACGGCATCGTCAACGTGTACGGCAACCCGGGGCGTGCCACCTACGAGATCACGTCGGTCTCGGGAGCGACCGAGTCGCTGCCCCTGCAACTGTCGCTGCAGGGGACCGGCCAGATGGTCGGCGTGACCGCGCTCGACAGCAGCAGCAGCAAGCTGCTGGTCGGCAACAAGCCGCAGGGCGCCGGCGCGCTGACGTTCGTGTCGATCTTCGACGGGACGACGCCGGTGCGCGAGTACGTCTACCACCCGTGGAATGGGCACGTCGCGATGAAGGTCGTTCCGTCGCGGCTGGCGCCCGATCGCCTCTATCTATCGCGCTCCGACCACTCCGAGGACAGTCCGTTCCTCGACCACCAGATGGACCTCTACGAGACCGTCCCGGCCTATGACTACACGCGGGCGGCGGGGCCGCAGAGCCGGTCCGACATCCCGTTCGTCGACGAGATCGCCGACAGCATCACGCCGACCACGGTGACCAAGGCCGGGATCGACTTCATCGCCCGCGGGGTTACGAAGGGCGATCGCCTGCGCATCCAGGAGATGGATCTGGACATCACGGACGTGACGGCCACGCAGATCACGGCGGCGGCGGGCGGCATCAACAGCACCGTCGACGACCGCCACTTCTGGGTCCACCTGAACGCTGGACGGCCGGGGACGAACTACACCGCGCGCCAGCTGCAGAGCGTGGCCGGTCTGGCGACCGTCGACGACGCCGCCACCGGCAACGAGCACGTGGTGATCGCCGATCCGGTGGGCGGACGCGTTCACTTCTGGAACGACAAGATGCGCTACGTGACGTCGTACACCGCGACGGGAATGAAGCCGACCGGGCTGGCGAAACACCCGACGAAGCCGGGTGTCGTGTTCGTGCTCGATCGCGGCACGACGACGCGGCTCATCCAGCTCAAGCTGTCGTCGGGCGTCGCGACCGCCGACGTCACGCAGACCGTGCCGGGCGGCAACCTGCCGGCGGCGGGCACCCTGGAGATCGGCCTGGCGGCGGTGGCGTCGGGCACCGACGTCCTGCTGGCGGCGGTCGACGCCACCAACAACCGCATCGTCGAGTACAAGCTGACGGCGGCGGGCGTGCTGTCGGCGCTGCCGGCGTACACGTCGGCGCTGCCGCCGTTCGTGGGCAGCGCCGCGCTGTCGGATCCGCGCGACGTCGCGTACAGCGTCGTCGGCAACACGCGCAACCTGTTCGCGTCCGACGGCAGCGGCAGCCGGCTGGTGCTCGTCGCCTCCGTGGCGACGGGCGGCAGCGGCGGCACGGGCGGCGCCGGCGGTGCGGGCGGCACCGGCGGGCGCGGCGGCGCGGGAGGGACGGGTGGTTCCGTCGGTGGGCGCGGCGGCGCGGGCGGCACCGGCGGTTCCGCGGGCAGCGGGGGCACGGGCGGCATGGCCGGCTCCGCCGGCACGGGAGGCGCGGGCGGCATGGGTGGCGCCAGCGGCACGGGCGGCAGCTCGGGCCTCAAGGTCCAGTACCGCACCGCCGACATCAACCCGGCCGACAACCAGGCCAAGCCTGTGCTGAGCGTCGTCAACGCGAGCGGCGCCGCGGTGCCGCTGTCGGAGCTGAAGCTCCGCTACTGGTACACGAACGAAGGCGGCATCGCGCAGACGTCGTACTGCGACTGGGCGCAGGTCAACTGCGCCAACGTCACGCGCGCGTTCGTGCCGGTGTCGCCGACCCGTCCCAACGCTGACACCTACCTGGAGGTCGGCTTCACGGCCGCCGCGGGCAGCGTCAACGCGGGCGCCGCGACCGGTGAGATCCAGCTGCGCATGAACAAGAACGACTGGAGCAACTACAACGAATCGAACGACCACTCGTACGACGTCACCAAGACGGCGCTCGCGGACTGGAGCAAGGTGACGCTCTACCGCAACGGAGTCCTGGTCTGGGGCACGGAGCCGTAGCGCCTCGCACCGCACCCTCTCTCCACCCGCGGGGAGAGGGTGCTTTCGACCGGGGGCGAGTGGGGTATCGTCGGCGGCGTTGACCCGACGCGCGAAGCCACACCTCCGCTGCGGCGACTGCCGGATGCACCGCAGCCTCTGCATCTGCGGCCTCCTGCCTCGGCTCGCCACCCGCACGCGGGTGGTGGTCGTGCTGCATCAGCTCGAAGCGTGCAAGCCGACGAACACCGGCGCCCTCGCGGCGCGCTGCCTCGAGAACAGCGCGGTGGTCTACCGCGGTCGCGCGCCCGGCGGCGGCGCCGCCAATCCACTCGAAGGTCCCCTGTCGGAGTTGTCGCTCGAAGCGGAGCCGCTTCTCCTCTACCCGCACCCGTCGGCCACGCCGCTCGCGGCCTGGCGCAGCGCCCCCCGGCCGATCACGCTGATCGTCCCGGACGGCACCTGGCCGCAAACGGTGCGGACATGCCGGCGGCTCCGCGCGCGCGCCGAGCTCGCCTGCGTGTCGTTGCCCGCTCCCGAGGTCGCGGTCGATCGCCTGCGCACGTCCGCGCGCCCCGACCGGCTGGCGACGCTCGAGGCGGTGGCGCTCGCGCTCGGCATCCTCGAAGGCCCGGCGGTGCGCGACGCCCTGATGCGCGTGTACCGGATCATGACCGAACGCACCCTGTGGACCAACGGGCGCGTCGCGACGGCTGACGTGACGGGCGGGATCCCCGCGGGCGTGCGCTCGCATGATCCGCTGAAGCTCGCGTGACGGGAGCTAGCGCCGTTTCAGCATCGTGCGCGCCAGCTCGAGCCGTCGTTCGAGCTGGCGCAGCGTCGCGATGCTGATGCGCTTGACGCCGACCTTGCGATTGAGCTCGGCGTTGATCTCCGGGTGCGTGCGGCCCGTCAGGTGCACGAGGTCGATGACCGCTTCGGCGTTCTGCTCGCGAAGCTGCCGCCGCCGCGCCAGCATGCTGTTCTTCGGCGCGGCCAGCGGCACCGCGTCCGCGACCGGCGGCGGCACCTGCCCGGCCAGCGGCGCGAGCTCCAGCGGAACGCGCGCGCCGTTGCTCCGATCTTCAGCTCCGCCGCCGGGCGCGCCCGCCAGGTCGGGGATCTCGCCGTTCGGGTCGTCGTCGGGCGACGCGTCGTAGACGCGCGGCCCCTCGATCTCGATCGGCCGGCCGTTCTCGTCGAGCGCCGTCGCCGAGATGGGCGCGAACAGCGACAGCTGCTCCGCCAGGTCCCGCTCGGTCTCGGTCTTTTTCGGCGGCGGCTCGCCCGCGTCCTCTCTCGGGCCGCCGCCGTCGTCGTCGCGCGACTCCTTGCGCAGGCAGTGCCGCCGCTGCTCGGCGATCGCGCCGCCGAACTTTCGCAGCCGCACGTCGTCCGGGATGAACATGTACGCCGCCTGACGCGCGAGGCGCGCGTTCCACCGCACCAGCCGCCCGACGGCCTGGCGAAAGAACAGCTCGGTCACCGTGTTGGTCGCGTACACGCCGACCCGCAGCCGCGGGATGTCGACCCCCTCGGAGACCATCCGCACCGCCACGATCCAGGGCGCGATGCCGTCGGCGAACCGGCTGATCTTGTCGGACGCCGTCGGATCGTCGGACGTCGCGACGGTGGGGCTGACGCCCAGGCGCTCCTCGAGCACGGCCGCGATCGCCTTGGCGTGTTCCTGGTCCATGGTGATGACCAGCCCGGCGGCCTGAGGATCGCGCGCGCGAAGGTGCATCAGCTGGGCGTGCGCCTGCGCCAGCACGGCCGGCATCCACTCGCCCTCGACGGCGAGCGCGGTGCGCAGCCGCTGGCCGGCGAGGTCGCGCGCCAGCCGATCGTCGAAGGTGGCCTCGTACTCCATGCCGTTCGGCGCCGTCCACTCCATCCGCCCGTTGATGCGCGGGAAATACACGGGCCGCACGACGCACCCGTCCTGCAAGGCGTCGCCGTAGCCGTATTCGAAGTCGGCCTCCGCCAGATCGCCGTTGTAGTTGATGAAGGGGATGGTCCGCTGGTCAGAGCGGAACGGCGTCCCCGACAAGCTGAGACGCCGCCAGGCCGAGTCGAACGCCTGCCGGGTCGCGTCGCCCCACGCGCGGCTGTCGCCGGCGTGGTGGATCTCGTCGAGGATCACCAGCGCGCCGCGGACCAGCGGCCGCAGCGCCGCGGGTGACGCGGCCACCTGCTGGTACGTCACCGCCACGCCGTGCGCGTCCGGCGGCAGCCCGCCGTAGCCGACGTTCCACTCCGGATCGAGGTGGATGTCCAGGCGCTCCGCCGCGTGCGCCCACTGGAACTTCAGGTGCTGCGTCGGGACGACCACCACGACGCGGCGGATGGCGCGCGCCAGCAGCGCGCGTCGGGCCGCGGTCAGCGCGAACGTCGTCTTGCCCGCGCCCGGCGTCGCCACCGCCAGGAAGTTGGGCGAGGCGCTCGCCTCGAAGCGCGCCAGCGCGTCACGCTGCCAGGCGCGCAGCCCGGCGGTCCCGCGCCGCGCCGGGTGAGGCGAAGCCGACTGTGTGCCGGAGAATGAAGCGCCGTCGATCGAGAACAAGGTCTACGCTTGCGAGGGGCCGTATCGTGGACGGTCGCGGCGCGCATCAACAGCTAGACAAATCAGAATCGCGCCGTTCCGGTTCGTGGCGACCGGGGGCGACCCGATCGCGCGCGAAGGCCGGGCGCGGGCGCCGGCTGGTGGTATGCGCCCCCACATCCCCCGCGGGCGCGCCGCCGTCACGCTTTAGCTTCGTACGCGTAGCTGCCGATACCTCCCACCGACAGTCCGTCGCTTGCTCTTTGTGCTGGGGCCGGGCGTTGCGCTCTCGATGACGATCGGCTTCAGCAGACGCCGCCCCCCCCAATGAGCTCGGAAAAGCCTGACAGCCTCACGCCCGTGACCGGCCCGCGGTACGAGCTTCTGAGGGAGCTCGGTCGCGGCGGCATGGGCGTCGCCTATCTGGCGCTGGCGAAAGGGCCACAGGGGTTCAGCAAGCTGGTCGTGCTCAAGAGGATGAGGCCGTCGCTGGTCGGCATCCCCGAATCGCACCGCCAGTTCCTGGAGGAGGCACGGATCTCGGCGCGCCTCGCGCATCCCAACGTCGTTCAGGTCCACGAGGTCTGCGACTACGACGGGACGCCCGCGATGGTGATGGAGTACCTGGAAGGCAAGCCGCTGTCGACGATCCTGTGGGAGGACGGGCTGCCGGCGCCGCGCGCGCTGCTCATCTACATCCTCGCCAAGGCGCTGGCCGGGCTACACGCCGCCCACGATCTGCGCGACTACGACGGCACGCCGTTGAACCTGGTTCATCGCGACGCCTCGCCTCACAACATCTTCGTGACGTTCGACGGGCAGATCAAAGTGCTCGATTTCGGCATCGCGAAGGCGGAAGGGTCGGAGGTCGAGACCCGGGCCGGCGCGACCAAGGGGAAGCTTCGTTACATGTCCCCGGAGCAGTTCCTCCAGCTGCCGGTGGATCGACGGGTCGACGTCTTCGCCGTCGGGGTGACGTTGTGGGAGATCCTGGCCGGGAGGCGCTTCTGGGATCGCGCGTCCGACGACGACGTCGCCGCGGACCTGATCGCCAAGAAGCTGCCGTCGCTGCCGCCGAACACGAACGTGCCGGCGGACCTGGCCGCCATCTGCGCGCGCGCCATCGCGCCCGACAGCGACCAGCGCTACGCGACGGCCGGGCGGCTGCAACGGGACATCGAGGATCATCTTTCGCGCCAGCCAGACCGCGTCAGCGGAGAAGACGTCGCGGTGTTCATGCACTATCGCTTCGACGTCGAGCAGGACTCGGCCAGGCACTTCGTCCAATCGCACGTCCGCTCCGCCCAGCAGGCCGCCGTCGATGGTGGGCTGGATCCGACGCTGGTGCTGACGGGCAAGGTGCCGCCCCCCGACGGCGTCGGCGCCGGTATCGGCGGCGCCGGCGGCGGCGGCAGCGCGTCCGGCGCGCGCGGTGTCTCGAGCACCGCGCCGATGACGCCGGCGGCACCCCGGCGATCGAAGGTCCGCGCGCTGGTGCTGGCGGTGACGGGGATCGTCTTTCTCGCCGTGGCGGTGCTGGCGGGCGTGATGCGGGCGGGCGCCGGCGGGACGTCGCCGCGCGGCCCGTCCGCGCGCGCGGCCGCGGGGGAGGGCGCCGCGGCGGCGGCGTGCGAGCCCGAATTCAAGCGCTGCGAAGGCAGCTGCGTGTCGATCGACAGGCCCGATCGTGGTTGCGGCGCGGAAGCCTGCCACGCCTGCACGGTCCCGAACGCGACGCCGCGCTGCAATCGTTCCCGCGCCTGTGACATCGCCGTCTGCTATCAAGGCTTCCAGGACTGCAACGGCGACAGCGGGGACGGGTGTGAGACCAGCGTCCGCACCGACCCGGACAACTGCGGCGCGTGCGGGCGAAAGTGCCCGCCGCTGGCCCACGCAGAGCGCGGCTGCGGCGACGTCTGCACGATCTGGCGCTGCGCGCCGGGGCATCGAGACTGCAACGGCGTGGTGGCCGACGGCTGCGAGGTCAGCACCGCGGACGACGCCGCCAACTGCGGGGCCTGCGGCCACGCCTGCGCGGCGCGCCAGGTCTGCCGGAACGGGACTTGCCGATGACGCGGGCGTGGCTGGGCCTGGCGGCGATCGTCGCGCTCGCGCCGGCGGCGTGCGGGCGATCGGGCGCCGGCGCCGGGCCGGCCGCTGACGGCGCCCTGCGGCCGATCGAGATGTTCGGCTGGGTCGAGAAGATCGGCGACGCGGATCCGCTGGCCGCGGTGGCTGCGATCCACCAGCGCCGCAGCCCCGCCGACATCATCATCAGCGCGCGGGCGGCCTCGTCGGGAGAGGCGCGCAACGCGCTGCGGGCGCGCATGCTGCGCAACGATCCCCCGGACACCTTTCAAGCGAACGTCGGGAACGATCTGATGCGGTGGGTGCTGTTCAACGGCATCGACGCGCTCGAGTCCAAGGTCGCCCCGCTCGACGACCTCGTCCCTGACGTCGCCTCGTGGCGGCGGGCGATCCCCGCCGAGCTGCTGGAGCAGGTCAGCTACAAGGGGCGGATCTACGGCGTCCCCGCCGATGTCCACCGCAACAACACCATCTTCTACAACAAGCACGTGTTCGCGAAGTTCGGCCTCGCCGAGCCGGCATCGGTCGCCGAGCTGCTCGCCCAGGGCCGGAGGCTGCGCGACCGGGGCGTCCCGCTGCTGGCGGTGGGCAGCCGCGAGCCGTGGACGCTGTCTCTGTCGTTGTTCGAGTGCCTGCTGGTCTCGCGCGAGGGGCCCGCCTTCTACCGTGACTTCTTCGCCGGGCGGCTGACGCCCGACGATCGGCGGATCGTCGGGACGCTGCAGGCGGGGCTCGAGCTGCTGGCCTTCGCGAATCCGGACCAGCGCCGTCTCTCCTGGGAGCAGGCCGTTGAAAAGGTGGTGCGCGGCGAGGCGGCGATGACCGTGATGGGCGAATGGGCGCGCGGGCCGTTCATCGCGGCGCAGATGAAGCTGGGCGTCGACTACGACGAGATCCCGTTCCCGGGGAGCGCGGACGTCTTCGTGTTCTCCGCGGACGCGTTCGGCCTGCCGGTGGACGCCAGCAATCGGGCGGCGGCCGCGCGCCTGCTCGCGACGCTCGGCTCGGTGGAAGGGCAGCGCGCGATCAGCCAGGCCCGCCGGACGCTGTCGTCCCGGACCGACGTGCCGCCGCCGCCGGACGATCCCGCGCTGGCGCGCGGCTACGCGCTCCTGCAGAAGGGTCCGCTGCTGATGGCGCTGTCGGGGCTGGTGCCCGCGACCTTCTCGGGCGATCTCGACGCCGCGCTCGGCGAGATGATCGACCGGCGCGACACCGAGCCGGTGGTGCAGACGCTGCGCAGCCGCTACGTGCTGCTGAAGTGACCGGCCTCGGGCGCGGCCGAGCAGGGCGGCTCGAGCGGATCGGCGCGCGCTGAGATCCGGGAGCCCGGCCGCTGGCCGTCGTTCGTCTGGGGGCCGTCGTTATGTTGTCGGCAGGAGGTCGGTCATGAAGCGACGATCGATCTGGAAGGGTGTCCGGTTGGCCCTGGGCGGCGCGGCGATCGCGGCGATCGCGCTGCCGGGCTTCGTGCGGGCGGAGCTGCGCGCGCCCCAGAACGTGAACGTGCGGCCGACGAACCCCCAGAGCGAGGAGCTGTCGACGGCCGCGGCTCGGGCGCAGATGCGAGGTGAGCCGCAGGCGGCGCTGCGGCTGGCGGATCAGGCCATCCAGGCCGATCCGCGCGATCCCTGGCCGCGTTACAGCCGCGGGATGGCGCTGGCGAGCCTCGGGCAGACCGATCAGGCCATCACGGCGCTGGGCCAGGCAGAGCAGGCCTTCGGGCCGAACGACCCGTGGGGCAGGTCGATCGCGATGTGGGGCCAGGCCCACACGTTCGCGCAGGCCGGGCGCTGCAACGAGGCGCGGGCCGCCTTCAACCGGTACGCCGCCTTCGTGGCCAGCTACGACAACAGCAAGGCTGACCTCGCCCTGCGCTACGCCGCCGAATGCCAGGGCCCGGTGCTGCCGCCGGCATCCGGCAACGAGCGGTCGCCGCAGCGCTGAGCGACGAGCGGCGGTCGAGCCGTCGCCGCCGTTCAGGTCGGCGTGTTGCCGCAGGGCTACCGCAAGCGGACGCTGCCGGCCTGACGCCGGGCGGAAGCTACTTCTCGACTTGCTCCAGCTCGCGTTCGAGCGCCTCCCACTCGCCGACCAGACCGTCAATCTTGGGTCCGAGGGATTCCTGCTCCTTCACGAGCGCGTCGATCTCGTCGCGGCCGGCGCGCTGGAAGAAGGCGGGCTCGGCGTAGATGGCTTGAATCTCCGCCTTGCGGGCCTCGGCGGCGGAGATCTCGGCCAGGACCTTGTCGCGCAGCTTGGGGAGCTGCGCGGCGCGGTTGCGGCGCTTCTTCTGATCCGCCCAGCTCTCCCCCGCCGCGGTGGCCGTGCCGCCGTTCGCCGCCGCGTCCGCCTTCTTTTCGGCGCGGGCGCGCGACGCGACCGCGTCGCTGTCCAGGTGGTCGTCGCCCAGCTTGGCCAGGTACTCGGCGTACGTGCCGGGAAAATCGCGCGGGCCGTCGGGCGTAATCTCCACCACCCGCGTCGCCAGCGCGCTCACGAACCAGCGGTCGTGGGAGACGAACACCACCGTGCCGGCGTAGGCCTTCAGCGCCTCGACCAGCGCGTGGATCGCCTCGAGGTCCAGGTGGTTGGTCGGCTCGTCGAGCACCAGCACGTTGGGCTTCTGCACGGCGAGCAGCGCGAAGATCAGCCGCGCCGCCTCGCCGCCCGACAGCAGCGCGACCCGCTTGTCGACCTCCGGGCCCGAGAACAGCACGCGCCCGAGCTGCGCGCGCACGAAGGTCGGGCTCTCCCCCGGGCAGAGCGCCTCCAGCGCGGCCAGCGGGGTCGTCTCCGGATCGTCGAGCACCTCGCGGTGATCCTGCGGGAAGTAGCCGACGCGCACCTCGTGCCCCCACTTCACGCCGCCCGCGTCCGCCTCCAGGCGCTCGACGATGATCCGCAACAGCGTCGACTTCCCGAGGCCGTTCGGTCCGATGATGGCGACGCGCTCGCCCCGCCGCACCAGCAGCGACAGGTCCGTCAGCACGCGCTTGTCGCCGTACGACTTGCTGACGCCGGCGACCTCCAGCACCTCGCGTCCGCTCGGACGTTCGGGCACGACCTTGAACTGCGGCGCGCGCCGCGAGCTCTCCGCCAGCTCCGCGACCTCGATCTTCTCGATCTGCTTGAGCCGGCTCTGCGCCTGGGTGGCCTTGGTGTTCTTGGCCCCGAAGCGCTCGACCCAGGCGCGCTTGCGGGCGATCTCCTCCTCGGCGCGCGCCACCGCGGTCTCGGCCCGCTCGCGCGTCGCCTCCTTCTCGACCACCGCCTTCGAGTAGGGACCGGTGTAGAGCGAGATCGTCCCGTAGTCGACGTCCAGCGTGTGGCTGGTGACGTTGTCGAGGAAGCGCTGATCGTGCGAGATGATCACGGCGCAGCCCGCGTACCCTGCCAGGAACTTCTCCAGCCAGCGGATGGTGAGGATGTCGAGGTGGTTGGTCGGCTCGTCGAGCAGCAGCACGTCGACGCCGCCGACCAGAACCTGCGCCAGCAGCACCCGCAGCTTGAACCCGCCCGACAGCGTGGACAGCGGCGCGCGGTGAAACCGCGTCGGGATCGCCAGCCCCTCGAGGACCTCGCTGGCGCGCGCCTCCAGCGTGTACCCGTCGTGCGCCGCGATGGTGTCCTCCAGATCCGCCAGCCGTCCGGCGTCGACGTCGCCGGGCACGGACGTCAGGCGCCGCTGCTCCTCGAGCGCGCTCCAGACCACGGCATCCCCGCGCATCGCGAGATCCAGGATGATCGCGCCGTCGTCGAGGAAGCGATCCTGCCGCAGCACGCCGACCCGGGCGCGCTTGGCGATGGTCACCGTCCCCGCCGAGGCCTCCTCGTCGCCGGCCAGGACCTTCAGCAAGGTCGTCTTGCCGGAGCCGTTCGCCCCCACCAGGCCGTACCGCGACCCTGCGTTCAGCTGCAGCGACACGTCGGCGAACAGGACGCGCGCGCCGTATTCCTTGGCGAGGTCGGTGGTGGCGATCATCGTGCGCGGGCGCGCCTACCTTAGGCTACGCGGCTCGACAGCACCACCATCGCGGCGCGCCAGGTCAGCCGCGCGCGGGCCGCTCGGCGGGCTGGACCAGCAGCGGCCGCTCGGCGGAGCCACGCATGCGGCGGATGAGCGGCGCCGCGCGCAAGCCCGCCGCGGGCGCGGCCGGGTCGGGTTCGAGGAACACCAACCCGAACACGCTCACGAGATCACCTGGCTGCAGCAACCACTCTCGGTATTCGAAGGTCGGGTCGCCGAGGAGGCCGGTGGTCCGGACGTCGGCCTCCTCGAGGAGATCGAGATCTTCGCGCGCCATGCGCGCCCAGTCGTCTTTCTGCTCGACGACGATGCGCAGCGGCCCCTCGACGTGCATCGTCCCCGTGCGGTCCGCGACGGAGAAGGCCCCGGCGTCCTCCTTGGTCCAGACCGGGCTCTCGTCCTCGCCGGCGGGCCGCACCTCCAGCCTGAAGCCGATGCACGTCTCGCCGCCCACCGGCGAGGTCATCGCCGGGCCGACGGCCTCGAGGGTTCCGGTCACCAGGGCCCACGCGCCGTCCTTGGCCGCGGCGATCGGAGCAGTCCGCGCGCGCGCCAGGGTGCGCCGGTCGCGCGATCGCCGATTCGTCCAGTCGAGAAGGATGCCGACGGCGATGAACGCCGCCAGCACGAGCCAGCCCGACTTGTCATCCATCGGAACGGGCTCGCAATCTTCCCTCGAGCCTCACTCGGTGCACTGGACCGGCTGCCAGACCCCGCACACGCACTTCATGCTCTGCCCGTCGCAGTTGCCGCTGCCCCACGTCGTGCAGGGGGCGGCGCAGGCCGTCCCGGCGCGCGGGCGGGTGGCGGGGCAGCCCGCCGCCGGGGCCGCGGCGCAGCTGACGTCGCCGCTCGGCGCGCAATAGCAGGTCCCCTCCGGGTAGCGACAGGTGACGCGCTCGGGTGCCGCGGCGCACGCAGTCTGGCCGCTGGCCAGCTCGGCGAAAGTCGGAGGGCACTGTGACGGCAAGGTGGTCGGGCAGCCAAGAGCGCTGGCGTCGGTTTGCGGGACGTACCACGTCAAGGACAGGTCGCAGACGGCGATGGTGTCGCAATAGTAGAAGGGGTCCTCCCCGTACTCGCAGGCGGCGGCCGGCCCGCGCGCCGCGCAAGCCGCACCGGACGTCGGCGGTGTCGCCGGGCAACTCTCGAGGACGGCCGGACAGGAGAGCTCGTTCCCGCCGTGACAGCCCACCGCGACGGCGGCCGCGACGAAGAACGCCCAACGATACGACCCAACATGAGATTCAAGATAAGAGGTAAGCATGAGGTCATGCTAAGCCCCGCGTGGCGGTCGCGGCAACCGCGCCACGCGATGTCGACGCTGCGCGCCTGACTAGCCGGCGCTCACAGCGCGGGCCCGATCGGCATCACCACCATCGTGCGGCCGTTGATCACGGCCTCGGCGACCACCGCGAAGTCGCTGCGGACGTTGATGAGGAGGTTGGTCTGGGTGGGCGTGGCGGGGAGCTGGATCTTCATCGCGCTGGTGGCGGGAACGACCATCTGCGGTCCGGGCGGCTGGGTCGAGTCGCCGTACTGGAGATCCACGATGGCGTCCGCGGCGTTGGGGTTGCCGATGTAGACGGCCGCGCCGCCGGTCAGGTCGCCGAGCGGCAGGTTGAAGCTGCGGCCCAGCATCAGGTTCGACGACGGGATGGTGACCGCGTCGCGCGCGGTCCCGCTGCGCTGGCGAAGCACCGCCACCGACGGCGTGGACGGATCCGTCGTCCGCGCGACGACCAGCGCCACCGGCCTGGCGAACGTGAAGAACAGCAGGTCGGGGGTCGTCGCGAAGTTCTGCGCGTTCATCGGCACCGTGAACACCCGCGCGCTGGCCGCGCCCTGCTGATAGACGGTGAACCGGACGTCCGCGTTGCGCGGCTCGCCGGACACGTCGGCGAACGCCCGGTCCCCGCTGGCGCCGTCGGGGAGGATGAAGATGTGCGTGGCGGCGTTCGCCGCCGTGGCCGACACGGCGAGCAGGGTCACCGCTCCGAGAAATCGCGCGCTGGTGGGGATCATCGCTCTCTCCTTTTCGAAATGGTCGCTGGCGAGGTGCGAGCCAATGATCCGTTCCGCGGACGTTTTCGCGGCAACAGGATGGCAACAAGTGCCGCCGGGCTTTACTCGCTGCGCCGGAGCGGCAACCGCGCGCCGGGCCTGCCGAGCCTTTGACAATGCGAGTGGGCCGACAGACCTACCTCGTTGCACATGGTCTGGTGTCGTTCGAGGTGACGATCTGCCGCTGACCTGCTTGTGGCCTCCAAGGGCGCGTGACACCATGAGGTGGTCGTGGTCTTGGCTTCGCGGTTGTTCGTGGCGGTGGTCGTCGTAGGCATTGCCTTCGTAGCCGGCTGTGGGACGGGCGCCGGCGGCAAGACCGGCAGCGCGGGCACCGGCGGCAGCGCAGGCACCGGCGGCAGCGCGGGCACCGGGGGCGCAGGGATCGGCGGCGGCGGAGCAGGCGCCGGCGGCGCGAGCGGCACCGCGGGCATCGGAGGCATCGGCGGTAGCGCGGGCATCGGCGGCAGCGCGGGCATCGGCGGCAGCGCGGGCATCGGCGGTAGCGCCGGCATCGGAGGCAGTACGGGCATCGGAGGTAGCGCGGGCATCGGCGGCGCAGGAACCGGCGGCGGCGGAGCAGGCGCCGGTGGCGCGAGCGGCAGCGCGGGCATCGGAGGCATCGGCGGTAGCGCGGGCATCGGCGGCAGCGCGGGCATCGGCGGTAGCGCGGGCATCGGCGGTAGCGCCGGCACCGGAGGCGTCGCGGGCACCGGTGGAACGACCGGCGCCGCGGGCACGGGCGGCGGGATCTCGCTCTCGTGCCTCTGGAGGGCTGACTTCGACGGCGACAGCGTCGCCGACTGCGCGCGGACTCAGGCGGGAGGCGGCGCCTTGCTGGATCTCGTCTTCAACCAGGGACTGAGCAGCGGCGGATACAGCGCGGTCGACGTGGTCACGCCAAACGTTCTTCCGCCCACCTACGGCTACTACACCGGTGGCGCCTCGGGTCGTCTCACCATCGATCTCAACCACGATTCGCGCCAGGACATCATCGTCAAAACCCCCGACCCGCTGTCGAACGGCATGTACACGGTGGTGCAGCTGTTCCGTGGCCAGTCCGACGGCACGTTCCTTCCTTACCTGCGATCGTGCAGCCCTTGCGTCCCCGGGTCGCTCGAAGGCCTCCTGCTCTACGGCCAAAACGTCGGCTCCGTCACCGTCGCCGACTTCGACGCGGACGGATTTGCGGACGTGCTGACGATCGTCGGCACCGGCGCGTCTGGCACTTACCAGGACTTCTATTGGTACGTGCTGATGTCCACCGGCGGGCTGGATTTCCACCTGGGCGGCGGCTCGGCGGCCCAGCAGCTGTTCGGGGGCCCGCTCGTGAAGGCCGTCGTCGACCTGAACGGCGACGGCAGGCGCGACATCGCCGCCCTCGCGCAACCCGTGCCGCTCTCGCTCGGCCGCGGCGACGTCAGCTACGTCATCGTCTCCATCGGAACGGGCGGCGGGAATTTCATGACCACACGGATCGCGGGCACTGACATGGCCTCCAACGTGTCGGTCAGCGATCTGAACGGCGACGCCAAGCCTGACCTCCTCGTCACGCTCGCGGCCGGCCCGACGCCGTTCTACGGCGACGGCACGGGCCAGTTCTCGACGACCCCGCCCTGAGCGTCAGTGCGTGATCGCTACTCGGGACGCGCTTCCGGGAGCTTCGCGCTCTCGGGGACATCGCCGAGCACGGACTTCGCCAGTTGCAGGAACGCAGCGCGGACCGGATCGATGTCGCCCGCCAGCGGCTCCCGCTTGCCGTTGACGTACGCGACGGCGATCTCGTCACAGCGAAAGGAGAGGAGCACATCGACCGCCCGCGTTCGCGCCCACAGCCGGAACGCGACGTCCGGGGCGAAGGTACAGGCCTTCATGACCGAGCGGCCGAACGGATACATGCGAGGCTCGTAGGAGCGTTCGTCGAGGACCAGCCGCGCGATCTGCTGGGCGAACGCGCGTCCCTGGCCTGGCCCGACCTGGCGAACCGGGTAGCGCCGGATGGTCCGCGGCGTCTCCGGTGGAAGCTGACTGCCGGCGCTGTCGTCGGCGTTCCCGTGGGGCCCCACGGGCTGGGGCCCCACCACGAAGATCTCGACCCGGTCGGCGGCCTCCAGGACCTGGACCGTCGTCCGCCCCAACCAGCGCGCGAACTTCGCGTCGGTCTTCGCCCAGGAATCGGCCGCCGCGCATGCGAGCGCGGCGAACAGCACGAACGCCGGGAGTCGGGGGCTCATCGGTGCGACCTGCGCGAGCCCACAGTACCAGCGATCGCGCGGAGTTCCTCATCGCCGCCCGGGGCGGTGATCAGGCCGGGCCACGAGGAGCTAGAAGTAGAATCGCGCGCCGAACGCGCCCTCGACGCCGAGGTCGGCGAGCTGCGGGACGACGTAGAGCGTGGGCGCGAGCTCGACGAACAGCTCGAGCATCGCGGGGTTGGCGAACATCAGATCGCCGCCCGTTGCTCCGGCAACGAGAAACGATGCGGCGGAGCGAACAGCAGAATCGACGCCGCACGCGACCTCGCCCCGGCCCGTCGCACCGAGGACGCCACCCGCCGGGTCCGCGCAACCTCGACAACCCGCGGCGACAATCGATCCGTGGGCGGAGCCCGCGGCGGCGCCACCTTCTGCATCGCGCTCGACGACGCGCCCGCGCGCGATCGATCCGTGGGCGGAGCCGGCGACGGGGGCGGCTCCCGTGGCGCGCTCGACGACGCGCCGGCGCGCGGAGCCGGCCAAGGTGATCGGCATCGATTCGCTGGGGCGCTCGAGCGAGGATCTGTCTCCCGATCCGTCGCCGGCGGCGCGCCCGCAACGCCGTCTCGGTCCCGGTGCCGAAGCGACACCAAGCGCGACCACGGAAACGGCGGCACCGCGCTAGCGCTGGTGGTTACGTTCTGTCGCATGCGAAAAGTGACGCTGTGGATCGGGATGTCCTTCGATGGGTTCACGTCGGGTTTGAACGAGCAGCTCGACTGGCTGGTGCCGTACGTGACGGCGCCGGAAGGGATGGCGATCTTCCGGCAACTCCGCGAACGCTGCGACACGATCCTGCTCGGTCGCGTGAACTACGAAGGCTTCCACGGGTATTGGCCGAAGGTGAAGGACGACCCCAACGCCTCGCGCGACGACGTCGACATCTCGCGGTGGCTGGACGTCGTTCCCAAGGTGGTCTTCTCGCGTACGCTGCGCGAGGTGACGTGGAAGAACGCGCGCCTCGCCAAAGGCAACGCGGCCGACGAGGTCGCGGCGCTCAAGCGCGCGCCCGGCAAGGACATCATGATCCAGAACAGCACGCGCCTGACCCGCAGCCTGCTCGAGGCGGGCCTGGTCGATGAGCTCAACATCGCGGTCGCGCCTGTCGTGGTGGGCGAAGGCCGCGCGCTGTTCGCGGGCCTGAAGCAAAGAATCGATCTCCGCCAAGCCGAGTTGAACAGATTCGAGAACGGCACCCTCTACGTCCGCTACGAGGTGAAGCCGCGCGAAGATCGGAGCTGACAGACGCTAGTTTTCGCAGCCTATGCGCTGCGTGTCGATCGCGACCTCGTCGACCCAGGCCGTGAAGCCGGGCGGGGCGCTCTGGTAGGTGATGAAGCCGACGCGGAAGTCGCTGAACATCACGGGCAGGCTCGATCGGTTGCTGCCGCTGCCGTAGTTGCCGGCGCCGTTCTGGATCCGCATCTGCGTCACCTCGGCGCCGTCGAAATAGAACTGGTAGGCCTGGTTCGCGCCGTCGACGAACCACTCGGCGCAGTGCCACTTGCCGTCGAACATCCAGTCGTAGGGGCCCTGCTTGCTGAACTCGCTGCCGCCCGTGATCTGGACGTTGTAGAGGAACTGGTGCGTCGACGTCGGCGCGGCCATCTTCACCGTGTCGACCACCCGGAACGTCGAAGGGCCGATGTCGGGGCCGTCGCCCTGGTACGCGGCGATCGAGGCGTGAACGAAGGCGTCGGGCGGCGGCGTCTGCACGCGATAGAAGACGCGTCCCCAGTGCGCCGCGGGGAACGACTCCGCGTTGCCGTAGTTGTAGAAGCCGTAGCCGCGATCGGCGGCGGGCGTCAGCTTGAGCGCGTGCGCGCCGCGCGCCGCCTGATCGTCGGCGACGGTTGCGTTCCCCGAACGCGACCAGCCGGAGGGCGTGTTGTTGCCGACGTTGACCCCCTCGAACCCTTCGCACAGCAGGAAGCGTCCCGCCATGCACAGGGAGCCGCCCCCGATTCCGGCGCCGCTGCTGCCCGCTGCGCCGCCGCTGCTGCCCGCCGCGCCGCTGGCCCCGCCCCGCGCCGCGCCGCCGGAGCTTCCGCCCCCGCCGGCCGCGCCGCCGCTGGTTCCGGCGGCGCCGCCAGCGCCACCGCCGCGCCCCGAGGCGCCGCCGTTCCCACCGCCGGCAGCTGCGCCGCCGCTGCCGGCCGCTCCGCCGCTCGCGCCGCCGCGGCCGCCCGTCCCGGCGCCGCCGCTCGTTCCGGCGGCGCCGGCTGCACCCGCGCCACCGCTCGTCCCGGCGTCGCCGATCGCTCCCGCACCGCCCCCGGCCGATCCCCCCGCGCCCGGACCGGCGTCGCCCGGCACTTCCGACCCGGCGCAGCCCGCCGCCGCGAGCAACGCACCCAGGATGGCGATCGCCGCCCGAGAGCGGCTGGTCGTCGAGCTCATGCCAGTACGAACCACGGCGCCGCGGAAACGGTCCAGCCGCGCGCTCCGGCGTGCCCGGCCCGTCGCGGGCCGAGGCGCGAATTCCGGAAAGGTCGGGGGCTCATGGGTGTCGCCTGCGTGAGCCCACAGCAGCGATCGCGAGGAGCTCCTCATGACCAGGTCACGCGCCGACTCTGACTTGGCCAGCGGCATGAGATGGCCGGCCAATCCGGGACCGTACCTGCTCGGAGGGGGCCTGATTGACACCGCGCGTGCCCATACGCACGTTCGCGCCTGCCTTCGGGCAGAGAGGAAGCGACACAATGGCCAACCTGCGCGGCGTATCCGAGGCAGACAAGCAGAACGACGTGAAGATCCTCAATCAAGCGCTCTTCTTCGAGCACAGGGGCGTTTGGGCCTATGGCGCGGCGGGCGGCAAACTGAGCAATTCCGAGGTCGGTCGCGCCGTACGGGCAATTGGCGAAGAGAACCGAGCGGATCACCAGAAGCATCAGGATCTCCTCCGGCATGCGATCACTGACCTGGGAGGGGCCCCCATCCCGATGGAAGACAGCTACGATCTGTCCTCCTTCATTCAGAAGGGGCTCGGAAATCTCGACAGCGACGTGAACATCGCCAAGCTCGCTCTGGCGCTCGAGGTCGGCGCCGCTGCGGGTTACGTAGCGGACGCAACGCACCTGAAATCACCGGAAATGATCGAGATGGAGGCGGGCATTGCATGTGTCGAAGCGATCCACGTGGGTCGTATTCGCATAGCCTTCAATGATCTGGGCATCAAGCTGCCGGTGGTCCCCAATCCCTTGTTGAACGCGAGCAGTCGCGGCGACTGGGTGATCAAAGTCTGACGCCCATGAAACTCGTGCTTTGTTTTCTGCTCGTCGCCACGCTGCCAGTCGGTGAGGCCTCGGCGGGTGCGCCGAAAGAGAAGGACGTCAAGGTAACGCTCGTCTACCATCACGAGCTGCCGAACGTTCCCGGCAAGAGCATCAAGGGCGTGCTCGTCGAGTATGGCCCGGGTGGCTACTCGCCCAGCCACACGCATGCGAAATCCGCCTTCATCTATGCGACCGTGCTCGAGGGGGCGATCCGCAGCCAGGCCAACGACGGGCCGGTGACGATCTACAACACCGGCCAAAGCTGGTCCGAGCTGCCCGGCGACCGCCACCGCGTCAGCGCCAATGCCAGCGAGACGAAGCCGGCCAAGATCCTCGCGGTCTTCGTGCTGGACACGAGCGAGAAGCAGCTGACAACCCCATCCGGGAACTGAGACTTGCTTGTTGAGAAGGGGACAGACGTTGTCCGTCTGTTCGCGCGGCTTGCGCTGGGAGCTTCCTTCCTGTCCGCTGTGGCTGATCGTTTTGGCTTGTGGGGCCCGCACGGAGCAAAGAACGTAAGCTGGGGAGATTTCGCTCATTTCGTGAAGTACACGGGCACAGTGACGTCTCTCCTCCCCAGTTCATTGACGGTGTCGTTTGCATGGGCAGCTACCGTCGGGGAGACACTCTTTGGGGTATTGCTCATCGCAGGCTTCAAGCTACGAATAGCCTGCGTCCTCGCCGGTCTTCTCCTCTTGTCATTTGCCATGGGCATGGCGACCGGGCTTGGTATCAAGACGCCGTTCGACTATTCGGTCTTCTCGGCGGCTGCTGCAGCGTTCTTGCTGGCGTGCGGCGAGCCCGACAGATTCACACTGGACAAGCTTCTGAGTCGATCACGAAACTGATCGGGGGATCCGATGAAAGCGATCGTGGTGACGGATCGGGCTGCCGGAACGGCCGGGATGAAGCTGGTGGCGCGGCCCGACCCTCAGGGGGCAGTGCTCGCCAGCCTCTCGGGCGCGAACTACGGCGATGTCGTCGTTCGGGTTCATGCGTCGGGATTCACCGGGGATGAGCTGTCCTGGCCCTCGACCTGGATCGACCGCCTCGGCCGTGACCGGACGCCTTCCATCCCCGGCCACGAGCTGGCCGGAGTGGTCACCGCTCTCTCCTATGGAACGACGGGACTGTCGGTGGGACAGCGGGTGTTCGGTCTCACGGACTGGACTCGCGACGGTACGCTGGCAGAGTACGTGGCCGTCGAGGCACGGAACCTCGCGCCGCTCCCGGGCGACGTCGACTTCACGGTGGGCGCGGCCCTCGTGATGCCGGGCCTGGCGGCGTGGCAGGGGCTGTTCGAGCACGGCCGCCTTCGTGCGGGGCAGAGCGTCCTCGTGCACGGTGCGGCGGGCGTGGTCGGTTCGATGGCGGCCCAGCTTGCACGTGAGGCCGGCGCGTACGTCATCGGCGCCGGGCGCGCTGGCAGCCGTCAGGTGGCGCTCGACTTTGGCGCGCAGGAGTTCGTCGACCTCGATCACGACGCCCTGGAAGACGTCGGCGGTGTCGATCTGGTTTTCGACGTCCTCGGCGGTGACATCGCGAAGCGGTCTGCGGGCGTGATTCGCGCCCGAGGAACGCTGGTGACCATCGCCGGCCCGACCGAGGTGCGGCCCGCTGACGGCTTGACGATCGACTTCGTCGTCGTGCCCGATCGCGCCCAGTTGAGCGAGGTCGTCCAGCGGGCCCGGGATGGTCGCCTCCGGACGAACGTCGGCAGCGTGGCTGCCCTCGACGATGCCGTCGCCGCCTTCAACTCGACCGAGCGACGCAAGGGGAAGACGATCATCCGCGTCCGTCCGTGACCACGGTTAGTAGGGTATTTTGACGGGGCGCATGGCCCCCACACCCGACAGCGAAGAGACACTCACGGCCTTCGACGGACTCAAGCTCCACGTCGAGACCTTCGACGCGACCGCGCCGGCGCGCGCGGCCGTGGTGATGGTCCACGGCTTCTCGGCCCACTGCGGCCTCTTTCGTCACGTCCCCGCCGCGCTGGCCCAGGCGGGCTTCGCCGTCACCGCGTTCGATTGCCGCGGGCACGGACGGTCGGAGGGGCGGCACGGCTACGTCAAGCGCTTCGCCGACTACGCCGACGACCTCGGGCGCGTCATCGCCCGCGCGCGCGACCGCTCGCCCGGCTTGCCGCTCGCCATCGCCGCCCACAGCCACGGCGTGGCCATCACGCTGGACTACCTCTTCCGAGGCGTCGGCACGATCGACGCGCTGGTCGCGGCCGCGCCGTACCTCGATCTCAAGATGAAGGTTCCGCTCTACAAGCGAATGATCTCACCGGTGATGGGCGTGCTGTGGCCGACGCTCACGATGTCGAACGAGATCGCGCTCGACCTCACCTGCAGCGACCCGAAGGCGTGCGCCGCCATGGCGGCGGACCCGCTGATCCGTCACGTGGCCACGCCGCGCTGGTTCAACGAGGTGCGCGCCACCCAGGCGCGCCTGCGCGCGTCGGCCACCGCGCTGACGGTGCCCACCTTCATGGCCGTGGCGGGCGAGGATCGCCTCGTCGACAGCGCCGCCGCCATCGCCTTCGCGCGCGCCGCCGGCCCCATCGTCGACCTCAAGGTGTACGAGAGGCTCTTCCACGAGATGTATCTCGAGGTCGAACGCGACGTCGTCATCGGCGACGTCGTCGGCTGGCTCAGCGGTCGATTCACCGCGGCGCAGGCCTGAAGCTGGCCGGCCCTCAGCCGCGCTTGCGCGCCACGCCCGTGTACCCCAGGCGCGTCGATCGGGTGAAGGTGAACGTGAACGCGCGGGCGACGCGACCGGTGACCAACATTTGCCAGAACGGCAGCGTCAGCCTGGGGCGTGCGCCGATGATGTCGGGCTCCTCGAGGCCGTGCGCGGTGCAGGCCGCGCGCACTTCCCGGGGCTTCAA
>DATBHU010000108.1:0-10228 GCA_036557265.1 Polyangia bacterium
CTCGCGGACGCGGCGGCGGTGGCGCGCGCCCACGCCGGCGCCTGGCAACCCCTGGACGCGGGCTGGCTGGCGGCCAGCACCGCCACGCCGGACGACCAGGAAGGAGAGGGCGATTACCTGGGGTTGGGCGTGGTGTTCCCGCACAGCGCGCGGTCGGTGAAGGCCATGCGCGCGACGCCGGCGGGCGATGCGCTGCTGTTCGAGCTGGCGCGCGCGGCGGCGACGAACGCCGTGCAGCGCGCGCCGGCCCGGCCGGTGCTGCTGGCGCTGTCGCTGTCGTCCCACGATTACATCGCGCACGTCTTCGGACCCAACAGCTGGGAGGCGTGGGACGAGCTGCGCCGCATCGATGGGGCGCTGGCCGAGCTGTTCGCGGCGCTCGACGCGCTCGTCGGCCCGACCGGCTGGGCGGCGATGCTCACCGGCGATCACGGCAGCACCCCGCTGCCCGAGCTGGCGCGCTCGGGCAAGGCGCCGTGGTGCCGGCGCGGGCCGGCCGGCGACTACTGGCAGCGTCCGTGCGGGCGGGGCGGCCGGCTGAGCGCGCCCGAGCTGGCGCGCCGCCTCGACGACGGGCGCGGGCTGGTGGCCGGCGTCGTCGATCCGTTCGTCTACCTGACCGCGCGCGGGCGGGCGCTGCCGCCCGACGGGCGCGCGGCGCTGCAGCGGCGCATCGACGCGCTGTTCGCCGGCAGCGGCGAGGTCGCCCAGGTAATCGACGTGCGCACCGCGCCCGAGGTCTGTCCGCCGCTCTCGGACGAGTCGCTCCCCGCGCTCACCTGTCGATCGATCCGGCGCGATCAGGCGGGCGACTTCTACATCGTGCCGGCGCCCGGGTTCTTCTTCGATCCCGAGCTGGCGGTCGGCCGCGGCACCAGCCACGGCTCGCCCTATCTATATGATCGAACCGTGCCGCTGCTGGTGCGCGCGCCGGGCCGCGTCCCGCCCGGCACGACGCGCGCGGCGCCCACGTCGTTCGCGGCGTTCGCCCGCACCGCCGCCGCGCTGCTCGGCGTCCCCGAGCCGTCCGGCCTGGCAGGCGCCGACGCGCCCGACCTGACCTCGGCGCGCTTCTGAACGTCGCTACTTCGTTTCGAGCTTCTCGACGCGAGACTCGAGCGAGCTGACCCGCCCCTCGAGCCGCGAGTCGCGTTCGGCCAGCGCCTTCGTGTAGTGCACGACGAAGCGTTGTTGCTCCGCGAGGTCGCGCAGCACCGACTCGACGGCCTCGAAGCGGTCATTGGTGTCTGTGCGCAGCTGGCGAAGCTCGGCGTGCACGCTGCCAATTTCTGATCGTAGCCCGCCAATTTCCGTGCGGAGCTCGGTGCGCACGCCGCGAATGTCATCGCGGATGTCCTTCAAGATCTCGACCGTGATATCTGAGCCGGCCATCGACATCTCCTTTCCAGGGTAGCAGAGGCGCCCTGCGATTTCCGCGCCAATACCAAGGGGAGGGAGATCAGGGCGATCGCCTCTGCAGCCGGCCGCCGGCCGGCCACGAGCGTCCGGTCTCAGGTCAGCTTGATGTCGCGGCCGGTGGCGGCGGAGCGGTAGAGCGCGTCGATGATGCGGACGTCGCGCAGGCCCTCCTCGCCGGGGACGCGCGTCGGTTTGCCGTCGCGCACGCAGGTCGCGAAGTCGTCCATCTCGGCGGCGAACTGATCGACGTCGGGGAACGAGAACGGCTTGCCGTCGCTGCGGAAGCCCTTGATGCCGTGATAGTAGAGCGCCGGCTCGAGGCCGAAGTGGCCGGCGTCGGTGGCGACGTCGACGCGGCTGACGTGCGCGGCGTAGGTGCTGACGCACGAGGCGACCAGACCGCTCGGGAAGGTCATGGTGAACGCCAGCGTCTCGTCGATCTCCCTGAACTTCGCGCGGTCGGTGATGGTCATGCGCGCCGACAGGGAGATCGGCTCCTCGCCGGAGACGAAGCGCGCCGCCTGCAACGCGTAGATGCCGATGTCGACCATCGAGCCGCCGCCCGACAGCTTCTTGTCGAGGCGCCACTGGCCGGGCTCGACCGGGATCGTCCCGGCGCTCGCGGTGATGAACTTCGGCGTGCCCAGCTCGCGCGTGCGCGCGATCCGGATCAGCTCCTGGTTGTAGGGCTCGAAGTGCTGCCGGTAGCCGACGCCGAGCAGGCGGCTCTGCTTCCTGGCCTCGGCGATCATCTGCTCGCATTCGGCGGGCGTCACCGCCATCGGCTTCTCGCAGTAGACGTGCTTGTGGGCGCGCAGCGCGCGGATCGTGTACTCGGCATGCATCGCGTTCGGCAGCACCACATAGACGACGTCGACGTCGGGGTTCTGCGCGAGCTTGTCGAAGCTGTCGTAGCTGTAGATGCTGCGCTCGGGGACGCCCTCGGCCGCGGCCACGCGCTTCGCCTTGTCGGCGTGCCCCGACACCAGCGCGGTCAGCTTCGCGACCCTCGTGGCCCGCAGCGCCGGGATCAGCTGCGTCTGCGTCAGCTTGCCGATGCCGACCAGCGCGAAGCCGATGCGGCGCGGGGCCGGCGGGGCGCCGCGCAGGCGGCGGGGGAGAGCCAACAGCGACGTTCCGGCGGCCGCTGCGGCGGCGCCAAGCAGCGCCCGCCGGGAGGCGCCTGCATGTCGACGAGTCATGACGGCGAGCCTACCACCCGGCCGTCGCCCGGCTCAGTCGTCGTCTTCGTCGGGGCCGCAAGGCGTCTTGGGGGCCTCGCCGGTCGCCACGTCGATGATGAAGACGCGCAGCCGATCATCCGGTTCGACGGCCGCCTTGATCCGGTAACGGTGCCCGCCGCGCGCCTTCAGGCAGAGCGTCCGCAAACCCGACCGGTAGTACACGGTTCTCACGACCTGAAACTGGGACGTCGACGCGGTCACGTCGAACGTGTGGGCGCCCGGCCGCAGCTCGAACGGGCCATAGCTGCCGGCGCGCAGCGGAGCCCGGTCGATCGCGTGGACCACGCCGTCCCCGCCCTCGATGACGGCGATGTCGTCGCGCACGCGCGGCGCAGACAGGCAGGCGGACGCGCCGCCCGCGACGACGAGCACCAGCCTTCCGACGGCACGCCAGCAGCTCGCCACGCGGTCAGCTGTACCGCGGGCGGTCTGCGCCGGTCAACGGCGGGTGACGTCAGGTGACGCGACTGCGCCGCGCCCCGCGCACGAAGTGCACGACGATCGACACGATCGCCAGCAGCAGCAGCAGGTGAATGCCCGCCGATGCGACGTGGTAGACGGTGAACCCGAAGACCCAGGCGAGCGCCAGGATGATTGCAAGGACGATGAACATGTTTCCTCCTTTCCCGTATTGACGAACGTAATCACTCGCGCGCCGGCGAAGCTCATCGGTCGGGCGGTGCTGCTACCCTTGCGGCATGCAACCCGTCCTCTACGGCGCGCTGACGCCCTGGTACCACTTGCTCGATCCCGCCGCCGATCACGCCGACGAGGCGGCGGCGTACGCGGCGGCGCTGGCGCGCGCGGGCGCGCCCGAGGGCGGGACGCTGCTGGAGCTGGGCGCGGGCGCGGGCGGCAACGCGTCCTTCATCAAGCGCCGCTTTCGCTGCACGCTGACCGACCTCTCGCCCGCGATGCTGGCGCTGTCGCGCGCGCTCAATCCGGACTGCGAGCACCTGGCCGGCGACATGCGCACGCTCCGCCTCGGGCGCGCGTTCGACGCCGTGCTGGTGCACGACGCCGTCTGTTACATGACGACGCGGGCCGAGCTCGCCGCCGCCGCGGCCACCGCCTTCGCGCACACACGCCCGGGCGGCGCCGCGCTGTTCGCGCCCGACTTCGTGCGCGAGTCGTTTCGCGAGCGGTCGGAGCTGTACGCCGGCGACGACGGCGCGCGCGCGCTGCGCTGCCTCGAATGGACGTGGGATCCCGACCCGGCCGACGACACCTACGCGGTCGAGTACGCCTTCCTGCTGCGCGCGCAGGGCGAGGTGAAGGCGGTCCACGATCGCCACGTCGAGGGGCTGTTCGCGCGCGCCACCTGGATCGAGATCCTCTCGGCGGCCGGCTACCGCGTCGAGCTGGTCGATCGTCCGTTCGATGACACCACCACCGACTCGATCTTTCTGTGCCGCCGGCCCGCCTGAAGGCGCGCTACCAGCTGCCCTGATTGGGCATCGACGCCCACGGCTCCTGTTTCGGCAGCGCCGGCCCGCGCTGCAGGAGCTCGACCGACTGGCCGTCGGGCGATTTGACGAACGCCATGTGCCCGTCGCGGGGCGGGCGGAGGATGTCGACGCCGCCGTCGCGCAGCCGCGCGCAGGTCGCGTAGATGTCGTCGACCTGGTACGCCAGGTGGCCGAAGAACCGCCCGGTCGGGTAAGGCTCGGTCTGGTCCCAGTTGTGCGTCAGCTCGATCTCGCCGCCGTCGCCGTCGGCGCCGGTTCCCAGGAACACCAGCGTGAAGCGCCCGCCTTCGTTGTCCTGGCGGCGCAGCTCGCGGAGCCCCAGCTTGGTGACGAAGAAGTCGAGCGCGGCGCCGAGATCGCGGACGCGCAGCATGGTGTGGAGGTAGCGCATCGCCGCAGCCTACCGCCGATCGCGGCGCGCGCCGATCGTCATTGCGTCGCCTCGATCCGCCAGCCGAACCCGAGCGCCCAGGCGTTCTCGGTCGGGCCGCGCCCGAACGCGGTCAGGTGCTGGACGATCAGCTCGGGGCCGTGCGTGCCCCGCCGCGCCGGCGGCGCGAAGCCCGGGATGATCTCGGCGCGCGGGGCGAACAGCGTCACCGACGCGAACGGGCCGGCCACGCCCGCGTTCTGCCCGCCCATGTAGTCGGACTGCGCGCCCAGGTGAAACGCGGAGATGCTGCCGCCGGCCGTGAACGACAGCGACCAGCGCCCGAGCGGGATCCGGCGTTCGATGCCCAGCTCGCCGCCGATGTGAAAGAAGAGTCCGGTGACGCCGACGTCGCCGTCGTCGCCCAGGGCCGGGCAGTCGCTGCCGCGGCAGGACGCGCCGCCGAGGATGACGCCGTAGAGCAGGCGCACCGGGCCGACCGGAAACAGCGCGCGGAACTCGGCTGACAGGCGCGCGCCCGTCCCTTCCAGCGATTCGAGCGGGGCGTCGAAGCGCAGGCCGGCGCTCAGCGCCCACGGCCGCTGGTCGGCCCGCCACAGCGTCTCGCTGCCCGCGGCCGTCAGCGGCGCGCGCAGACAGCCCTGCGCGGCGCCGGTGTCGACCTTGACGTCGAGGAACAGGCCCGGCTGCGCCAGCTCGCGCCCGTTGCCGAGCTCGACGAACACGACCTCGGCGCCGTTGACCTCGAACGCGTTCGGAAGCGGGTTCAGGACGTCCGGCTGCGGGCGCTGGCTGATCGCCAGGGCCTGCGTCGCGCTGCACGCCTCGCGGTCGGCCGTCGACCACGACGCCGGGCCGATCAGCGTCGATTGCTGGGTGCGGATCTCCACCTCGGCCTGATGGGCGGCGCCGCGGACGGAGACGACGTCGAGCTGCACGCCGGGGCCCATCACCGGACGCGGTTCGGTGGGGCGATAGACGGTGGTCGCGCAGCCGCCCGCGAGGACGACGGTCGCCAGCGCGATCTCCCGTCGTCTGATGAGAGAGGAGGCGGCCATGCGCGGCAGGATAACGTCGATCGCGGCGGCGGTGCTGGTCCTGGCCGGGGCGGCGGCGCGCGCCGGCGCTCCTGGAAAGCGGTTCCACGAATCGGGCAACCGCTCGACAGCCAGCAGTGAGGTGATCCGGCGCGCCCGGGTCCGTTCAGACGCCCTGGATCGTGGAGTTGGTGATGGTGATGCTCTTGCAGTTCGTGCCGACCGCGCTGCCGGCGTTCTTGACGCCGCCGCTCTGGGCGTTCGTCCAGTGGCCGCCCGTGTTGCCGGTCATCGTCGTGTCGGTGATGGTCAGGGTGCCGCCGAAGTTGTTGCTGGTGAAGAACAGGCCCCCGCCGAAGGCGTTCGCGCCGGCGGCGTTGTCCATGATTGCGTCGCCGCACAACGTGATGTTCTTGTCGTTGCCGTCGCTGTAAATGGCGCCGCCGTTGCCGCCCGACCCGATCTCGTACTGGCCGTTGTTCATGACGGAGCACATCGTCTGATCGGCGTTGTTGGCGTCGTGTCCGACCGCTTGATTGCCGGTGAACAGGCTGTTGTAGATGTTGAGCTCGGCGAACAGGCCGCCCACCGCGCCGGCGTTGGCGCCGGCGTTGCTGCTGAAGGTGCTGCCGGAGATCCAGACGCCGCCCTTGCTGCCCTGCACGTAGATCGCGCCGCCGCCGGTGTCGGGACCGAGCGGCGCGGCCTGGTTGTTCATGAAGATGGCGTCGACGACCACCAGGGTTCCGTCGCGCATGTAGACCGCGCCGCCCTGTCCGTCGTCCCACCCCTGCGAGCAGGGCGCGGGCGCGGTCGGGATCGCCTCGGTCGGCGTGGTCTTGCCGTTGACGAGGGTGATGTGCTGCAGGGTGAGGCCGAAGTCGGTGGCCAGCCAGTTCGGGCTGTCGAAGCTGAGGATGCGGACGGCGCCGCCGCCGTCCAGCGCGATCTTGTTGCCGCCGTCGATGACGGTGTTCTTGTTGATCGGCACCTTCAGCGTCGCCGTGACCGGGATGGTGACCGCGCCGGCCCCGCAGTTGAACGTGATCGCGCCGCCCGCGGTGGCCGCGGCCCGCAGCGCGTCGAACGTGCAACTCGCGGCCGTGCCCATCCCGACCACGGTCGGATTGGAGGTGTCGGCGGCCTGGGCCCGGGCCGGGACGCCGGCGCTGCACGACCCGCTCGGGTTGCCGGCGCCCCCGGTCGAGGACGGCCCGCCGCCGCTGCCGCCGCCCCCCGCGGGGGATTGTGACGAGCTGCTCGAACCGCACCCGAACCAGACCAGCGCGACGGGCACGACGAGGACCGATGGAATGCGCATGCGCACCTCGCGGTACCTCATCGTAAGGCAATTTCGTACGAAACTGAACCTCGTACCGGCGTGAAAGGGTCTTGTCGTCTTTCGTATCACCTTCCTGTCACCTTCCCCGCCAGGCCGACTCTATAAGGTTGCGATGACACCCGACTGGGCTGGGAGCGCGTCATGAATGCGTCCGATGACGCGACGAGCATCGATGGCAAGACCTATGCGGCGCGCGCCGCGGACGACACGGACGAGCTCCTGGTGGCGCGCGCCCGGGCCCGCGACGCGGCCGCGTTCGAGCTGCTGATGCGACGGCACAACCAGCGCATCTATCGGGTGGTGCGCTCGGTGCTGCGCGACTCCGCCGAGATAGAGGACGTCATCCAGCAGGCGTACGTGCAGGCCTTCCTGCACCTCGACCAGTTCGGCGGGGATGCGCGCTGGTCGACGTGGGTCTGCCGGATCGCGATCAACGAGGCGCTGGCGCGCCTCCGGCAACGGGGGCGCTTCGTATCCATCGAAGCATTGAGCGAGGACGCAATGGCTGATGTCTCGAAGGGTACGACCACCGATCCCGAACGCGCAACGGCGGGCCGAGAATTCGGTCACCTGGTCGAACAGGCGATCGATCACCTGCCGGACATCTATCGCTCGGTGCTGATCATGCGCGAGGTCGAGGGGATGTCGACCAGCGAGGCGGCGGCGGTCCTCGACGTGGAGCCGGAGGTGATCAAGACCCGCCTGCACCGCGCGCGCGCCGCGCTGCGGGCGGCGATCGAAGATCGCGTCGGCGAGCAGATGAAGGATACGTACACGTTTGGCAACGAACGTTGCGATCGAGTTGTTGCGGCTGTGCTTGCACGTTTGAATCTCGGGGTTTGACCGTAATAAATTCTCTTGAGCGATCGCGCCTTGTCACTTTTTACAGGCTGCCAACTCTTGCAGTTGGAACCAAAAAAGGGAGACAGCGATGCTCAAGTCAGCTCGATACCGCGCAGCCGTTCTAGGATGTTTGTCCACGCTCGCCGCCGCGGCGGCCAGCTGCGGCAGCGATAACAACAACAAGACCCACGTCGTCGATCCAAACCTGGCGGCGATGGGGAAGGACATCTTCCGCTCCGACACGTTCGGCGACGAGACGTTCTGGACCGACACCCTGATGATGAACCAGGTGATCCAGAGCGCCGTCGATCCGACCACCGCACTCACCGTCGGCCTGAAGGTCGACTCCGAGGCGCTTCCGGCCGAGGTCGTCACCGGCGTCATGAACGGAACGGTCGATCTGACCAAACCGGCCACCACCGTCGCGTTGCTCAAGCTCAACGCGGTGGTCGGCGTCAAGGGAACGGTCGAATCCGTGAATGGGGTCGACACGCTCACCCACGTCGGCATCACCTGCGCGCTCTGCCACTCCACGGTCGACGATTCGTTCGCGCCGGGGATCGGCAAGCGCCTGGACGGCTGGCCGAACACCACGCTGAATCCGGGCGCGATCATCGCGCTGTCGCCCGCCCTCAGCGCCGACCAGAAGGCGGTCTACAACTCGTGGGGCGCCGGCAAGTACGATCCCCGCTACAACCAGGACGGCATGAACGGGCCGGTGGTGATCCCGCCCGCCTACGGCCTGCTGAACATCAACAAGGTGACGGTGACGGGGGACGGCGACAACCTCGAGTACTGGAACCGCTACGTCGGGGTGACGCAGATGGGCGGGCACGGGACGTTCATGGAGCCGCGCACGGGGGTGAACGTCACCAACGGGACTGACGATCTGATCTCGGCGAAGCTGCCCGCGCTGCAGGAGTACCAGCTGAGCATCCCCGCGCCGCCGCCCAAGGCCGGCAGCTTCGATCAGGCCGCGGCCGATCGCGGGAAGATGGTGTTCACGGGCGCGGGCAAGTGCTCGACCTGCCACAGCGGTGACACGTTCACCGACGCGAACAGCAAGCTGCACGACCCGAGCGAGGTGGTCAGCGAGCCGGAGCCGAACGGCGAGCCGAGCTACGCGGCGCGCTCGGCGACCAAGATGTACCGGACCGCGCCGCTCAAGGGCGTGGGGCTGCACCCGCCTTACTTCCACAACGGCACCGCGGCGACGCTGATGGACGTCGTGAACACCTACGACACCAGGAAGTCGCTCGGCCTGACCGCGGACCAGAAGACGGACCTGGTCGAGTACCTGAAGTCGCTGTAGCACGACCGGGCTGCGGGCGCGGTGGACTCCGCGCCCGCGGTCGCGGATGCTCGGGGCGCATGCCGTCCCGACACGCGAAGCCGCCACCGTACCGGCCCCAGCTGGCGTTGCTGGTGAAGACCCCGCCCGCCGGCGACGAATGGCTGCACGAGCTGAAGCTGGACGGCTATCGCATCGGCGTCGCGATCGAGCGCGGGCAGGTGACGCTGATGAGCCGGCGGAACAACGAGTGGACCGACGAGTTTCCGCAGGTCGTCGCGGGCGCCCGGAAGCTGCCCGTTCAGAGCGCGCTGATCGACGGCGAGCTGGCGGGCGTGCTGCCCGACGGGCGGACCAGCATGCACGTGCTGGGCGGCCCTTCGACGGTCTTCTTCGCGTTCGACATCCTCTACCTCGACGGCGAGGACCTGACGGCGCTCCCCCTGCTGGAGCGGAAACGCCACCTGCGGCGCGCGCTGGGGGCGAAGCCGGCCGCGCCGTTCCAGTACGTCGATCACGTCGTCGGCGACGGCGCCGCGTTCTTCGCGCAGGCCTGCGCGATGAAGATCGAGGGCATCGTGTCGAAGCTGGCCGCGTCGCCCTACAAGCCGAACGCGCGCAACGCCACCTGGCAGAAGATCAAGTGCGTGCTCCGCCAGGAGTTCGTGATCGGGGGCTACGAGCGGTCGGTGCTGGGCGGCCTGGGTGCGCTCTGGCTTGGCACCTACGACGAGGACGGGCGGCTGATGTTCGCGGGCAAGGTCGGGACCGGCTTTCAGCGCGAGGCGGACGGGCTGCTGAAGAAGCTGACCCGGATGGAGCGGCCGGCCATGCCGTTCGAGGCGGTCGGCTTGCCGACGGGCGCGAAGATCCGGGAGGCGCGCTGGGTCGCGCCCGAGCTGGTCTGCGAGGTCGCGTTCATGGAATGGACCGGGCACGCGCACATCCGCCACGGATCGTTCCAGGGGATGAGGCCCGACAAGGATCCGCGCAAGGTGGTGCGGGAGATCCCGGCGTGAGCCGCGGTCAGGGCAGCGGGCCGCGCTTGCTGCCGGTCAGCACGCGCAGCGACGAGCAGGGGCGCCCGGCGGCTTCGCTGCGCTGCTTGCCGGGATCGGCCCAGCAGACGCCGTTGTCAGCCGGGACGTCGGCGAGAGCGGTCGTGCGCACCTCCAGCCGCAGCGTGTCGGCC
>DATBHU010000109.1:0-4966 GCA_036557265.1 Polyangia bacterium
ATAGTTGTCGGCGTCGCCGATGTGGCCGCCGTAGGGCACGAAGACGCGGCCGCCGACGAGCGCGAGCGCGGCGCGCTGATTCTGGTTCGTCGGCACGAAGGCGCCGTTCTCGGCGTTCTTCGCGGCGGTCTCGACCACCACCGGCCAGCCGGTCTTCTCCATGCCGTTGGTCAGATCGACGGCGTGGATGCGATGCCGGATGGTGCTGCTGACGTTGGTCGCGGCGTTGAAGTAGAGCGTGCGCGTCGCGGTGTCGATGGTCGGTGTCCCGATCACACCAAACGGAAGCAGCGGTTGGTTCCCGTTGTTGATGTCCAGCTTGGAGGTCACCGGCGCGCCGTACTGCATGTTCGCCCAGACCTCGGTGCCGTTCGACGCGTTCAGCGCGTAGACGCGATTCTGCGCGGTCGCGACGATGACCATGTCCGGCTGACTGGTCCCCGCGCCACCGAGGTACAGCGGCTGCGCGTAGACCGGGCCCATGATGGCCGTGTTGCCGAAGCTGGTGTCGATGTGGAGGCCCCCCACCCGCGCGATCGTGAGGCCCGCGTCGACGTAGACGCCGGTCCGCGCCAGGTTGTTGTGGAACGTGCTGACGTTGGTCGACGTCTGCGTCATCGCGCCGCCCGTGCCCGTCGTGCCGCCGCGCGCGCCCGCGCCGCCGCCGGTGCCGGCCGTGCCGCCGCCGCCGCCCGAACCGCCGCGCGGCGTGGTGCCGCCGGCGCCGGTCGTGCCGCCGCGTCCGCCCGTCCCGGCTCCTGCCGAGCCGCCCGTGCCCGTGGCAGTGCCGCCCGTCGAGCCGCCCGTGCCCGTCGCCGAGCCGCCCGTGCCCGTCGCCGTGCCGCCCGTGCCCGTCGCCGTGCCGCCCGTGCCCGTCGCCGTGCCACCGGCTCCCGTGGTGCCGCCGGTTCCGGTCGACGTCCCGCCGCTGCCGGTCGAGGTGCCGCCGCTTCCGGTCGACGTCCCACCGCTGCCGCTGCCGGCGGTGCCGCCCGATGTCCCGCCACCGCTGGAGCCGGACGTCCCGCCCGTGCCGGTGCCGCCACCGCAGCCGAGCGTGAACGCCATCAAACCGATGAGAAAGCGACGAGTCATGGGGGGCCTCCGTTACCTATTGGGGTGACCACGAGCAGAGGTGGCCGTTGCCGCCGGCCACGATACGCCCTTTCACCGCGATGGGTGAAGTCCAGCGCTGAATATTAGAGCAGTTGCCGTTACTGACGATTTCGGCTCCTGAATCTCCGTCGACGCCCTTCAAAACGCCGCCGCTCGTGAACCAGACGATCGCGTCCGACGTGCCGTCGGTGGTGGTCGCGATCGGGCCGGTCGTCGTGCTCGCCATCGCAGCGCACCAGACGATCGACGGCTTGGGCGGGCTGCCGGGCGCGATGCGCAGCGCCACGACGGCGCGGCCGCTGACGCCGCCCGGGCACATGTTCGCGCCCATGGTGGTCGAGAAGACGAAGTAGAGCCCCTGCGAGGTCCGGTACGCGGCGGGCGCCGTGTGAATCGACATGCCGGTGGAGGTCACCATGAAGTCGACCTTGTGACCGTCGGCGCCGCCGAGCGCGCCCGCATCGAGGATGTAGAGGTGCCCGTCCTTGGAAAGCTGCAGCACCATCTTCGACGGCGTCGAGCCGGACTGCTCGACGTAGACCGGGTTGACCGAGGCCATGTCGGCGTCGTTCCCATCCATCGCCTGCCAGCGCGGCGTCGTGCCGGTCATCGGCGTCGTCGGGTAGTAGGTGTCGGCGCGCGTGCCGAGGCCGGTGATGCGGACGACCTCCTCGCTGTCCTGATGGGTCGAGCCACCACCGCCGGTCCGGTTTCCCGTCGAGGCGAACACGCCGTTGCCGTCCGAGGCCATGCCGGCCGCCGCCCAGATCCCTTCGCCCTGCCCGCCCGTCGCCCATCCGCCCTTCATCGCCGGGTTGGCGGCGTTGATGCCGATGACCCAGCCGTGGTACGGGCCGCAGTCGCCGACGTGGCCGCCGTAGCCGACGTAGACCGTGCCGCCCACCAGCGACAGCGCGCTGCGCTGGTTCTCCGGCTGGGGCATGAAGGTCGTCCCGCCCGACGCGGGCACCGTCGACACGTCGACGGGCCAGCCTGTCTTCTCGCTGCCGTCGTCGACCGACAGCGCGTGCACCTCGTGACGCTGGATGTTGCTCGTGCCGATGGCGGCGCCGATGTAGATCGTGCGCGACGCGGCGTCGATCACCGGCGTGCTCTCGATGCCGATCGGGTTGATGCTGCCGCAGCCGGCGCCGCTCTGCTGCGGCGAGCTACCGACGTTGTGCATCCAGACCACCGCGCCGGTCGTCTCGTCGAGCGCGTAGACGTCGTTCCCGGTGGTGACGGCGAAGAAAACGCCCTTCCCGTCAGGGCCGTTCTCCAGGTAGAGCGGTGATGCGTACATCGTCCCACTAAACGATGCCGCGAAGCCCGAAGACTGGCTCATCGTGGCGGTAGCGGTCTTGGTTAGTGTCGGCTGGATGAAGTGCCCATCGCGCGAAGGGTTCTTGTTCCGCTCCAGCACCGACTGGTCGGCGCTTGTATTTCCGCCCACGCTTCCGCCCGTGCCCGTTCCGCCTCCACCCGTGCCCGACCCTGCCGTCCCGCTCGGGCTGGTCGCCCCCGATGAGGAGCACGCCGCGGCGGACAACGTCGATGCCAGCAATGCAGCAGCCGTTAAGAAACGTGAGGTCATGTGTTCCACCTTTCTGCGAAAGGGGCTCTGTTAAAATCGCCGCGTGACACTGCGCGGGGTGCCCGCTGGTCGCACCGAGCGGCGCCAGTCTACGTCAACTCCGGTTTTCCTGCTCGCGTTCGCGCTGTTGGCTGCGGCCTGCGGGGGCGGTGGCGGCGCGCCGATGCTCGCGCAGACGTGCGTCGCGCCCGCGGCGCAGGATCAGCCGGCCGCCAGGCTGAGCCAGACGGGCTGCGTCGATCCGACCAGCCCGACGCAGCTGGCGGCGTCCGTCATTCCGTACGAGGTGAACAGCCCGCTCTGGTCCGACGGCGCCGACAAGCAGCGCGGCCTGGCGCTGCCGGCCGGCGCGAAGATTCACGTGAAGGACTGCCGCGCGGGCGCCGCCGAATGCCAGGGCGTCGCGCACGGAGACGCAGACGACGGCAAGTGGGTGCTGCCCGTCGGCACCGTCATGGTCAAGAGCTTCCTGTTCGACGGCAAGCGGGTCGAGACGCGCCTGTTCGTCCACTTCGACGCCGCGACCTGGGTCGGCTACAGCTATCAGTGGGACGAGGCGCAGACCGACGCGACGATCGTCGCCGACGGCGGCGCCGAGATCATGTTCGACACCGGCGCGCGGACGGTCGACTGGCACTACCCGGCGCGCATGGACTGCATGGGGTGCCACACGCCGACCGGCGGTTCGACGCTGGGTCCGGAGACCGCGCAGCTGAACCGCGTGGTCTCGGGGACGAACCAGATCGATCACCTGAAGGCGCTCGGCGTGTTCGAGACGCCGCCCGCGATGCCGTACAAGGCGGCGCTGGCCGCGCCGACCGAGACGGCCGGCACGAGCGAGGAGAGCGCGCGCTCGTACCTGCACGCGAACTGCGCGTTCTGCCACCGCCCCGACGACGCAAACTTCGCGGACATCGACCTGCGCCACGACGTCGCGCTGGCGGACACCAACACCTGCGGGGTGACGCCCGAGAAGGGCAATCAGGGGACGATCGGCGCGTTGCTCGTCGCGCCGGGGATGCCGTCGATGTCGGTCATGGTGCTGCGCATGACGGCGCCGCCCGCGGACGCCAACGGCAACCACGGCCGCATGCCGAAGCTGGCCAGCTACGTCGTCGACCAGGACGCCGTCGGGCTGATCAGCGACTGGATCACGTCGATCGCGAGCTGCCCGTAGGCGCGGCCGATCGGCGTCAGTTGCAGGGCAGGACGCGCAGGATCTTGATCTTGGTGTTGCTCGAGCCGGGCGCCGAATAGGCGGCGCTGCCGTCGGGGTAGGCGCGGAAGTCCTGATAGCGGCTGCCCAGCACGTTGGGCGTCAGCTTCAGCGGCCCGACCGACGCGGTGGTCGCCCCCGCCGGCGGCATCCCGGTCGTGGCGTCGAGGATCTGCACCCACATCTGGCGGCCGGCGGCCGTCTGCGAGAAGTCGCCCTGCGCCGTCGACGTCTCCCACGCCGCCACCAGCTTGCCCGTGCCGTAGGCGGCGAGGTGCGGCGCGCGATCGTTCAGGCCGTCGCTCACCAGCGTCATGTCCTTGTCCGGCGTCGGCGCGCTGGTGCTGGCGACGTGCAGCAGGTGGATGTCGGCGAGGCCGTTCGCGTTGGCCGTCTGTCCGGGGCGGATGTCGCTGGCGAACAGCCAGTAGCCGCCGCCGCCCGCCATCATCACGGTGCCGAGCTGGTCGTAGCTGAGATCGACCGGGTAGATGGTGGTGGTGTTCGGCGCGAACGCGAGGCGGCCCGACTTGCCGCCGGTCGGCGCGTCGTTCTTGCACACGGCGACGAACTTCTTGGCGGTGCCGTCCCAGACGACGCGTTCATAGCCGCTGTGGCTGCAGCCCCAGTCGAAGCCGCTCGACTGCAGGGCGCCGCTGCCGTTGACCACCTTCATGCGATCGCCCTGGTGGATGTTCACGCCGGTCGTCAGCGTGCTCGAGCCGACGCACGCCTGGCCGGGGACGGTGATCGCCGCGCCGAAGTAGCCGGCGTAGTTCGCGCCGTCGAAGGCGATGCGGCCGTTGTGCGCGTACTCGGACCAGATGAAGATCACGTTGCCGCCGCCGGTCGCGCCGGTGCCGTACGCGGGCAGCGTCGGGCTGGTGTCGGTCAGCTTGGTCGCCCACGTCTCGGTGGTGCCGTCGAAGCGCACCATGTACATGTCGTAACAGGACGCCGCCGTCGGGTAGTTCGCGACGAGCCCGCACAGGTGATTGATGTCGCCGCAGTTGTTGTTCGCCGTCGAGCCCATCGCCGAC
>DATBHU010000110.1:0-13904 GCA_036557265.1 Polyangia bacterium
TGCGGGCTGCGCATCTCGTGGAATCGTCGCTTCGTTCGGCGATTCGACCAGCTCGGAGCGCCCTGGATTTGGCCTTCCCGGGGGAAGCTCCGAGGTCAGACGGCGGGCATCAGGGGCAGGGTGAAGAAGAATCGGCTCCCCGATCCGAGCTCGCTCTCGACCCACAGGCGACCGCCGTGCGCCTCCACGATCTCCCGGACGATCGCCAGGCCCAGACCGACGCCGTTGCGCTGGGCCCGGCTCGCCTGCCAGAAGCGATCGAACACCCGGGAGACGTCCTCCGCCGCGATGCCGAGCCCCGTGTCGGCCACCCAGAACACGACCTCGCCCGGCTCCGCCTTCGCGCCCAGCGAGATGTTCCCCGCGGTCGTGAACTTGGTCGCGTTGCCGATCAGGTTCTCGAACACCTGGAGGACGCGGCTCCGATCCGCCCAGACGGCGGGAAGGTCGGCGGCCACGTCGGTGCGAAGCTCCAGCGACCGCACCCGGACCTGCAGGCTCTGCGATCGGCAGGCCTCCGCGATCACCTCGGCCGGCGCGATGCGGGTGCGGTTGAGCGTGATGTGGCCCGACTCGAGCCGGGTGACGTCCAGGAGATCTTGCAGGAGGCGGCTCATCCTTCGCAGGCCATCCTCGAGCTCATCCACCGGTTCCATCGATCGCCGCTCCAGCTGCCCGGGCGGACGCCGGAGCAGGTCCACCTGCAACATCATCGTCCCCAGCGGGTTGCGGAGGTCGTGGGCCACGATCGCCAGCACCTCATCCCGCGCCTGGATCGCCGCCTTCTCGAGGCGATGCAGGCGCGCGCTCTCGACGAGCAGCGCGCAGCGCCGCCCGATCTCGAGCGCGAGAGGAAGCTCCGCCTCGGCGAACGCGTGACCGCTGGACACCAGCGCCAGCGCGCCGTGGCAGGTGTCGCCGGCGTCGAGCGGGACGATCGCCGCGCTCTGGATTCGCAGCGCGCGCAGGGCGCGCAGATGCTCCGGGTTCTCCGCGGCCTCCTCCAGTGATCCCGCGGCGAACCGGGTGATGATTGGCCTTCGTTCCCGCAGGACCTGCCGGGCGGGATGAGCGGGGTGCACCGTCGCCCGCAGGCTGGTCATGATGGCGTCCGCGATCCAGGCCTGGGCCGGGTCGCGGGTCGCGGCGGCGACCCGATGCAGCTCGCCGTCCGCTTGCACGACGAAGAAGATGACGAGGTCGGCGAGCTCGCGCGCGACCAGCGGCGCCACGTCGGCGAGCGAGGTCTCGTAGCGGAGCGGGCTCAGCGCCGCGCCCAGCTCGGCGAGGATCCGCTGTTCTCTCTCCGAACGCCGGAGCGCTTCGAGCGCGCCGCTCAGCTCGTTCAGCGCCGCCGCCGCCGCGCGCGCGCCGGCCTCGACGGGGCGGATGACGGAGTCGATCGCCAGCGCCAGCAGGATGACGCCGCCCAGGAGGCAGGTGCTGACCAGGGCGCCGTTCGAGCCGGCCGCGAATCCAGCCCGGGTGGTCAGATAGAGGGCGGCCCCGAACGCGATGAAGATCGCGGCGGCCACGCGGCGCGCGCGCGAGACGCCGTCGCGGCGAGGATCCAGGATCTTCGGCGGAAGATCGGAGGCGTTTGGCGCGCGCGGGACCTGGCCTGCCGGATAAGTCATGGTCTTCGAGCGCGCGCGGGTCGGGCTGCCAGGTCGGAGCGCCCCCCGTTCTGGCAGACGACGCGGTCCGCCACCATCACATGACCATGTGGGGGGCCGCCGCGCTCAGCGCACGTAGCCACGTCGGATCGCGACCAGGGTCGCCTCCGACTTCGTCGACACGTGAAGCTTCCGGTAGATGGATCGGATGTGGGTCTGCACGGTGTTCGTCGAGATGCCGAGCCCCTGACCGATCAGCGGATAGCTCGCGCCACGCGTCAGCAGATCGAGGACCTGCCGCTCGCGATCTGTCAGATCCGACCCGGGGCCGTCTCGGTGCGCGTGAAAACCGGCCAGCACCCGCCGCGCGATCCCCGGCGACATGGGCGCGCCGCCGTCGCAGACCTCGTCGATCGCCGAAGCGATCTCCGCCGGGCCCGCGTCCTTGAGGAGGTAGCCGGTGGCGCCCGCGCGCAGCGCCTCGTAGATGCTGTCGTCGTCCGCGTACCCGGTCAGGACCACCAGCTCGACGCGCGGCCAGGCGGCCTTCGCGATCGAGATCAGCTGTTGCCCCGGCATTCCCGGCAGGCGCAGATCGACGAGCGCGACGTCGACCTCCAGACCCTGGCGGAGCAGGACCAGGGCCTCCTCGGCGCCCGCCACCTCGCCGACGACGCGCAGATGAGGCCGGCGCCGAAGCACGGCCGCGAGCCGGGCGCGAAGCCCGGCGTCGTCTTCCACGAGCAGCACGCGGCGCCGCGCGTTCAGGTCGCGCTCCGGTCGATGCGGATGGAGGTCATTCTCCGTAGAGCCAGATGGTGGCGAATGGATTCGGGAATTCACCGTAACGCGGGCCGGGCGGGCGATCGTAACTTGTAACCGTGGACGACGGCTCCGCGCCCGACGATACGCTGCTGGCGGAAGCGCGAGCCGGCGATCGCCAGGCGCTCGAGGCGCTGCTCGAGCGTCACCAGGCCGAGGTCTACGGCTACGGGATGAAGATGTGCGGTCACCCGGAGGACGCCAAGGACGTGCTTCAGGAGACGCTGCTGACGGTGGCCCGGGACATCGGCAACTTCCGGGGCGAGTCGTCGTTCTCGACCTGGCTGTACACGATCGCGCGCAGCGCCTGCATCAAGATGCACCGGCGCAGCAAGTTCGCGCCTGACGAGCAGAAGACGGTCGAGATCGGCGCCGCGAGCGAGGCGACCGGTCTGGCGGACCCCGCGCGGCGGGCGGACGAGGTGCTGGCGGGCAAGCAGGTCGAGCGCGCGCTCGGGCAGGCCATCGGCGAGCTCGAGCCGATGTACCGCGAGGTGCTCCTGCTCCGCGACGTCGAGGGGATGACGGCGCCCGAGGTCGCGGAGGTGCTGGGCGTGACGATCGAGGCGGTGAAGAGCCGCCTGCACCGCGCCCGCCTGTCCGTGCGGGAGCGCATCCAGCCGCTCCTGGGCGTCCCCGCCGATCTGCCCAGGGCGCCCGGGACATGTCCGGACGCGCTGACGATCTTCGAGCAGTGCCTCGACAATGAGATCAGCGCGGATCTGTGCGCGCAGATCGAGCACCACCTGGAGGCGTGCCCGCGCTGCCGCGGCGCCTGCGACACGCTCAAGCGGACGCTCGCCCTCTGCCGCGCCTCGGCCAGGGCGACGGCGGTGCCGCCGCCGGTCCAGGCCTCCGTGCGGACCGCGCTCCGCAGCTGTCTCGCCGAGCGCGCCTGAAACGCCGGCCGCTGGCCTGCTATAAGGTCCGGCGATCGTGCGCCTGCTCTTGTTCGACATCGACGGCACGTTGCTGCGCGCGCACGGCATCGGCGCGCGCGCGATGGAGCGCGCCGGCCGCCGCGTGCTGGGCCCCGCCTTCACGCTGGACGGGATCGACTTCGGCGGCGCGCTGGATCCGTGGATCTTCCGGGAGGCGGCCCGGCGGCTGGGCCACCACGACCCGAGCGAATTCCACGCGGCCTTTCGCGACGAGTACCTGGCCGAGCTGCCGCTGGAGATGGAGCGCGCCGAATCGCCGCCGGAGATCCTGCCGGGCGTCGCCGCCGCGCTCGCGGCGTTCGGCGGCGACGCGTCCGCCACCCTCGGCCTGGTGACCGGCAACTACGCGCGCGCGGTGCCCGTCAAGCTGCGCGCCGTCGGCATCGATCCCGGCCAGTTCGTCATCGGCGCGTTCGGCGACGACGCGCCGACCCGCCCCGAGCTGGTCGGCCTGGCCATCGAGCGCTGGCGCGCGCGCGGCGCGCAACCCGACCCCGCCCGCGTCGTCGTCATCGGCGACACCCCGCGCGACGTCGACTGCGCCCGCAAGAACGGCTGCCGGTCGGTGGCGGTCGCGACCGGCTGGCACGCCGTCTCGACGCTGGACGCCGCCGGCGCCGACGTCGTCCTTCGCGATCTGACGGAGCTGCCGCAAGCCCTGGCCGCGCTCTGGTCGTGAGCCCGTCCGCGCTCACGCGCGCGTCGTCTTCACCCGCCTGACGCGAGCGCCTCGTTCGCGCGTCAGCGGCGCGGTGGCAGCTGCTGCACCGCCCATTTGTTGCCGTCCGGATCGCGAAAGTAGACGAACGCCCCCCAGGGGAGCGACTGGACGTCGCCGACATCAAGGCCGCGTTGCAACAGCTCGGCGCGCGCTGCCTGGATGTCCGCCACGACGATCTGCGCCTGGGCGGTGCCCGGCGGCGCGTCGGTGATGCCGACGCCCAGCACGATCGAACAAGCGGAGCCCGGCGGCGTGAGCTGGACGAAGCGAAGCTTGTCGTTCACCTGGTGGTCGTGGTCGGCACGAAAGCCGGCCTTCTCCGTGTAGAAGCGCTTGGCGCGATCGACGTCGGAGACGGGGATGGCGACGAGCTCCAGTTTCCAGTCCATGGTGCGAAGCTAAGTCCTTCGCTGCGCGACGCGATTACGGATCGACCCCTATGGAGCGGCGCGATCGATCTGCGGCACAGTGCCTCCCTCCGGGAGGGTGTGAAGAGGATGAACGCGGGTTCCGTCTTCGTGGTCGACGACGATCCGGATTGTCTGGTGGGACTGGGCGAGCTCCTCGAGGACGAGGGGTTCCGTCCGTCGCTGTTTCGTTGCGCGGCCGACGTGCTCGGCGCGCTGGCGGCGAGCGCGGAGATGCCGTCCGTCATCGTCCTCGACCTCCACTTGCCCGACGTCTCGCACGGCGACCTGATCGCGATGTTCGAAGCGCACGCGGATTGGTCGCGCGTACCGCAGATCGTGTTCACCGCGTGGAACGACGCCTCGGCCCGAGCGGGCCTCGGGAGGCCGGTGGTCCGCAAGCCGGACGTGGAGTCTCTCATCGGCGCGATCGCGAGGCTCTGTCGCCGCCCGCCGCGATCCGCCCCACGCGATGCGCGGCGCGCGCCTCCGACGGATCGTTGAATCCCGCCCGCCGCGGGCACGTTCGCTTCTGAAGAACGCTGCTGTCGTCAGGTGCGGCGAGGCTGCGGGCGAACCGATGAACATGGTCGATGCTCATCGCCGCCCACTCGCTGAGCGTCGCCAGGAAACGCTGCAGGGCGTCCTGAAAACCAACGTAGTCTCGCGCAAGGCGGGCCTTCTGCCCGTCATCCATCGCGTGCCGGGCGTTCCTCAGGCACCTGAGCTTGTCCGACCCGCGGCAACTCGCGATGTTGCGCGGGAGACGAGAGCGGCGGGCACCTGGCCGCCGACGTCCCTGGCCGTACCATCGCGGTCGCGCACAACCGACCGGCAGCAAGGCCTGGCGCACGACCCGCGAGATCTCGAACGGCTCGCGCCCGTCCTCGCCGACTGGTTCGCTGGCCGGGTCACCGCTCAATCGATGAGGACGGCGCTGCTCGATCACGAGCCGCGGAATTCTCGCCAGCGGGCGCGCGCGGTCGAGCTTCGCCAGCAGGGCGCGGCCTGCGACACAGGGCGCCCCGACTTCGACGACGACGACCGCCGGCCTCTCGTGCGTGATCGCTTCCAATGCGTCGCTGACGTCGCACGCGCAGATGGGGCGGTAGCCGGCTTCCGTGATCCTCTCCCGGAGCACGCCGGCCACGCCGACGTCCTGCACGACGAGCACGACCCTTGGCGCTGGCGTACGTGATTGCCTGAATCGCGACCTCATGAACCAAAATCCTACTTTCTCTCGAAGGTGGAGGGCATCGGGAGGACTCCCGAACGCGCCGCACGGCGGCGACGATGCATCGACAGTCGGGAAACGCTAGGCTGCAGCGGCCATGTCGTTGGTTCAGCTTCACGGATGCGCGCGGCGCCTTGGCGCCCTCATCGTGACCGCCGCCGTCCTCGCCGCTCCTTCGCCTCTCCGCTCGCAGGTGGACGACGGCGACGACGACGCCCCAGCCGCTTCTACGCGCAGCGACATCAACCAGCTCGAGAAGGAGTTTCAGGCCGAGAAGAACGAGAAGAAGCGTGCCGCGCTCATTTCCAGGATGACCTGGTTGCCCGGTGCCGCGGACGTCCTGCGCCGGATTGCGGTGACGGATCCTTCCGACGACGTCGCGTTCGCCGCCGGGAACGCGTGGCGGCGCGTTCTCCTCGGCGGTGTCGTCGGCGTGCTTCAGGGCCGCCTCGACGCCGCGACCGATCCGGCTCGTCGCGCCCGCCTGGCGCGCGAGCTCGAGCGCTACCAGGTCTTCGCGGCCGGTCAGAATCTGCCGCGCTTCTTGCGCGAGGCGCCGCCCGTCTTCAACGTGAAGACGGCCAGCAGCCGCCACGTGCGCGTGCTCGCCTTCGGCGACTTCGGCGAGCACGGCAGCGGCCGCCAGCAGCGCGTCGCGGAGGCGATGGCGCGCACCCACGCGGACAAGCGCTTCGACCTCGCGATCACCCTCGGTGACAACTTCTATCCTGCGGGAATCGCCACACCGACCGACGATCGCTGGGAGCAGGAGTTCAATCGCCTCTACGGATCGATGCGCATTCCGTTCTTCGCGTCGCTCGGCAACCATGACTGGGTCCTGGCCGACAGCCCGGTCGCCGAGATCCTGTACTCCGGCAGGTCGGACCGATGGCGGATGCCGGCCAGCCGCTACACGTTCGTGGCGGGCCCCGTCCAGTTCTTCGCGCTCGACACGAACATGGTGACGCGCGCAGAGCTCGACTGGCTGGACAGCGAGCTCGGCCACAGCACGGCGCGCTGGAGAGTGGTCTACGGCCACCATCCCATCTACTCGGACGGCAAGTACGGCGACGATACGGCGCTGCGCGACCGTCTGATGCCGATCCTGCGGGGCCGCGCAAACCTCTACATCTGCGGGCACGAGCACAACCTGCAGCACATCGCCGACGAGGACGGCGTCCATTTCGTGATCGCGGGCGGCGGCGGCGCCGGCACCTACCCGACGAAACCGGCGGCGCGCTCGCTGTTCGCGACCAACCAGAACGGATTCGCCGTGCTCGAAGCCGATCGCCGGACGCTTTCGGTGAGCCTGGTCGACGGCGATCAGAAGGTGTTGCACCGGTTCACGATCGCGCCCGACCGCACCGAGGCGACCGCCGGCGCGCCGGCCGCATCGCAGTGAGCGCTTCGGGCTTCGACGCGCGCGCCGCCCACCCGATGGCGCTGTTCACCTGACGAAGGACACCTCGAAGGAGTGCTTCCGAGGACCTACGTTTGTGGGCGCGGCGGGATTCGAACCCACTACCCCCGGCTTCGGAGGCCGGTACTCTATCCAGATGAGCTACGCGCCCTGTCGACTGCGGCGCGCAGCCTAGCAGACCCGCGCCCGAGTAGGTAGACGGCAGGGCGTTCTACTTTCCCGCCCGCCATTACTTGCCCGCCATTACTTGCAGCTGAGCGCGCCGCCCTTGATCGTGCACTTCATGTTGGGCGCCAGCTTGGCCGAACCGGCGCCCTGCACCTTGAGCGTGCAGTTCGTGCCGGAGCCGAGGCTGGTGGTGGTGTGGCCGCCGATCTTCGAGTGCGTCGTCGAGCCGCCGCACACCAGGTCGTAGTCGTAGGACTTGCCGTCGTCGTTGTGCAGCTCCGGCGAGAAGGCCCAGGCGGCGGGGGCGAGCAGCAGCGTCAGCCCGATTGCGATGATCGTTTTCTTCATGCTGCCCGCTGGCGTAACAGATAGCGGCGGGCGAGTAAAACGCGCGCGTCAGCGGGGCTGGCCGCCGCGGTCGTAGATCGGGTGCTCCTCGAAGTGGTGGCGGGTCGACAGGTAGCGCACCGTCCCCGAGCGCGAGCGCATGACGATCGAGTGCGTCTCGGCGCCGCTCGGCGTGTAGCGCACGCCGCGCAGCAGGAAGCCGTCGGTGACGCCGGTGGCGGCGAACATCACGTCGCCGCTCGCCAGCTCGCCGATGGCGTAGACGTGGTTGTGATCCTTGATGCCCATGCGCGTGGCGCGGGCGCGCTCGTCGTCGTTGCGGAACGCCAGCACGCCCTGCATGTCGCCGCCCACGCAGCGAAGCGCCGCCGCCGCCAGCACGCCCTCGGGCGCGCCGCCCACGCCCAGCAGGACGTCGATGCCGGTGGCCGCGTCGGCGGTCGCCAGCGCGCCGCCCACGTCGCCGTCGGAGATCAGGCGGATGCGCACGCCCGCCTTGCGCACCTCCGCGACCAGCCCCTCGTGGCGCTCGCGATCGAGGATGACCGCCGTCAGATCGGCGACGCGCACCCGCTTCGCCTCGGCGATGGCGGCCAGGTTGTGGGTGGCGCTGCGGCGGATGTCGATGGCGCCGCGCGCGACCGGCCCGACCGCGATCTTGTTCATGTACGTGTCGGGCGCGTTCAGGAACTGCCCGTGCTCGGCCATCGCCACCACGGCCAGCGCGTCGTTGATGCCGCTCGCGCACAGGTTGGTGCCCTCCAGCGGATCGACGGCGATGTCGATCTCGGGCGCGTCCGGCGAACCGTCGCCGAGCTGCTCGCCGATGTAGAGCATCGGCGCCTCGTCGCGCTCGCCCTCGCCGATGACGACGCGGCCGCGGATGTGCAGGTAGCCGAAGGTGCGGCGCATCGCCTCGGTGGCGGCGCTGTCGGCGCCGTCCTTGTAGCCGAGCCCGACGAACCGCCCGGCGGCGAGCGCGGCCGCCTCGGTGACGCGAACGACTTCGAGGGCGAGGTTTCTGTCCACGGCGGGTGTGCGGTGAAGGTGTTCGCGCGACGCTCACACGGCGCACTGCGCGCCATCAGCGTGTCGCGTATGCGCCATTGTTGGATCCTGAGAACACTTTAGACCCGCAGCCTCGAATGAGAAGGGTCATCTGCACCGCCTTGGGGGTATTTGCCGCGCTGGCGGGCGTCGCCTGCCGCGGCCGCAACGATTCCGCCCCGGCGCCGGCCCCGGCGCCGTCAGCGGGGGCCGCCGCGGACGCCACGCGCCCGCTGCGCATCGCCATGATCGCCAAGAGCGCCAGCAACCCGTCGTTCGTCGCCGCCCGCACCGGCGCCGAGAACCGCGCGCGCGAGCTGTCGGCCTCGCTGAATCGCCCGGTGCGGATCGAATGGCTGACGCCGCCGCAGGAGGACGGCGCCGTGCAGGCGCAGCGCATCGCGCAGGCGGTCAAGGAAGGGATGGACGCGGTGCTGCTGTCCTGCTCCGACGCGCGCGCGGTGACGCCGGCGATCGACGACGCGGTCGCGCACGGCGTCCCGGTGATGACGTTCGACAGCGACGCGCCCGACTCGAAGCGGTTCGCCTACTGCGGCGTCGACGACGTGAAGGCCGGCGAGACGATCCTGGAAGAGCTGGCGCGGCTGGTGCCGCGCGGGGCGCACGTGGCGGTGCTGGCCGGCAACCGCGCCGCGCCCAACCTCTCGCGCCGGGTCGAGGGCGTGCTGCGGGAAGCGGCGCGGCGGCCCGACCTCAAGGTGATCGGCACCTTCTACACGGTCGAGACGCCCGAGGAGGCGAGCGCGACGGTGATCCACATCGATGCGGCGCACCCCGACATCGAGGGCTGGGCGATGGTCGGCGGCTGGGCGCTGTACACGAAGACGCTGTTGAATGACCTGCAGCAGGACGGCCGGCGGCGGCGCCGACCCGTGAAAATCGTTTCCATCAACGCGCTGCCGCCGCAGCTCGCCTACGTGGAGGCGGGCGTGGCGCCGGTGCTGCTCGCCCAGCCGACGTACCGCTGGGGCGAGATGGGCGTCGACGCCATCGTCGACAAGCTGACCGGCAAGGGGGCGTCCCCGGCCCGCATCCCGGCGGAGCTGGTGCGCGTGTCGGCGGACAACCTGGGTGGCTGGGCGCGTCAGCTGCGCGACTGGGGCTTCGCCGACGTCCCGGAGGAGCTGCTCCGCCAGCCGAAATAGCCTGGATTTCAGCGGGACGGTGGCCCTTCCGGCGGCGCTGCGGACACCCATTTCGCGACTTGCCATGTCTGCCCGCCGTCTGCTGCCCGCGCTCGCGCCCGCGCTCGCCGTGATAATCGGCTGCGGCGGCGGGGGCGAGACCCACCAGCAGGACGCGGCGCCCGACACGCCGCTGGGCACCGGCGGCGCGGGCGGCGCCAGCGGCGGCATGGGCGGCGGCGGCGCTGGAGGCTCGACGGTGATGGGCGCGGAGATCGGCGCCACGTGCGCGACGGGCGGCGACTGCAAGAGCGGCTTCTGCTTCGACGACGTCTGCTGCCGCTCCGACTGCGGGGAGCTGTGCCAGTCGTGCGCGCAGCCGGGCAGCGTCGGGACGTGCGTGAACGTGCCGGTCGGCGAGGACCCGCGTGCCGACTGCCCGGAGGACGGCGCCACCGGCTGCATGCGCGACGGCTTCTGCGACGGCACGGGGGCGTGCGCGATCTACGCGCGCGGGACGATCTGCAAGCCGCAGAGCTGCGCGTCGTCGACGGTCACGCACGCGGCGCTGTGCGACGGCGACGGCACGTGCGGCGACGCGACCAGCGATTCGTGCGGCCAGTACCTGTGCGGCGCCGACGGCAAATGCAAGTCGAGCTGCACCAGCGCGGCGGACTGCGTGGCCGGCGCGGCGTGCGTGAACGGCAGCTGCGGCCCGAAGCCGCCCGGCGCCGCTTGCACGTCCGGCGGCGAATGCGCGTCGACGATCTGCGCGCAGAACGTCTGCTGCAAGACCGCCTGCGCCGGGACCTGCAAGTCGTGCGCGATCGCCGGCAGCGAGGGCGAGTGCATCGACGTCCCGGCCGGCGCCGACCCGCTGAACCAGTGCGACGATCAGGGCGCGATGACCTGCGGCGGCGACGGCACCTGCGACGGCGCGGGCGCCTGCCGCCAGTACTCGGGCGCGACGACGTGCGCGCCGGCGACGTGCAGCGGGTCGACGTCGATGGCCGCGCGCACCTGCAACGGCGCCGGCACCTGCCTGATCGTGCTGCCGGTGTCGTGCGCGCCGTACGCGTGCGGCAGCGACGGCGCCTGCCGCATCAGCTGCGGCAGCGACGCCGACTGCCTGGCGCCCAACGTCTGCCTGGCGACGCGCTGTGTGCCGCCGGGGACAGGCGGTACCGGCGGTGGCGGCGGTGGAGCAGGCGGCGCCGGCGGCGCGGCCGGAACGGGCGGCGTGGGAGGCGGCGGTGGTGGCGGCGCTGCGGGCAGCGGCGGCACGAGCGGCGGTGCAGGCGGCAGCGCCGGCACGGGCGGCGGCGGCGCGGCGGGCGGGGGCGGAACGGGCGGCAGCGCCGGCGCGAGCGGAAACGGCGGCAGCGCAGGGACGGGCGGTGCGGCGGGAGCAGCCGGCGCCGCGGGAGCGGGCGGCGGCGCAGGCACCGGCGCGACGGGCGGCGCCGGCGGCCGTGGCGGCGCGGGCGGCAGCGCCGGCGCGGCCGGAGCAGGCGGCGCGGGCTGCGCGGGCTACGCGTTCTGCGACGACTTCGAGGACGGCGACACCGTCGGGTGGACACCGAACGGCGGCACCTGGTCCGTGATCAGCGACGGCAGCCGCGTCTACCAGGGCGGCAACGGCAGCGCGTTCTCGCTGGCGGGACAGTCGACGTGGACGGACCAGACGATCACCGCGCGCGTGAAGGTGCTGCAGTTCGGCGGCGCCAGCACCTCGTACCGCGCCGGGATCGTCGCGCGCGCGACCGACGCGTCGAACCTGTACGTGTTCGCGATCGACGCGAGCGGCGCGCTGCGGCTGCTCAAGGGGACCAGCTCGCCGTCGGGAACCGGCGCGACCGGCACGTGCGGCAAGGTGACGCCCAGCCCGGCCGCCGCCGCGAACACCTGGTACACGATGCAGCTCAAGATCGCGGGCACCGGCGGCAACGTCACCCTGACGACGTTCTTCAACGGCACGATGATCCACAGCTGCCAGACGACGATGGCGGCGCTCCCCAGCGGCGCCGCCGGCACGTACATCTACGGACCGAACACAATCGCCGAGTTCGACGACGTCAAGATCTCGACACCGTGATCGCTCCGACCGCTGTTCGTACGCGCGCTGACGGATCAAGGACGCCGCCTTAAGCGGTTCGCGCCGCCGTCCGAGAGCAGGATCCCCGGAAACGGATCGGCGCGCGTATGTCGAAGTTTGCTGGTTCGAGCGTTCTCTCGAGCATCATGGCGGCGGGTCTCGCGGTCGCGCTCGCCTGTGGAGCGTGCGGCGGCGGCGGCGAGGCGCACGTCGCGTCGGGCGAAGGCGGCGACGGACACGGCGGGCAGGGCGGCGGACCGTCGCGCGGCCAGTTCGCGCTGGCCGAGGCGGGCGGCGAATGCAGCACCGGCGCCGACTGCAAGAGCAGCTTCTGCGCCGACGGCGTCTGTTGCCGCTCGGACTGCTCCGGCGCCTGCCAGTCGTGCGCCGTCGAGGGCAGCGTCGGCACGTGCACCAACGTCCCCGTCGGCGCCGATCCGCGCAACGACTGTCCCGACGACGGTGCCGCCAGCTGTGGCCGCACCGGCTCCTGCGACGGCACGGGCGCGTGCGCGGTCTACGCGGCCGGCACGATCTGCCGCGCCCAGGCGTGCGCCGCCTCGACGGTCAGCCACGCCGCCCGCTGCGACGGCGCCGGGTCGTGCGGCGCCGCCGCCAGCGACAGCTGCGGTCCGTACATGTGCAACGCGGCCGGCGACGCCTGCCGCGCCGACTGCGCCAGCGACGCCGACTGCGTCGGCGGCGCGGCGTGCGTGAACGGAAGCTGCGGGCCGAAGCCGCCCGGCGCGGCCTGCGCCACGGGCAGCGATTGCGCGTCCGCGATCTGCGCGCAGGGCGTCTGCTGCACCAGCACGTGCGACGGCACCTGCCGCTCGTGCGCGATCGCCGGCAGTGAGGGGCGGTGCATCGACGTTCCGGCGGGCACCGATCCGCTGAACCAGTGCGCGGACGACGGCGCGGCGAGCTGCGGCAAGGACGGCACCTGCGACGGCGCCGGCGCCTGCCGCCAGTACGCGAGCGGCACGGTATGCGCCGGCGCGAGCTGCAGCGACGCGACGTCGATGCCGGCGCGCACCTGCAACGGCGGCGGAACCTGCCTGATGGTCGTCCCCGCGTCCTGCGGCGCATACGGCTGCGCGTCCGCGGCGTCGTGCCGCACCAGCTGCTCGACGAGCGGCGACTGCGCGCCGGGGAACGTCTGCACGTCGGGCGCGTGCGTCCCACCGTCGGAGCCCGACGGCGGCGCGACCGGCGGTACCGGCGGTGGCGCTGGCGGCGGCGGCGCCGGTGGCGGAATCGGCGGCGGCGGGGCGGCTGGTGGAATGACGGGCGCCGCGGGCGCGAGCGGCGGCGGCACGACCGGTAACGCCGGAGCCGGTGGCGGAATGGGCGGCGGCGGCGGCGCGGCGGGCCGCGGCGGCACGACCGGTGCCGGTGGCAGCAGCGGCGGCGCCGGTGGCGCGGTCGGCGCGTGCCCCGGCCACGCCTTCTGCGACGACTTCGAGGACGGCGACGCCGCCGGGTGGACGCCCATCGGCGGCACCTGGGCGGTGGTCGCCGACGGCAGCTCCGTCTACCGGGGTGCGAACGGATCGGGCAACGCGATCGCGGGCTCGGCCGCCTGGACCGACCAGACCGTCGAGGCGCGCGTGAAGGTCGTCCAGTTCGGCAACGACAAGGCCGGCTTCCGCGGCGGCGTCATCGCGCGCTACGCGAACGCCACCAGCTACTACGTGTTCCTGGTCGACGGCACCGGGGCGCTGCGCGTCCTGAAAGACAACGACACCCCCAGCGGTCACACCGGCAGCTGCGCCAAGATCGACGCCAACCTGACCCCCGGCAGCTGGCACACCCTCAAGCTCGCCGTGTCCGGCTCCACCAGCGTGCGCCTGCAGACTTTCCTGGACGGCGCGCCCGTTCACGACTGCACGACGACCTCCGGAACGGTCGCCGCCGGCAGCGCCGGCGCATACGTCTAT
>DATBHU010000111.1:0-7348 GCA_036557265.1 Polyangia bacterium
GTCGTTCAGGTGCCGCTGCCACATCTCCTCGACGTAGCGGTGGTTGAAGAAGCCGCGCTCCGCCAGCGGGCTGTCGAAGATCTGATGCTTGGCCCAGCTCGCGAGCGGCCCGCGCAGCCACGCCGGCAGCGGCACGCGAAAGCCCTGCTTGGTCCGGTCGAGGACCTCGTCGGGCAGGACGCCCCGCAGCGCCGTCTTCAGCACGTACTTCCCGACGTTGCCCCTGATCTTGAGCGAGCTCGGCAGCGACAGCCCGTAAGCCGCCATCGTCGAATCCAGGAACGGCGCCCGCGCCTCGATCGAGTGCGCCATCGACAGCTTGTCGACCCGCATCAGCAAAAGCTCCGGCAGCCGGTTGGCCATCTCGACCACCGACATCTGCTGCAGGAAATCCGCGCCCGGCTGGCGCGCCAACAGATCCGAGTAGACGCCGGAGAGCATCTCGCCCGCCTGCGAGCGGCGGTGCTCGCCGAGCCGCGTCCACGCGTCCTGCGTCAGCAGCTGGCGCTTCTCGTTGTCCCAGAACACGACGTCCAGCCCCCAGTACAGCGGGTGGCCGTCGCGGGCGCGGCGCAGCAGGTCGGTGCGGCCGGCCGGCGCGCGCAGCAGGCGGCTGGCCTCGTGCAGGCCGGCGCGCACGAAGCGCGGCAGCCGCCGGATCTGATCGAAGCGGCGCGACGACACGTTGAGGATGTGCGCCATGTCGCCGTAGCCGCCGAACACCTCGTCGCTCCCCTCGCCCACCAGCACGACGATGACGCCGTCGCGCCGCGCCTGCCGGCAGAGGAAGTGCATGGGCAGGCGGGCGGGATCGCCGATCGGCTCGTCCTGCTGATAGACCAGCTCGGGCAGATAGTCGCGGCACTCGTCGGCCGTCACCGTCAGCTCGTGGTGATCGCAGTTGAACACCTTGGCGACCTGGCGCGCGTACGGCAGATCGTGAAAGTTCTCCTTCGGGCCGAAGCCCTCGAAGCCGACCGAGTACGTCTGCAGCGGCCGGTCGACGAGGCGGCTCATCAGCGCGACGTTGGCGCTGGAGTCGACGCCGCCCGACAGGAAGGCGCCGACCGGCACGTCGGCCATCATGCGCTTCTTGACCGCCGCCGACAGCAGGTCGCGCACGTGCCCGACCGCCTCCTTCTCGTCGACGTGCGCCGGCCAGGGGTTCTCCGCGACCGCCGACCAGTAGCGCTCGATGCGCAGGTTGCCGAAGCGATCGCAGAGCAGCCGGTGCGCGGCGGGCAGCTTCTTGATGCCGAGGAACAGCGTGTGCGGCGCCGGCACGTTGCCGAACGTCAGGTAGAGGTTGAGCCCCTCGGGATCGACGTCGCGCCGCACGTCCGGGTGCGCGAGCAGCCCCTTGATCTCCGACGCGAACAGCAGGCGGCCGCCGACCACCGTGTAGTAGAGCGGCTTCTTCCCCATCCGATCGCGCGCCAGCACCAGCCGGTCGCGGGCGGCGTCCCAGATGCCGAGCGCGAACATGCCGTCCAGCGACGTCAGGCAGTCCTCGCCCGTCACCTCGTACTGGTGGACGATCGCCTCGGTGTCGGTGCGCGAGCGGAAGGTGTGCCCTTTGGCCTCCAGGCCCGGGCGCAGGTCGGCGTGGTTGTAGATCTCGCCGTTGAAGGTGATCCAGACCGACCCGTCCTCGTTCGACATCGGCTGGTGGCCGGCGGCGGACAGATCGACGATCGACAGCCGGCGGTGGGCGAGCACGACGCGGCTGTCCGGCGACGCCCACAGCCCGGCGTCGTCGGGGCCGCGGTGGCTCATGGCGTCGCGCATGGCGGTCACGGCGCCGCGCTCGTCGCGCGGGCTGGCGCCGAAGTTGTAGAGCCCGGCTATCCCGCACATCGAGGTTCTGTCCTTGTCACGGGCGCAGCGGCTCCAGGATCTCGCCCACGGTCACGGCCTGCCAGCCCGCGGCCGCGAGCGCCTCCAGCGCGGGCGGTAGCGCGGCGAGCGTCCATTCTTGCGATTCGTGCATGAGAACGATCTCGCCGGGCTGAAGTTCCCCCGGCGCCAGCCGGGCCGCCACCTCGGCGGGCGCCGTCGTCCGGCAGTCGTCGGAGTCGCGTGACCACAGCACGCTTGTGTAGCCCGCCTGCGCCGACACCGCCAGCGAGCGCACGGATGTCGCGCCGTAGGGGGGGCGCACCAGGGGCCGCCCCGTGGCGGCCGGGGGCAGCAGCGCGGCGGTGCGCGCCAGCTCGTCGCGCAGCGCCCCCACGCCCAGCTTCGTGAACGCGGTGTGCGTGAAGCCGTGGCCGGCCACCTCGTGCCCGCGCGCGACGATGCGCAGCAGCGCCTCCGGGTGCTGCTCGCAGGCGCGCCCGACGACGAAGAACGTCGCGCGCGCGCCGAAGCGATCGAGCACGTCCAGGTAGGCGTCCGTCAGCTCGTGCGGCCCGTCGTCGAACGTCAGCGCGACGCGCTTCGCGCCGGCGGCGCCGCGCTTGACCAGCACGCGATCGGGGATCGCGCGCGCCGCCAGATCCTTGAGCCGGCTCTTCCAGTTCGGCGGCTGGCGCGGCTTCGCCAGCTTGGGCGGCGCCGCCTCCGCACGGTTGCCGGCGCCGTTTCCGGCGCCGTTCGACGACACGTCAGTTCGCACCGGCCGCCACCTTCCCCCGTCCCGCCGCGCCCGCGGCAGCCTCGGCCGCCGGCGCGCCGCACGCGCGCCGCAGCACCGCCTCGAGCCGCGCCGCGCTCTCGTCCCAGCCGCCGCGCGCGCCCAGCGCCGCGATCGCCGCGCCGTCGTACGGCGCCGCCAGCACCTCGCCGAGCGCCGCCGCCAGGCCGTCCGTGTCGCCCACGTCGACGAGCGCGCCCAGCTCGGGCCGGTGCACGACGTCGGGGATGCCACCCACGCGCGTCGCCACCACGCGCCGGCCGGCCGTCAGCGCCTCCAGCAACACGTTGGGCGTCCCCTCGTGGTGGCTGGGCAGCGTCAGCAGATCGCAGGCGCCCATCCAGACCGGAACCTCCGCGAACGGCCGCGCGCCCAGGAACACCGCGCGGTCGCCGAGCGGGCGCAGCGTCTCCTCCATCGCCGCCCGTGCCTTGCCGTCGCCCACGACGAACAGCGCCGCGTGCGGGTTCGCCGCCGCCAGCTTCGCGAACGCGGGCCCGAGCTCCAGCATCCCCTTGTCCGCCTCGACGCGCCCCACGAACAGGATCCACTTGCGCGTGTCGCCGGCGCGCCCCAATTCGGCGCGGGCCGCCGCGCGGTCACGCGGGTGGAACAGCTCGCCGTCGACGCCGTTGGTGACGAGGTCGATGCGATCGCGCGGCACGCCCAGCGCCGCCGCCTCGTCGCCGAGCGCGCGGCTGACCGCGACGACGCGCGCCGCCTGCGGCAGCGCCCAGGCGAGCTGGCGCCGCAGCGACGGCCGCTTCGACAGCACGTCCATGTCCGACCCGTGCAGCTTCACCACGGTCGGCATCCCGAGCGCCCGCCCCAGCGCCACCGCCGCCACGCCGTCAGGGTACGCCCACGTCCCGAGCAGCACGTCGAAGCGGCCGCGCCGTTTGCGCAAGGCCGGGACCATCGACACGGTGTAAAGCGCCGCCGACAGCGCGTGCCCGAAGCGCGGCAGGTACGGCGTGCGCGGGTGCTCGACGTCGAGGCCGTCGATGCGAGCCGCGCGCGGCACGTCCCCGAGCCGCCCCGCCGACGACCAGCGCGAGAACAGGCGCGCCCCCGGGAACCACGGGATCGGCGCCAGCACCTCCACCTCGCAGCGGCGGCCGAGCGCCGCGATCTGCTGGCGGTTGAACGGCGCCGACAGCGGTTCGGCGGCGTTCGGGAAGATCTTGGTCATCACCAGGACACGCATGCCGCCCCGCCGCGCCGTCAAGGCACGTAGATCGTGTCGCCCGCCACCACGACCAGGTTCTCGTTCGCGCGCGTCCCGTCGAGCACGCCGTTGTAGTCGACGGGAACCCGCCGCGTCACCCCGGCGTCGTTGGACCGGATGATGATCGTGCCGCCTGGGTTGGAGAACTTGTTCGGCCCGCCCGCCAGCGCCATCGCCTCCGTCACCGTCACGTAGTGATTGGCGGCGTAGGCGCCGGGGCGCTCGACGTTGCCGCTCACCACCCAGCGGTAGCTGTTGATGGCGGTGACCGCCACCGTCACGATCGCGGCTTCATCCTTGATGTAGGCGCGCAGCCGCTTGACGATCTCGTCCTTCAGCTGCACCGAGGTGTGGCCGGCCGCCGGCAGATCGCCAACCAGCGGCATCGAGATGGTGCCGTCGGGTCGGACCACCGCCTCGGTCGACAGCTCGGGGTTCCGCCACACGGTGATCTTCAGCGTGTCCGACGGGCCGAGCACGAACTCGCCCTTCCGCGGATCGGGCTCGGCATTGTAGTCGTAGGGCCCGTGCGTGGTTGCGCACGCTGGCGCCAGGGCCAGCAGCAAGACCAGAAATCTCCATCGAGCCACGGGGATCAAATATCACAGCCGCCGGGCCGCCGCTTGCCCGCCCACGACAGCTCCGGGGTACTCACCAGGTGACCCGCTGGCGCCCGGTCAAATACCGATAGAGACCCGCCAGCGCCGCCGCGTTCAGGACCACGAAAGTGCGCGCCACGCCAGCCAGCCGCCCCGCCCGCGTCCCCACCGCCGCCGCCGCGTAGAACACGAGCTGACCGGCGGCCAGCAGGCTCATCGCCAGCGAGCCGCCCTCGAGCGCGACGCTCGCCGAGCTGAAGGCGAGCAGCACCAGCAGCCAGGGCGCGGCGAGCCGCATGATCTTGTGCGACATGGTCTCGAACCAGATGCGGTTCGCGAGGGGGTTTAGCAGTGCAGGCATGCGCGCGAACAGCTGGTAGTTGCCCGCCAGCGTGCGGGCCTTGCGCTTGAACTCGCGATCGTCCTCGAACGCGGCGTCGTGCGCCTCCGCCTCGGGCACGAACGCGACGCGCTTGCCCTGCAGCCCGAGCTGCATCGGGATCCAGACGTCATCCAGGATCAGATCCTCGGGCAGCGGGCGCAGGTCCGCCCGCCGCATCATCGCGATCGGGCCGGTCATCCCGACGACGCCGCGGAAGCGCGACTCCTGCAGGCGGATCCAGTTCTCGTAGCGCCAGTAGACGCCGCTCCCGGCGCCGCCCGCGAGCACCAGGTTGCCCGTCGCGCAGCCGACCGCGTCGTCGGCCATCGCCGCGACCAGCGACGACATCGCGTTCGGCGACAGCGGCTGCCGGACGTCGTTCAGCAGCAGCAGCTCGCCGGTGGCCGCCTCCCCCATCACGTTGAGCGCGGTCGGCTTCCCCTTGCGCTCGCGCGCCGTGATCACGCGCAGCCGGCCCGCCGCCTCGGGCGAGGCCGCCAGGTCGTTGGCGATCCGTTCGCTGTCGTCGCCGACGCCGTCGCAGTAGACCAGGATCTCGAAGCGGTCGGCGGGATAGTCCTGCGCGAAGATGCTGCGGATCTTGGCGGGCAGGTAGGCGGCGCCGTTGTACACGGGCAGGCAGACGGTCACCTTGGGCGGCGCCGCGCCCTGCGCCGGCGCGCGCGGGCGCGTCCGGAACAGGCGCGCCAGCACCCCGATCGCGATCGGATAGCCCACGTACGTGTACGCGAGCAGAAGGATCGTCACCACCGCGCAGGCAATCATGCTCGGGCCCCCACGCTGACATAGAGATCGAGATAGCGCCGCACCATCGCGTCCTTGGCGTAGAGGCGGCGGACGTGCGCGCGCCCGCGCTCGCCGATCGCGCGCGCCCGCGCCGGATCGGCCCGCAGCGACGCCAGCGCGCGCCCCATCGCCTGCTCGTCGCCGGGCGGCACGAGCAGACCGGTGGCGCCGTCTTCGATCAGGCCGGGCAGCCCCCCGACCCGCGTCGCCACCACGGGCAGGCCCGCCGCCATCGCCTCCAGCGCGCACAGCGGCAGCCCCTCGAGGCGCGACGACAGCGCGAACGCGTCCATCGCCGCCAGGCAGCGCGCGACGTCGTGGCGCACGCCGGCGAGCGACGCGAACGCCGCCACGCCGCGCGCGTCGATCTCCGCGCGGATCGCGGCCGCCTCGGCGCCGTCGCCCACCAGCACCAGCCGCCCCTCCGGCCCGAGCAGCGGCGCCGCCGCGCGCACCAGCAGCGGGTAGTCCTTCTCGCGCGCCAGCCGGCCGACCGAACCGACCACCCAGGCGTCGCGCGGGATGCCGAGCTCGGCGCGCACGGCGTCGCGCTCGCCCGCCGCGCCGCCGAACGTCCCGAGGTCGATCCCGTTCTCGATCACCTTCAGCTTGCCGTCGTCGCAGTCACCGAGCTCGCGCGCCAGCGCCGCCAGCTCGGGCGACACCGCCACGTACGCGTCGACCAGGTAGCCGGCCCCCCGCCGCAGCAGGCGCTCGCGCGGGGTCCCGCGCCCGGGGCCGTGACGGGTGTGCACCACCTTCGCGCCCGCGAGCTTGCCCGCCGCCGCGCCGTAGATCAACGGCTGGCGGTTGTGCGTGTGCACCACCCCGACGCGCCGGCGCCGGAACAGCGCCGACAGCCGCAGCGGCATCGTGACGTCGAAGCCGGGCCGCTTCGCCACCCGCTGCACGTCGATGCCGCGCGCGCGAAACGCGTCGGCCAGCGGCCCGTCGGGCGGCGGCGCCAGGCTGACGACCATCACGTCGTTGCCCTCGCCCAGCTGCCCGGCCGCCAGCTCCAGCGCCATCTTCTCCCCGCCCCCGATCTGCAGCGACGACAGGACGTGCGCGACGACCATCAAGTTCCGAGCGCGCGCAGCATGACCAGCGGCGTCCTGACGAGGATCCCGATCTCCACAGACAGGAACGATCGCAGATCCTCCATGGCCGCGCAGTAGGCGAGATCGTAGAGGAGCTTGATGCGCATGGCGTCGGCCAGCGCGTCCTCGGTCCCCTCCATCTTGAAGGGGTTGATGAGATCGGGCTCGAACTTGGCGATCAGGCTGTCGGGCAGCGGCTTGCCGGTGTAGCTGAGATTCACCTGCGCGAGACCGGTGATCCCGGGCTTCACGTCGCGCATCCGCTCCTCGAAGAACGGTATCGCCATCGCCAATTGCTCGGCCAGCTCGATCCGCTCGGGGCGAGGCCCGACGATGCTCATGTGCCCCAGCAGCACGTTCAGGAACTGGGGGAGCTCGTCCAGGCGCGTCTTTCTCAGGACCTTCCCCACCCGGGTGATGCGGCTGTCGTTTGCGCTGGCAACGACCACACCGGTGTGTTTCTCTGCGTCTGGACGCATCGACCGGAATTTCAGCATCCCGAACTCTTGAAAACGTGGACGCGGTGCACCGCCCGTGGGACTCTTTTCTATATCGCGAAGCTGGCCAGCCCGGCGTTGACGTATTAAGACGTTTCCA
>DATBHU010000112.1:0-28534 GCA_036557265.1 Polyangia bacterium
CTGGCCGATGCGGGACGGCTCCGCATCGAGTGGGCCGAAAGCCGGATGCCCGTGCTCATGCACCTGCGCGAGCTCGGAAAGAAGAACCTCCCCCTGCGCGGGATGAAGGTCGCCGGCTGCCTGCACGTGACGAAGGAGACCGCCGTCCTCATCCGCACCATCCGCGCCGCCGGCGCCGAGGTGTCATGGTCGGGCTGCAACCCGCTGTCGACCCAGGACGACGTCGCCGCCGCGCTCGCGGCCGAGGGGACGTCGATCTACGCGTGGCACGGCCTGTCGACGGAAGAGTTCTACTGGTGCATCGACAAGACGCTCGAGATGAAGCCGACGCTGACGCTGGATGACGGCGCCGACCTCATCTTCCGGGTGCACGATCGCTACAAGGACCTGGCCAAGGACGTCATCGGCGGCACCGAGGAGACCACGACCGGCGTGCACCGCCTGCGCGCGATGGGTCGGGCCGGCAAGCTGCTCTACCCGGTCATCGCCGTCAACGACAGCGAGACGAAGTGGGACTTCGACAACGTCTACGGCACGGGACAGTCGTCGCTGGACGGCATCCTGCGCGCCTCGAGCGTGCTGGTCGCGGGCAAGACGTTCGTCGTCGCCGGCTACGGCCACTGCGGGCGCGGCGTCGCGATCCGCGCGCGCGGCCTGGGCGCCAACGTCATCGTCACCGAGATCAAGCCGACGGCCGCGCTGAAGGCGACGCTGGACGGTTTCCGCGTCATGAAGATGGACGACGCGGCGAAGCTGGGCGACATCTTCATCACTGCGACCGGGATGAAGGACGTCATCGTCGGCCGGCACTTCGACGTGATGAAAGAGGGCGCGCTGGTCTGCAACACCGGCCACTACGACTGCGAGATCAACCTCGTCGACCTGGAGGCGCGGTCGAAGGCGAAGCGCGAGATCCGGCACGCCAACGAGGAGTACGTCCTCAAGAACGGCCGCCGCGTCTACGTGCTGGCCCAGGGCCGGCTGGTCAACCTGGCCGCCGCCGAGGGCCACCCGTCCGAGGTCATGGACATGTCGTTCGCCAACCAGTACCTGGCGCTCTGCAAGCTGGCCAAGGAAGGCAAGTCGATGAAGCCGGGCGTCTCCGAGCTGCCGCCCGAGCAGGACCAGGAGCTGGCGCGCATCAAGCTGACGACGCAGGGCCTGTCGATCGACGCGCTGACGCCCGAGCAGATCGCCTACAACGACGACTACGCGGCCGGAACGTAAGGTCGGCTCCCCTCTCCCTAACCCTCTCCCGCAAGCGGGAGAGGGGATCGGGCAGCGGAGAAGGGGATCAGATGTCTTTCACCCTCTCCCGCTTGCGGGAGAGGGCCGAGGTGAGGGCAGGCGCTCCACCGTCGCTTCCGCCTCGATCCGCAAGCCGTCGTTCGCCTTCGCGGTGCCGCTGATGCGCGCGACGTCGCCGCGCGACAGCTCCGCGAACGCGGCGTTACCGGGCGCGGCGTGGCGGTCGAGGCGGATGAACGGATGCCGTCCGCTGGCGCCGCACCCGTAGAGCTTGAGGCGCCCCTTCTCCGGCAGCGGATCGCTGACGATGCGGTAGAGCGGCTCGCCGCCGGGCACACGCTTCGCCTCGCGCAGGACCAGGTAGCTGAAGTCGACGCGCGGTCCGGACGGCATGCCCGGCCCGGACGGTGTCTGGGCCTGGGCCGCGTCGTGACACCAGTCGCGCAGGTTCGCCAGCGCCGGGCACGGCCCCGCCCAGAAGCAGGGCGCGACGATCTCCAGGTCCGACACCGCCAGCAGCTGGTCGCGGACGCCCAGCAGCTCGCGCGACGTGTCGCGCAGCGCCGGCTCGAGGAGGATCATGGTCCCGCCTCGCGCCAGCAGCGCCGTCGCCCAGGCGCGCACGCGGCGCGCGCGCGCAGCCACCCGCTGGTCGGCCGGCCGCTCGACGTACAGCTCGCCCAGCAGATGCGCGGCGACGATGAGATCGAATCGCCCCTCGACCGCCGGCAGCTCGACCGCGAGGTTCGCCGTCACCACGCCGTCCGCCGCGACCCGATCGACGCCGACGACGTCGAGGGCGTCGCCGAAGTGCGCCTGCAGCGCCTCGCCCGCGGCGCCGGTCCCGGTCCCGAGATCGAGCGCGCGCCGCGGCGCCGGGCCGCCACCGGGAAACGCCTCGGACAGGATCTTGCTCAGGGCCGCGCGCGTGCGCGGCGCGATGTCGCGCGCGTATTCGCGCCGCAGCGCCGGATCGGCCAGGTAGGGCGTCCCGACCAGCGCCCGCGCGCCGACCAGCCCCTGGTGAATGGCCGAGCCGCGCTCGTCGGGCTTGTGCGCCCCGGCGGACCCGGGCGGAGCGGCGCGACGCCCGCGCGCCACGCCGTTAACCCTTCCCGAAGATGTCCTTGAAGCTGACCACGAGCAGGACGCCGATCAGCAGCACGAACCCCGCCGTATGGACGGCCGCCTCGATACGCGGGTCGACGCGTTTGCGGATCACCGATTCGACGCCGAGGAACACCGCCCGCCCGCCGTCGAGCGCCGGCAGCGGCAGCAGGTTGAACAGGCCGAGGTAGACCGACAGCATCATCAGCATCGACAGGAAGTTGACCGCGCCGCGATTGGCCGCCTTGGCGATCTGCTTGGTGATGCCGATGGGCCCGGACAGATCGGCCTGTACCTTGCCGCGGATCATGTCGGAGAGGCCGGTCAGGATCTCGACCGACGCGTAGTAGGGGTAGACGAACGCCTCCTTCGCGGCGGCGCCGAACGACACGGGCGTGCGGTCGCCGTAGGAGCCGATCTGGATGCCGACCTGGTAGACGCCGTTCGGCTTGTCGGGCGTGACCACGAAGGTCATCTCCTTGCCGTCGCGCAGCACCTTGATGCTGACCGGCGCGCCCTGCCCCGCCTTGATCACCTCGCTGATCGGGTGCTCGGCGTTGACGATCTGCCCGTTCGCCTCGACGAGCACGTCCCCCGCCTTCAATCCGGCCATCGCCGCGGGGCGGTTCGCCACCGGCTCCTCGATCTTCTGCGTCTTGGGCGACATGCCCCAGCCGAGCAGCACCACGAACACCAGCACGATCGCCGTCAGGTAGTTCGCGGCCGGTCCTGCCAGCACCGTCAGCAGCCTCATCCAGCGAGGCCGGTTCGGGTAGACCATCGAATCGTTCTTGTCGAACTCTTCACTCGGATTGAGGCCGGTGATCTGAACGAAGCCGCCCAGCGGGATCGGCGCGATCTGGAAGATCGTGCCACCGCGCTTGAAGCTGACCAGCGGCGGCCCAAAGCCGATCGAGAACCGCTCGACCCGCATCCCACACAGCCGGGCCACGAGGAAATGGCCGCCCTCGTGCAACACGATAAGCAGCGCCAGCCCGAGGATCGCAATGACGATGCTTAGCGGCGACATCCGCTGGTCAGGTTAGCACATGGCAGCTGACGGCGAGCGTCAGGCGGCCAGGAAACGCAACACCGGCCGCAGGAGCAGCGGCACCGGGCGGCGCGCGCGCGAACCGACGATGTCGATCCCCAGCTCCTGCGCGCGGCGCTCGAACACGGCCTCGAACAGCACGCCCGGGCCGGCCGCGCGCACGATCACGGGCAGCGCGGCCAGGCGGCGCGCGACGATGTAGCGACCGCGCAGCACGACCGCATCGCGGCCGGACCCGATGCGCGACAGCGCCCAGGCGAGCGGCGCCAGCGAGGTCGACTTGCCCGCGTCGAGCAGCACGACCACGTCGGCGCGCGCCTCGGAGGTACCGCGCAGAAAGGCGCGGCCGCGAACGTCTCGTCCCAGGACCTGAAGCTCTGGAATCGTCGCGGCGAGCACGCCGGCGATCGAGAGGCTGTTGTCGTTGCAGCCGGCGTTGACGACCAGGATCTCGAAGCGGCGGCCGAGGTGCTGCAGATGCGAGGCCACGCTGCGAATCAGGTGGCCGATCGAATCTTCCTGGTTGCCGACGGCAATGACGACTGAAAGGTCGGGGTCGCTATGTACGCGGTGCAGCAAGCGTAGACCTCCCGGGGGCGGGACAAACTTGAGAGCAGGAGGCATGCCGCCTGGGCCCACCAATGGTTCCAAGATGTTAGGGGCTGCCCGGAGGGCTCGACCGCGCAGGCCGTTACGCGCCACGGCCCTGACGTGCGTATTCGGTTACACGCCGGTGCCGATCGCGTGAAACCGGCCGCGAAGGGCTTCCGCGAGGCGGCTGACATCGCTATCGACCAGCACGGGGATCCCGACCGCGCGCGCCTCGGCGGTGGCAAACGGCGCCCCCTCGCCGCGCCCGTTGGGCAGCCGGATCGAGGGCTGCACATAGACGTCGCAGGCCCGCAGCCAGCGCGCCACCTCGGCGCGCGGCACGAAACCGGGCAGTCGCAGATCAACGCCGAGCTGGTGCGCGAGGCGAGCGAGCCGCGCGCGTTCCGGCCCGTCGCCCAGGATCACGACCTCGAGCGGCGTTCCCGCGCCGGGCACGGCCTGGACGCGCGCGCAGGCGCGCAGCAGCCGATCGTGACCCTTGATCGGCACCAGCCGGCCGACGGCCAGCACCGTCGGCCGCGCGAGGCCGAGCTGGCGGCGGCCGATCAGGTCGACGCCGGCGCGCGGCGCCCAGTCCGCCGCGCTGGTGGGGGACGGCAGCAGCGACGTCACGGCGCCCACGGGTGAGCGGGCGCCGGCGAGCGCGGAGAAGCGGGCGCGCAGCTCGTCGCTGACGAAGTGGAGCTCGGCGCGGGCGCGGACCAGCCGGCGGGCGATCGTGCGCCCGAACGGGATCCGCTCCAGCAGCGCGACGTCTCCCGAGTGCGCATACGCGCGATGGCGGCCCGCGGGCGCGCCGGCGAGCGCCGCCAGTGCGCTCGGAACCAGCCAGTGCGATTCGACCGCGTCGAAGTGATGCGCCCGTTCGCGCACGGCGGTGGCGAGCGCCGCCGTGAAGCGCGCGGCCGCCAGCCAGATCGCCGGCCCGCCGCCCTCCAGCACCTCCGGCGCACCCGCGCCGTAAAAGAGCGCCGGTCCCCGCGCGCCGGTCGCGGGGGAAGGATGAGAAGCGATGCGGGCGACCGCGAGCCCTGGGTGCTCGATCTCGCCCGCCGCGCCGCCGTCGCCGGCGGCGATCACGTCGACGGAGTGACCGTCCGCGAGCAACCGTAAGACGCGGTCGCCGACGAAGCTGCCCGCGTAGTCGCCGGCGTGGCGCGGAAACGAGGTGGTGACGACGCCGATCCTCATGACCGGACCGGGACCCCGGCCGTTTCGTCGACGGCGACAGGCGCCCCGCGCAGGCGCGCGCGCAGGCGCCGCCAGGCCGCGCGCAGCAGCAGCCACGCGATGGTCGGCGCCACCCGCAGCGGGCGCAGACCGGAGCGCCAGGCGGGCCCGTAGACCGGACGCACCGGCACGTCCACGACACGCAGCCGCGCGACCGCGAGCCGCGCCAGCAGATCGTTGGGGTAGCCGTAGCGCGGAAACAGGTCCGGACCGATCGCCAGCAGCGCCTGACGCGAGGCCGCCGTGTATCCGCACTGCGAGTCGCCGACGTGGCGCACCCCCGTCGCGAGCCGGGTCAGCCACGACAGCGCCACGCTGCCGCACAGCCGCACCGCGGGCATCGTGCGCCAGCCGCCGGGCCAGGCGAAGCGATTGCCCTTGGCGTAGTCGGCCTCGCCCCCCACCACCGGCGCGAGCAGGCGCGGCAGGTCGGCCGGATCCATCTGCCCGTCGCCCGCCATCACCGCGGTCGCGTGCGCGCCGACGGCGAGGGCGCGCGCGTAACCGGTCACGATCGCGGCGCCCACGCCGCGGTTGCGATCGTGGACGATCACCTCGATGCGCCGCGACCGCCGGGCGGCACGGCGGGCGACCGCCGCGGTCGCGTCGCCGCTCCCGTCATCGACGACGACGACATGGTCGACGAACCCGGGCACGGAGCGGATCGTGGCCGCGATCTTGTCGGCCTCGTCGTGGGCGGGAATGACGACGGCGACGACGCGCCCGCGGAACATCGCTACTCGGTGATCTCGCCCGTCGGCTCGTCACCGGCGGACGCCGCCGCCTTGGAGGCGCCCTTGTCGCGGTGACGATGGGAGGACCTATTCGAGCTGCCCGAGCTGCTCGAGGATTTGTCCTTGTCCTTGTCCTTGCCGGCACCGCCGGGCTGGTCCGTCGCGCCGGCCGGGGTCCCCGGGGTTCCGCCGGGCGCGGGCGGGGCCGCTCCGACGGCCGTCAGGTTGATCGACAGCGGCGTGTCGTCGACGACGATCTGCTCGTAGTCTTCGTAGCCGGCCTTCTTCAGCGTCAGCTTGACGGAGGCGACGCCGGTCAGGTCGATCGGCAGCGTCACCGGCGTCGCGCCGATGGGCCGCTTGCTCTCGCCGAGGAAGATGTCGGCGCCGTCCGGGTTCGACTTCACGTAGACGTGGAACTTGCGGGCCGGGTCGCCGACGCTCGTGACCCGCACCGCCGTCTCGTGCTGGCCGCCCAGGAGCTTCCAGCCGCCGAACCCCGCGCCCGCGAGCGCGATGACCACGACGAGGGCGGTCGGAAACTTCGCCTTCGGCTTCAGCGAGGCGGGCGCGGCGTCCATCGGCGGGAACGGGAGCGGGTTCGCGCCGGAGGCGGTGCGCGCGATGGGCGGCACCGTGCGCGAGCGGTTGCCGCCGCCCGTCGACGGGCGCGACGCGGAGCGCTGGCTGCCGGTGCGCGGCGCGGGCGCGCCCCCCTCGATCGGGAACAGGTCGTAGAGGATCTGCTGCAGGTGGGTCGGCTGGAAGCGCGTCTCGTGCACGACGTCGTCCAGCGCGTCGGCCATGTCGGCGGCGTTGCTCCACCGCCGGGCGGGATCGCGCTGCAGCGCCTTCAGGATGATGTGGTCCAGCGCGGGCGGCACGGCCGGGTTCTGGGCGGACGGCGGCGGCACGTGGCAGGCGCGCACCCGCTCGATGGTCTGCACGTCGTTCTGCCCCTTGAAAAGGCGGCGGCCGGTCAACACCTCGTGCAGGACGATGCCGACCGCGAAGATGTCGCTGCGGTGATCGATGTGGTCGCCCTCGGTCTGTTCGGGCGCCATGTACGCGTACTTGCCCTTCAGCGTGCCGCCCTTGGTCGGCTCGGTGCCGTCGCTGAGCGCCTTGGCGATGCCGAAGTCGAGCATCTTCACGGCGCCCTCGTACGACAGCATCACGTTCGACGGCGACACGTCCCGGTGAATCATCCCGAGCGGCCTTCCGTTCTCGTCGGTGAGCGAGTGCGCGTAGGCGAGCCCGCGGCAGGCCTCGCGGCCGATGTACGAGACCAGATCCGGGCGGGGCGGGCCGAGCGCCTTCCAGATCGCGCGCATCGTCTCGGACAGGTCGTGACCGCGGATGTACTCCATCGAGATGAAGTACTCACCCTCGACGGCGCCGAGCTCGAAGATGTGGACGATGTTCGGGTGGTTGAGGCGCGCGGAGAGCTTGGCCTCCTCGACGAACATCTTGATGAAGGCGGTGTCGTCCGACAGGTGCGGCAGGATCCGTTTGACGACGAACACGCGCTCGAAGCCGGCCGGCCCCTGGATCCGCCCCTTGTACACCTCGGCCATACCGCCTCGGCCTATGCGCTCGAACAGCGTGTACTTGCCGAACTGAATCGGCTCGGGGAGTTGTGTCGCCACGGGCAAGACTTTGAGAGGAGAGTGCCGGGACCGCCCGCCTGCCGCCCTCGGGTGGGCGCATTATATGATACGAGCGGGTGAAACCGCCGCAAACAAAGGGAGCCCCGCTGGTGATTGTCGTGGGCGGGTTCGACCCTTCAGGCGGCGCCGGCCTGCTGCGCGACGCCGCGACCGCAGCCGCGCGCGGGGCGCGGGTCCACGCCGTCGGCACCGCCTGGACCGTGCAGGGCGACGGCGTCCACCGCGTCGAGCCGCGCCCGCCGGCCGCGGTACGGACCGACGTGATCGATGCGATCGCAACGTTGCGACCGACGGCGGTCAAGATCGGCATGGCGGTCGGCCCGGCCACGGCCGCGGCGCTCGTCGAGGGGCTGGGCGACTACTCCGGCCCGGTCGTGGTGGACCCGGTGCTGGCCACGTCGCGGGGCGGCGCGCTGTGGGAGGGCGCGCCGCGCGACCTGCTGCCGCTGCTGCGGCGAGCGACGCTGGCGACCCCGAACGCCGTCGAGGCCGCCGCGCTGACGGGCCGCACCATGCGGGACGTCGACGACGCGGAGCGGGCGGGCGTCCAGCTCGTCGAGCAGGACGGCCTGCGATCCGCGCTGGTCAAGGGCGGCCACCTGGACGAGGCGCTGGTGACGGACGTGCTGGTCACGCCCGGGCGCGTCCGGCCCAAGTCGCACGCGCGCGTCGCCGGCCGGTCGCCGCGCGGGACCGGCTGCGCGCTGGCGACCGCCATCGCCGTCGATCTCGGCCGTGGCCGCGACCTGCTGGCGGCCGTCGACGCCGCGACCGCGTGGCTGGTGGGCGCCATCGCCGCCGCCGTCGACGTGGGCGGCGAGCGGCACCTCGGCTGACGCCCGGCGACCGCTCTGGCTCGCAGTTGACCACGCCCGAACGGGCGTGATTACGTCCTGCGCCGTGAAGCTGTCGATCGTGATGCCGATCTACAACGAGCTCGCCACCCTGCGCGAGATCGTCGGCCGTGTAACCGCCGTCGACGTCGACAAGGAGCTGATCATGGTCGACGACGGCTCGTCCGACGGCAGCCGCGAGCTGCTGACCGAGCTGCAGGAGCGGGGCCTCGCCCGGTGGCTGCCCGATCCGAGCCTGGCGCGCGGTGCGAACGAGATGAAGGTGATCCTTCAGCCCCAGAACATGGGCAAGGGCGCGGCGCTGCGGACCGGCTTCGCCGCCGCCAGCGGGGACATCGTCGTGATCCAGGACGCCGACCTCGAATACGACCCGCGCGACATCATCCCGCTGATCCAGCCGATTCGCGACGACATCGCGGACGTCACGTTCGGCTCGCGCTTCATCGGGTCGCCGCGCCGCGCGCTGTACTTCTGGCACACGCTGATGAACCGCGGCCTGACGCTGGCGTCGAACGCGCTCAACGATCTCAACCTGACCGACATGGAGACCTGCTACAAGGCGTTCCGCGCCGACGTCATCCGTCGGGTCCAGATCGAAGAGGATCGGTTCGGCGTCGAGCCCGAGCTGACTGCCAAGGTCGCCAAGATGCGGCTCCGGATCTACGAAGTCCCCATCAGCTACCGCGGCCGCACCTACGCGGAAGGCAAGAAGATCGGCTGGAAAGACGGCGTGCGCGCGATCTATTCGATCCTGAAGTACGGGATCCGGCGGCCCCAGCGGCACGACTAGGGCGGGCCTCCGCGCGCCGCCGGTTGACCGGGCACGGCCGACGTTATTAAGGTACCCGGATTCACATGAACGTCGCCCAGCACATGAACGCCGCCGACGCCTCGGCGGTCGGTGGACGAACGCTGGAGGTGTTCGCGGACACGCCGCGCATCAACCGCTGGATCTATTCGAAGATCGCGCCCCACGTGCGCGGTGACGTCCTCGAGATCGGCAGCGGCATCGGCAACCTGAGCGGGCACATCGTCGGCGACGCCGCGCGGGTCGTCCTGTCGGACATGGAGTCGCACTACCTGCAGGCGCTGACCCAGCGGTTCGCGGGCGACGATCGCGTGACGGTCAGCCAATACGATCTCGACGGCGAGCCGCCGCCGGAGATCGCCCGGCGGCGCTTCGACGCCATCGTCGCGGTCAACGTGGTCGAGCACATCGCCGACGACCGCGCCCTGGTCCGGCGCCTCGCGGCGCTGCTGAAGCCGGGCGGCAAGCTGCTCATCTACGTGCCCGCCTGCCCGTTCGCGTACGGCTCGCTCGACCGCGCCCTCGGCCACCACCGCCGCTACACGCGCGCGACGCTGGCCGGCTTGCTCGCGGAGGCGGGCCTGCACTTCGACCCGCCGCGGTTCATGAACCTGTTCGGCCTGCTCGGCTGGGCGGTCAACGGCCGCCTCCTGCGCCGCACGCGCCTGTCGCCGCTCCAGCTCGGCCTGTTCGAGAGCCTGATGCCGGTCTTCAGCCTCGAGGATCGGATCCACCTGCCGATCGGGCTCGGCGTGTACGTCGCCGCCGAGAAGCCCGCCGCCTAGGCGGGCCGTGACCGTGACATGAAGGCGCACGCGTTTCTGCGGCTTCAAGACGTCGTCCTGCCGCCGCCGCTCCCCGCTCTGGTCGAGCTGCTGATGGTGGCGGGCATCGCCTACCTCGGCTGGCGCTTCGCCGTGCGCCTGCGCCGCGAGCGGGTGGAAGCGCTGGACGTCGCGGCGGGCTTCGTCGCCGTGACCGCGGCGGCGGCGGCGGTCGTGCACGGGCTCGCGCTGGCGCAGCTGTCGACGCTGGGGGTGCTGCGTCCGATCGGTTGGGGCCTGGCCGCGCTGGGCGGCTTCGCGCTGGTGCGGCATCGCGCCGCCATCTCGAAGACGGTGCACCGCGAGGTGGGGACGCTGTGGCGGGCGCCCCTCCTCGAACGCGCCGCCGCGCTGATCGCGATGCTCTCGATCCTGGCCCTGGCCCTGGCCGCGCTCGGGCCCCCGAGCGACGCCGATTCGCTCGACTATCACCTCGGCCTCGCGCTCGAGTGGCTGCGTCACGGCGGCGCTTACCCGCGGCTCGACTGGTACCCCTCGCGCCTGGCCGGCATCAGCGAGTCGCTCAACCTGCTCGGGCTGGCTGCCGGCACCGACGGCCTGGGCGCGGGCCTGCAGTTCGGCGGCATGATCGCGGCGGCGATCGCCCTGCTCTCGTGCGCGGCCACGCCGCGCGATCGCCTCCTCGCCTGGCTGCTGGTGGCGGGCTGCCCGACCATCGCGTTCCTGGTGCCGAACCAGAAGCCGCAGATGCTGCCCGCGGCGGGGACCACGATCGCGATCGTGATGGCGGTGCGGCGGTTCGATGATTTTCGTCGAGAGGACGCCGTCCTCGCGCTGATGTCGGCGATGTTCGCGGTCGCCTCGAAGTTCACGTTCATCCTCAGCGCCGGGTTCGTGGTGGCGGTCTGCCTGGCGGCCGGGCGTCGGAGCCGGCGGACCGGGTTCGTGTTCGGCGCCGCCGTGGCGACGTTCGCGGTCCTCGTCGCGCCAATGCTGCTCCGCAATCTCGCGTTCTACGGCGATCCCCTGTCGCCGCTGCTCGAGCGGTTTCGCGCGCACCCGAACCCGGAGCTGACTTTTTACTCCGCCTACCTGAAGACGATGGCCGGGGAGCTGACGCCGCGCACGCTGCTCCAGCTCCCGGTCGACATGACCGTCACCACGAACCCCGCGGCGTACACCAACATCCTCGGCGTCGGTGTGCTGGCGTTCATCCCGGCGCTGCGCCTGCAGGGGCGGACGCGGCTGTTGCTGTGGGCCGCGCTGGGCGCCGCGATCGTCTGCGTCTTGCTCGGCCAGCTCGTGGCTCGGTTCTTCCTCGAGCCTTTTCTGTGGGCCGGCGCGGCGGCGGTCGCGGCCGGCTGGACCGTGACGAAGCGCCTGCTGCTGCGCGGCCTGATGCTCCAGGGCGCGGTGACGGCGCTCGTCGCCCTGCTGGGCGCGGCCAACCTGTTCCCCGGGGCGCTGACGGGGACCCTCCGTCACGGCGTGCTGGCCCGCTCCGCGGCGGGCTTCACGGAAGGCGAGTGGCTCGACCAGGTTTTGCCCGAGGACGCCGTGCTGCTGGGCATCAACCGCTTTCACCTCTTCACGCCGCGGCCCTTCATCGTCTGCGATCCGGCGACGTCGACGAAGGACGCCGCCCGCGCCGACGCCAACTTGCAGCGCCTCGTGACGGAGGGGGGCGTCAACACCCTGCTGCTCGACGTCCCCAACGACGCCTTCACGCGCCTCGCGCGTCGTTGCGGGCAGCTGCAGGCCGGGCCGGCGCAGTTGAATCTGGCCACCCGCAACCCCTTCAACCAAAAGCAGTACACGATCGAAGCGTTCCGGCTGCGCGACTGTCAGGCCCGCTAGCACGGCGCCGCCCGGCGCGGCCCGATCAGGGGGCGACTTCGAGGCGCAGCATCGGCGTGCGCTTCGTCGGCAGCAGCCCCATCGGATTCTGCGGATCGTTGTTGCGGATGAATGCCTGGCCGGAGACGACCGCGCTCGCCCAGATGGTGGGCGTCCCGCCGGTCTTGCGGACGCCCACCCAGACGACGCCCTTGAGCGGCTTCATGTCGATCAGATCGTAGACCACCCAGCGGCCATCCTTGCCGTCGGACAGATCGTCCCTGGCGACGTCCAAGGTCAACCGGCGCACCGCCTCACCGGGCGTCTCCAGCAGCGTGCTGTCGTAGATCGTGATCTCCAGCTGGCCCTCGGCCCCGGCCGCGAAGCGCAGCCGCAGCGGCCGGTGCTCGCCCTCGGGCAAGGCGAATCGGAGAACGCTCTCATAGGTCGGCGTCGGAAACGCGATCGTTCCGGCGGCGCGCGCGTCGTCGTACGCCATGATCAGCTCGCGCGCCGAATGCGGAGCGGGCGGCGGGGCGGTGCCACAGCCGCTGCCTGCGCAAGCGACGCAAGCGACGCAAGCGACGATCGAAAGCCAGCCGAGCGCGATCGTCGCGCCGCCGCGGCGCACGCCGCCGAATCGCATTCCGGACCGTTCATCGGCGGATCGCCCCGGCGGCTGTACTGCTACAGTCCCCGTCCATGCCACCCATCGCACTCGCGGTCATTGGCGCCGGCCCCTGGGGCCTGACCCTGGCAAACGCGTTCGCGAGCCTGCCGCAGGCGACGGTGCGCTGGATCTGCGAGCTGGACGAGGGGCGGCGCGCCCGGGCCAGCGCCGCCCACCCCGACGCGCAGGTGACCGGCGCGCTCGACGAGGCGCTGTCCGACCCGGCCGTCGGCGCCGTGGTGGTGGCGGTCGAGCCCGCGCGCCACCACGCCATCGCGATGCGGGCGCTGGCGGCCGACAAGCATGTCTTCGTCGAAAAACCGCTGGCGTCGTCGGCGCGCGACGCGGAGCAGGTGTGCGCCACCGCGGCGGCGCGCCACCGCGTGCTGTCGGTCGGGCACCTGCTGCTGCACCACCCGGCCGTCCGGCGGGCCCGCGAGATCGCCGGGCAGGGCCAGCTGGGTGAACCGCTAACATTCGTATCCCGCCGCGTGACGCCCGGGCCACCGCGCACCGTGGGGAGCGCCTGGTGGGCGCTCGCGCCGCATGACGTCTCGCTGGCGCTGCATCTGTTCGGCGGCGTACCCACCACCGTCGGCGTCAGCGGCGGCGCCTGGGGCCAGACGCAGGAGGACAACGTGGCGACGGCGGTGCTGCGGTTCGCGGGCGGCGGGACGGCGCACGTTCACGTGGCGCGCTTCGCGCCCGGCAAGCGGCGCGAGACCACGATCGCCGGCCCCAACGCGACGCTGACGTTCGACGAGCTCGCGCCGGCAGAGCAGTCGCTGCGGCTGTGGACGCCGCAGCAAGGGGAGGTGGTGGTGCCCGTCGACCTCTCCGACCCCGCCCGGGCCAACGCGCTGCGCGCGCAGTGTCTCGACTTCGCGGCCCGCGCTGCGTCCGGCGACGACGGCGGTGACGACGGCAGCCACGCGGTCGACGTGGTGCGGGTGCTGGAGAGCGGGCAGCGATCGATGCGGCAGCAGGGAAAGCCGCAGCCGGTGGTCCGCGCGTCCGGCATCGCCGTCGGCGCGCCGCATGGGGCGTCGTTCGAGGCCGCGTGAAGCGGTTCTCGGCGCACCCGACCGCAGTCGTCGACCGCGGCGCGCGCGTCGGCGCCGGCACCAAGATCTGGCACTTCTGTCACGTGATGGCGGGGGCGCGCATCGGCGCGCGCTGCGTGCTCGGGCAGAACGTGTTCGTCGCCGCGCGCGCGGTGATCGGTGACGGGTGTCGCATCCAGAACAACGTGTCGATCTACGACGGCGTCGTGCTGGCCGACGACGTGTTCGTCGGTCCGTCGGCGGTGTTCACCAACGTTCGCACGCCGCGCGCCTCGGTCGACCGCCGGGCGGCGATCGAGGCGACGGCGATCGGCCGGGGCGCAACCATCGGGGCGAACGCCACCATCCGGTGCGGCGTCCGCGTCGCCGAATTTGCGTTCGTCGCCAGCGGCGCCGTCGTCACGCGCGACGTCGCCGCGCACGCCGTGGTCGCGGGCGTGCCCGCCCGGCGCACCGGCTGGATCTGCCGGTGCGGCGCGCGCATCGGGCGGCGGCCGCTCGAGCGCTGCCCCGCGTGCGCCGGCGCCATCGCACGCCTATCCTCTGCGGCCACCCGATGACCGCTCCGGCGCCCCGCCTGCTCGTTCTCTATCATTTCTTCCATCCCGACCAGGTCGTCAGCGCGCGCATCTTCTCCGACTTCGCGGCGGAGCAGGCGCGCCGCGGGTGGGACGTCACGGCCCTGACCACCAACCGCTCTCTCGACGACGAGGCGGCACGATACCCGGCGGCGGAGACCTGGAGCGGCGTCCACATTCACCGCGTCTTCCGCCCCGCCTGGTCGCAGAAGCGCCCGGTGCCGCGGCTCGGGAACAGCGCCTGGACGCTGGCGGCCTGGTTCGCGCGCGCGCTCCAGCTCGGCCCGTTCGACGCCGTCGTGCTCGGGTCCGATCCGTCGTTCGCGGCGTCGCTGGCGATCCCGCTGCGCGCCGCCTGGCCGCGCGTCCCGATCATCCACTGGTGCCTGGACGTGTTCCCCGACGCGGGCGAGGCCGAATGGACGGGCGTGACGCGCCTGCTGTCGCCGCCCGCGCGCGCGGTGATGAGCGCCGCCTACCGATGCTGCGACGTGGTCGTCGATCTCGGACCGTGCATGCGTCGCCGGCTGGAACGCTACGGCGGCTCGCCCGCGCGCGAGACGCTGACGCCGTGGGCGCTCGTCGAGCCTGACGCGCCCGCGCCGCCGGACCCCGCCGTCCGGCGCGAGCTGTTCGGCGGGGCCAAGCTCGGGCTCCTCTACGCGGGCAGCATGTCGCGCTCGCACGACTTCGAGAGCCTGCTCGCGCTGGCGCGCGCCGCCCGCGCCCGCGCCGGGGACGACGTCGCGGTCTGCTTCGCGTGCACGGGAACGAACCTGCCTGTCCTGAAAGCGGCCGTCCGGCCCGACGACACCAACGTCCGCTTCGCGCCGTTCGTCGACGAGGCGGCGATCCAGCGCCGCTTCGAGGCCGCCGACTTTCACCTCGGCAGCCTGCGCCCCACGTTCACGGGCGTCGTCGTGCCGTCGAAGTTCTTCGCCGCCCTCGCCGTCGGGCGGCCGTTCATCTTCGCGGGCGCCGCCGACGCGAGCATCTCACAGTGGATCCGCGAGCTGGACGTCGGCTTCGTGCTCGAGCCGGGCCGCGCCGACGGCGTCGCCGCGCGGCTCGCCGGACTGGCGCGCGATCCGGCCGGAATGCAGGCGGCCCGCGACCGCGCCTTCGCCGCCTACCAGCGCCAGTTCTCGAAGCAGCTGATCAACGATCGCTGGGCGGCCCTGCTCGCGCGGATGCGCGCGGGGCGGCCTAAACCGACAGCGTGACGAAGAAGTCGCGGCTGATCGGCTCGATGCTGCTCGACCTCACGCCCAGCGCCGACACCAGCGAGCGGATCTGCGGCTCGGTGTACATGTAGAGCGCGCAGCGGCTGCGGTAGCGGAGCCGGCGCTGCCAGGCCAGCGGCCCGCCGTCGGCGGGGAAGCTGAAGAACGCCTTGCCCCGGCAGACGCTCAGGACCTTGCGCATCAGCGCGCCCGCGTCCTCGATGTAGTCCATGAAGCCCATGACGATCGCGTAGTCGAACTTCTCGTCGCCCGACTCCTTCAAGAAGTCGCCCAGCGTGAAGGTGCAGCGATCGGTGACGCCGGCGCGCGCGGCGCGCTGGCGCGCGATCTCGATCATGCCCGGCGCGAAGTCCACGCCCAGCACGCGCGACGCGCCCTGTGCCGCCAGCGCCACCCCGTAGTGCCCCGGCCCGCAGCCGATGTCGATGACGGTCTTGCCCTGGACCGGCTGGCAGCCCGCCAGGCTCTTCTCGTAGCGCAGCATCATGCTCTTGCGAAAGAGCTTGTTGACCACGCCGTTCACCAGCGTGTCGTCGTTGCCGTAGATGGCGTTGAAGTCTTTGGCGTAAGCGTCGAAGAACGACGCGGTCCGGCTGGTCTCCATCAGCAAACCTCGAGGCGCGCGCGGTTGTCGTTTATGTAGTCGCGGAACGTGGTGACGGGAAATTCGGCCAGGATGCTGCGAATCTTCGCTTCGGTCGTCCGCAGGTTGATGTAGGTCTTGAACCGGCGCGACATGCCCATCGGCAGGCGCGGGTGATCGGGATCGATCTCGCGCGGGTGGACATAGAAGATGACCGGCCGCCCTTGCCCGAGGACGCTGTGCGACATCCGGCGCACGAGCGGAAACGGAAACAGCCGCAGGTAGCCGCCGCCGAAGAAGCAGAGGCGCTTGCCCAGCACCTCGGCGACGGTGACCGGCAGCTCGACCAGCTCGCCGGCGGGCGTCCTCAGCCGGTGCGGCTCCAGGCGGCCGCTCTTCAGGCCGCCGTGGCCGCGCGCCGCCGGGAACGTCGACGAATCGTAGGCGTAGCCAGCCTCCACCAGCTTCTCGAAGAACCAGGGCGTCTGTTCGGTGACCGAGAAGCCCGAGGCGCGAAACCCGGTCACGGGCGCGCCCGCGATGTCCTCGAGCAGCTTGCGCGAGCGGCTGGCATCCTCGAGGAACTGCGCCGGCGTCATGGTGTAGACCAAGCGATGCTCGTAGCTGTGCGAGGCGATCTCGTGCCCGCGCTGCGCCGCCTCGCGCACCAGGTGGGGGAAGCGCTTGGCGATGTGGCCGATGAAGAAGCAGGTCGCCTGCACCTGGCGCTCGGCCAGGATGTCCATCAGCCGCCGGAAGTTCGCCTCGACGCGCACGGGCAGCTCGTCCCAGCGCGCGATCTCGGGCGCCGATTCGACGTCGAGGATGTGGTACCAGTCCTCGACGTCTATCGAAAAAATGCTCGGCGTCATGGCGACCGGGGTTTCTACGTTCCCAACATTTTTCGATCGACGATCCGCAGGTGCAGGCGGCGGGTGACGTCGCGCAACGCGGGACGTTCCAGGAGCCATCCCGCGGTCCGGAACGCCACGTGCGGCTTGAGCTGGCGATCCTTGAACGTCCCACCGGTCAGACCGGTGGGCCGGTTGTAGCGAAACGTCATCCCGTACGTCTTCAGGAAATAGCCGTACATGAGCGCGCCGAGCTTGTCGGCAGGCGGGGTATCGTCGCCGACAATCAACCGCATCATCTCGTCGTGGCTCTTCGGCATGTGGATCGCCCCCAGCGTGTCGAAGTAGCTGCGATAGCCGAGGATGGACGGAATCCCCCAGTAGGTCGCCTCGAGGCCCGTGGTCGATCCGAAGGAGACCACGCGCGAAGCCTTTCGCATCATGGCGTACGTGCTGATCGGACTGTCGGCGGGAATGACGGTCAGGTTCGGCTGCTGGCGCTGCGCCAGCCGCTTGCCGGCCGCCTCCGGCATGTTGGCGGAGCGCGGGTGCATTCGCACGAAGAACTTCAGATCGGGATGCTCCTGCGCTGACTCCAAGATCCGGTCGATTCCCGTGTATTGATCCTCGTACAGCGTCTGGCCTTTCACCATCTCGCGCAGGCCATCGATGTCGTCGACGCTGCTGCAGTAGATGACGATGTTCTTGGCGCCCTGCTTCCACGTGTCGGGGAACCTGCCCGGATCTTGCTTGGCCGCGTAGGCGTGCCAGTCGCTCTGCGTGCCAGCCACCCGATCGGCGTAAAAGCTGGCCCCGATCAGCTCACGCAGCTCGGGATCGGCTCGCTCCCAGGCCCTGCGAATCTCGTCCTGGAAGAAGTTGAGATCATGGGGAGCGTGGTTCTCGAACAGAGAGAACTTCTCGAAGCTGCTTCCGCGCTCGTGGGTGAAGAACGGCACGCCGCGGCTCTCCGCCGCGCGCATGACCGCGCGCATGGTCGCGTAGCGGCCGTTGAAGACGTACACGCGGTCGACGTGGACGCGGCTCAAGAAGTTCTGCACCGATCGGAACGCCGCCACCGACGACACGATGGTGCGACGAATCTGATCGTGTTGTCCGTGAACGTCGTAGTCGGGCCGCATGAACAGCGACGCCAGCGTGGATTGCGCGGCCCATCCGGCGTCGAAGTTCTCGACGGTAAATTCGTTCATCTCGTCTCGCGTCGACCAGTCGCTCCTGATGCCGCGCAGCTCTTGTCGGTCCTGGTCCGTGAGCTGGATGAACGGCACGATCTCGGGCTTGCCGGACAGCCGCGAAATTCCCTCGCGCTGCCGTCCGATACAGCGAACGCAGAGGCCCGCCTCGTGGGTCGGATTCGCCTCGCATGCCAGCAGGTCGCCGCTGCAGACCATCAAGGTGACCCGATCGCCGGCCGCCAGGTGGCGCTCGGCGATCTCGAGATCGGTCTCGAAGTGGAAGTCGAAGAACGCGACGGGGGCAACGACGAGGACGTGCACGGCGGATCCTATTTGTCCCGTCTTATAGCACCGGTTCGCCCAGACCATACCCAGGTATGGATGTGGTTTTGGGGCTCTGTCACGGCGATTTGCCGGTATCGCGACCGCTCGGCCGGCCCGTCTTTTCGAATCGGCACATCTCGATGCCACGCACGTCGACGATCCCGATCTCGCGGTACCCGTTGCGGGCGAACGCCCGCCGGCTGGCGGTGTTGCTCGGCCGCGTGTAGGCGACCGCCACGCGAACGTCGGCCCGCGCGAGCGCAAGCTCGCTGATGGACCGGATCAACCGCTGGCCGAAGCCCCGCCCGCGATGATCGGCCGAGACGGCGAGGGAGATCACCGCCTCGCCCGCCTCCAGGTCCAGACGCGCCACGCCGATCGGCTCGTCGCCGGAGAGGCCGATGAGAAATGCGCAGTCGGGGCGCGCGAGGCGGGCCTGGAACCAGGGAAGGTGAGTCTCCCAGGGGATGTCGCCCGTGCTGATCGACTGCGCCCGCGCCGTCGGGTGGTTGTTGACCGTCCAGACGAAGCGCGCGTCCTCGGGCAGCGCGGGGCGCGCGGTGAACGTCGGCACGCCGAGGCGCGCCGCCAGGTCAGAAGACCAGCGATCGCCCGCGGCGATCCCGTAGCAGAGCGCGCGCAGTCCGAGCGCCTCGGACGCGTGCGCGACGGCGAGCGCGGCGGCGCGACGCGCCAGCTCGCCGTCGGAGGGGGCGCGCGAGGGAACCACCACCGCGAGGTCGGCCCGATCGGCCGCCAGGTCGACGTCGAAGATCCCCACCACGCCGACGGCGCCCGCGCTCCCGCTCTCGATCACGAAGTCGATCCGATCGGTGCGCCGCGCCAGCCGTTCGAACCAGGCGCCCGCGTCGCTCTCCGGGCGGCCGCCGTCGGGCCCGGGAAAGAGCACCGACCAGGCGGCGTCCTCGCGCCAACCGAACACCCGCTCCGCGTCGCGCCGCTCGAGTGGCCGCAACGACACCTCACCGTCGGCGAGCGAGAGGGGAGCGACGTCCTCGGCCCGGATCGCCGACTCGACGACCAGCCCGTGCGCGAGCGACCGGCCGGGGAGCCGGAGGTATTCCCTGGGGTGGAGCCCGAACGGAACGGTGCCGCAGCGGAGCAAGGAGAGATCGCCGCGGCGCAGCCGCTCGCCCGGGGCGAGCGCGCGGGTCGTGAAGATGGTGCGGCGCGCGAAGGCGCGCAGCTCCTGCTCCTCCGGCTGGACGACCTTCTCACCCGACCCGAGCGCGGCCTCGAGCCCCCGGAGCTTGGCGATCAGATCCTTCAGCTCCGCCGGCTCCAGGGCGTATGCATGGTCCGGCCCCGGCAAGCTGTTCGACAGCGTGAAGTGCTTCTCGATCACCACGCCGCCGAGCGCCACCGCGGCCAGCGGCCCCGGCAGCGGCTCGCGCGAATGGTCGGAGAGCCCGGTGAGCACGCCGAGCGCGGTCATGGTGGCGACCGTCCGAACGTTGAGGGCCGCGAGCGGCGCCGGATACTTGGCAGTGCACTGCAGAACGACCAACCCCGGATCGGCGACCGCGCGGACCGCCGCGATCATGTCGCGCACCTCGTCGAGATCGGCCGTCCCGGTGGAGACGATCAGCGGCTTTCCCTTGCGCGCGACGTGCTGGAGCAAGGGGTAGTTCGTCATGTCGTAGGACGCGATCTTGAAGGCCGGCACGTGCGGCTCCATCGCGTCGGCCGACTGGAAGTCGAAAGGGGTGCAGAGGAAATGCAGCCCGCGCGCGGCCGAGGCCGCCGCCAGCTTCGGGATCCAGTCGAGCGGCATCTCGAGGTCGCGGATGATCTCGTAGATCGACCGCGCGGATTTCAGGTAGGCGCTCTGGCCGGCCCGCCGCGGGTACATGCTCTCCGCCTTGAAGGCCTGGAACTTGACCGCGTCGGCGCCCGCCTCGGCGGCGACGTCGATCAGGCGCTCGGCCTGCGCGTAGTCGCCGTCGTGGTTGCTGCCGGCCTCGGCGATGAAGTAGACGGGCGCGCCCGGACCGACGCGGCGCGCTCCGATGCGGATCTCAGGTAGAGCCATGATCGATCGACCTCGGACGGTGTCCCGATCTCAGTATCACATCGGCCACCCGCGCAGCGCCCTGGCCGTCGATCAGCGCCCGGCCGGCGTCGCTCATCCGCTGGCGCAGCGCGGGGTCGGCCGCCAGCCGCCCGCATCCCTCCTCGACGCTGCGGAAGCGATCGGCCGCCGACGCTTCCACCCGGCCGGCCGGCAGCAGCGAGACGCCGGCGAGGGCGGCGATGTTCGGCTCCTGGTTGTCGGCCAGGCAGAGCGCCACGGTCGGCACGCCGGTGGCCGCCAGCTCGTACAGCGTCTGGCCGCCGCCGGAGACGGCCAGGTCCGCCGCCGACATGAGCGGCGAGAGATCGTCCAGGTCGCGGTGGAGGCGCAGCCGCTCGCGATCGCCCGCCCCGCGCCGATCGAGCTCCGGCACCGGTCCGAACAGCGGGCCGACGACGACGTCGAGCGCAGCCCCGGGCAGCGCGCGCTGGACCACCTCGACGACCGCCGTCGTCGAGCTGTGCGGATCGGCGCCGCCCAGGGTGACGAGCACGCGGGCCACGCGGGGCGCCGCCGGCCGGCGCGGCAGCTCGCGGAAGATCGGGCGCAGCAACGCGTAGCGGGGACCGAGGAGGCGCACCACGTCGGGCGCCGTCCGGTAGCTCAGCTGCGCGGCGTAGGGACTGCCGTTCACCACCACGTCGACGTCCAGCTCGCGATCGGCCAGATCGTCGATGACGACGAGCGCGCCGGCGCGAGGCCGCCAGGCCGAGAACGAGGCGGGCGTGACGGCGTAGGAGTCGACCACCAGCGTGTCGAGCTCGCCCGCGTCGAGCAAGGCCGCCGTCGCGTCGGGCTCGGGGCCCGAGACCAGGCGCGCCTGGAATCCGGCCGCGGCCGCCACGGCCACCGCGGCCGGATCGCCGTCGATCCAGAAGTAGACCGAGGCGGCCGCCCCGCCCGCGCGCCGCAGCTCACCGGCCAGGGTCAGACAGCGGCGGAGGTGGCCGAAGCCGATCTGCTTGCTCGCCGTCGTGCGAAACGCGATGGTGGCCATCGACGCTCAAGCGAGCTCGCGGCTGACCGCGCGAACCGCCGCGATCACGCGGTCGACGTCGGCGTCGGTCATCGTCGGGTAGAGCGGAAGGCTGACCAGCCGCTCGGCGGCGGACGTCGCCAGCGGCGTGGCCGCAGGGTCGTACCCGAGCTCCCGGTAGAGCGGGAAGGCATTGACCGGGATGTAGTGCACCTGCGTCCCGACGCCCAGCTTGCGCAGGCCCGCGCAGAACGCGCGGCGATCGAGCCCGCGCAATCGCACCGCGCACAGGTGCCACGCGGCGCGCACCGAGGCGGCCTCCTCCGGCAGCTCGATGGTCGCCAGATCGGCCAGCGCGGCCCGGTAGCGGGCGACGATCTCCCGGCGGCGCGCCACGAACCGCTCCAGCTTGGCCAGCTGGCTTCGACCGAGGGCGCACTGCAGATCCGTCAGCCGGTAGTTGAGCCCCAGCGACTGGATCTCGTAGTACCAGGGGGGCGGATCGGCCGGCAGTCGGCCCGCGTCCCGCACCAGGCCGTGGTTGCGGAAGTCGCGCGCGCGCCGGGCCAGGACCGGATCGTTGGTCAGCACCGCTCCGCCTTCGCCCGTGGTGATGGTCTTGACCGGGTGAAACGAGAAGGTCGTCAGGTGCGCGATCGAGCCGATGCGCCGCCCGCCGATGGTCGCGCCGATCGCGTGAGCGGCGTCTTCCACGACCAGCAGGTTCGCGCGCGCGGCCAGCTCCATGAAGCGATCGAGCGCGGCCGGATGGCCGGCATAGTCGACGGGCGCGAGCACGCGCGTCCGCGGCGTCACCGCCGCCGCCGCCTTCTCCGGATCGAGGCAGAGCGATCGCTCGTCGATGTCGGCGAACACCGGCCGCCCGCCGAGCGCCAGCACGGTGTTGGCCGTGGAGCTGAAGGTGAGCGGCGTGGTCACCACCTCGCTCCCCGCCGTCACCCCCGCCGCCGCGTAGGCGCAGTGGAGCGCCGCCGTGCCGTTCGCGACCACCACCGCGTGGGCCGCGCCGCACGCCGCGGCGAGCTCGGCCTCGAACGCCTCCGTCTCCGGTCCGGTGGTGAGGAAGTCGGATCGCAGGACGCGGACCACCGCGGCGACGTCGTCGTCATCGATCGCTTGCCGGCCGTAGGGAAGGAAAGGCTGAGACACCTCGCGAATAACTAGCACGGACGCCCGCGTCCCGGCGGCCGGCGTGACTTGAAAGGCCCGGGGAAGGCGTCTAGGCTCCACCCCCGCAGCGGTTCAGCGCTCATGGCCCATACCGACGACGCGACGCTCTCGGCCGTCCAGACCTGCGCTCGCTGCCTCTACACCTCGCGGCATCCTCTTCATCTGACCTTCGATGAGCGAGGCGTCTGCAGCGGCTGCCGGATCCACGAGGAGAAGGACCAGCTGGACTGGACGGCCCGCGGTCGCAAGCTCGCGGCGCTGCTGGAGGGGTACCGCTCCAAGTCGCAGCGAAACTACGACTGCATCGTTCCGGTGTCGGGGGCCCGCGATTCTTACTTCATCGTCCACACGGTGAAGACCGTGCTGGGGATGAACCCCCTGCTGGTGACCTACAACAAGCAATACAACACCGACGTCGGCATTCGAAACCTGGCCAACCTCCGGATCAAGTTCGATTGCGACATCATGACCCTCACGGTCAACCCGGAGACCGTCAAGAAGCTCACGCGCGCGACGCTGCGCCGCCTGGGGAGCCTCTACTGGCATTGCCTGGCGGGCCAGACGGTTTTCCCCGTGGCGATGGCGGTCAAGCTGAAGATTCCTCTGATCGTGTGGGGCGCGCACCAGGGACTCGATCAGGTCGGGATGTTCTCGCACACCGACGAGGTCGAGATGACCCGCAAGTACCGCAAGGAGCACGACCTGATGGGCCTGGAAGCGGAGGACCTGGTCGACGACTTCGACGGCGTCGCGCCCGAGGACGTGCGGTCGTTCGTCTATCCAGACGATCGTGAGCTCGAGCGCGTGGGCGTGCGCGGGATCTATCTGGGGAACTTCATTCGCTGGGACACGAAGGCGCAGCACGAGCAGATGATCGCGCGCTACGACTACGAGACCGCCGAACAGACGCGCACCTTCGACACGTACAACGACGTCGACTGCTTCAACTACTCGGACGTCCACGACTACACCAAGCTGATCAAGCACGGGTATTCGAAGGCGACCGACCACGCCGTCCGGGAATTGCGCTTCGGTCGACTGACCCGGGAAGAAGCGGGAGAGCTGGCGGACCGCTACGCGAAGGTGCCGCCGCGAAACCTCGACCTGTTCCTGGAGTGGATCGGGATGACGAGGTCCGGATTCGAGCTCCTGATGGATCTCCACCGGAATGACCAGTTCTGGAGGCGCGGCGCGGACCGCCGGTGGGAGCACGCGCCGCGCGGCGACGACGCGGACGAAAAGACGAGGCAGCGACGCGAGGAGGCGCGCCTCCCGCGGCGCGGCGATTGTCGCTTTCTGCTCACCCCCAGCAAACGTCCCGACGACCTGGATCGCAAGTACATCCTGATCGGAAAGGGGTACCCGGCCCCGACCGCTTGATCCCGTTTCATTCTGCGTGATAGGTGTCGCGTCTCCAATCTCGTGAGCGCACGCTGAGATGCAGGCCGACAAGCTCGCCATCCAGAAAGCCGTCCTCTCCGCTCCGCGGAAGCTCGAGTTCCGAAGCGAGGAGATCGAGGTGGGCGGCCTCGGGCCCCAGGACGTCGTGGCCCGCACGCGCCTGACCGTTCTGTCGCCGGGAACGGAGGTCGGAGCCTTCGTGGGCCTGCCGCCGTTGCGTCCCAGCGTCGTCTACCCACGCCTGGTCGGCTACTGCAACCTGGCGGAGGTCGTCGCCGCCGGCCCCGAGGTCAAGGGCCTCAGTCCGGGAGACCGCATCCTGACCTTCGAGTCGCACTGCAGTGGATTCCGAACGTCCGCGAGCACGGTCATCACCTCGGTTCCGGCGGACCTCCCGCCCCAGCGCGCGGCCGCGACTTACCTCTATCACCTCGGGTACAGCGCGCTGTTGCGGTCCGGCTTCACGCCGGGCCTCACCGTCGCCGTGGTCGGCCTGGGCACGCTGGGCCTGGCGACCGTGAGCCTCGGATCCGCCCTGGGCGCGAACATGATCGCGTTCAGCGATCAGGACGCGGGCCGCCGCCGGGCCCTCGCCGCCGGCGCGCGCGCGGTCTATGCGAAGAACGAGATCGGGCGCGCCCTGGCGGAGTCCGCGGCGATGGGCGCGCGCGCCGGCATCGACGTCGTCGTCTCCACCTCCAACCGCTGGGACGATTGGGATCTGGCCCTTCGCTTGCCGCGAAAGGGCGGGACCATCGCGGTGCTGGGCTTTCCCGGGCGCGACGGGGCGAAGCCCGCCAACAACCCGCTCGCGTCGGAGTTCTTCTACGATCGCCAGCTCTCCGTCCAGGCCTGCGGTTACATGCCCGACCTGGACGTCCCGCCGCACGACCTCCGCTTCACGATCAAGCGCAACTGCGTCTTCCTCCTGGATCTGATCCGACGCGGCGCGATCAATCCAGACCTGCTGGTCACCGAGACCCGCCCCTGGCACGAGCTCGGCGCCGTTTACGAGCGGCTGGCCGCCCACGACCCGAACCTCGTGACCTGCGCCCTCGACTGGACGCCGGCGGAGCCGCGATGAGCGCGGCCCCCTTACGTGCCGCCGTCGTCGGGTGCGGCCGCATGGGCGCCCGGCCCGGCGGCGGCGCCCACGCGGCCTCGATGCCGCCCGGGTGGGTGCCGCTCAGTCACGCCGAGTCCATCCGTTCCACGGAAGGACTCGAGCTGGTCGCCGTGTGCGACGTGGACGAGAAGGCCGCGACGGCCGCCGCCGAGCGCTGGGGCGTCGGGGCCATCTACACGGACCACCGCGCGCTCCTCCGCGAGGTGTCGCCGGATATCCTGTCGGTGGCGACGCGCACCCCGGGACGCGCCGAGATCGTGAAGCTGGCGGCCGACAGCGGCGTGCGCGCCCTGCACGTCGAGAAGCCGTTCGCGAACAACCTGGCCGAATGCGACGCCGCGCTCGACGCCGTCCGGCGCGCCGGCGCCGTCTTCACGTATGGAACCACCCGCCGCTTCATGGCCGCTTATCGCCAGGCCAGGCGGATGATTGACGACGGCGAGATCGGCACGGTCGAGCAGATCACGGTCGATCTCGGACGCACGCTGATCATGTGGAACCACTCTCACTCCGTGGATCTGCTCCTCTTCTTCGCGGGATCGACGGACATCGACTTCGTGCAGGGCCACTGCCGGCTCTCGCCGGAGAGCGTCCAGGGTTTGCGCGTCGACGCCGATCCCGTGCTCGAGATGGGTCATGTGCGGTTCACGAACGGGATCAACGGCGTGATCACCAGCGCCGGCGGCCTGCACACGCGCATCTCCGGCACCAACGGAACGCTCGCCATCCTCGCCGACGGCCGCACGATCGAGATCCGAAAGAACGTCGGCGTGGAGCGCGCCTACCACCTCGACCAGATCACGCTGGTCCCCAGCGTCGAACGCAGCGGAACCGTCCAGGCCTTCTGCGAGCTGCGCGACGCTGTGCTCACGGGCGCGCGTCCTTCGATCACGCCCGGCGAAGTGCGAGCCGGCCTCAACGTCTTGTTCGGTTTCGTGCGGTCGACCCTGGAGCGGGGACGACGCCTCGGCCTCGACGAGGTGGAGCCCGCCTTCACCGTGACCGGGCGCTCCGGCCAGCTGGTCGCCTAGATGATCTCTTTCTCGATCCGGATGTAGAGCAGCCGCTCCAGCTCGTCGTCCGATTTCTTGAGCAGCCGCCCCTCCCCGTCGCACGACGCGTCTCCGTAGGTGGCGCTCGTCTCCAGGCGCACGGCGGGGCCGTCGTTCAGGAGCTCCGCCTTGAGGCGGATGATGCTGTGCTCCGAGTAGTGGAAGAAATTCGCAGCGCAGGCCGCGCGAACGTTCGTCCGCTGGAACACCTCCCGGAAGTGCTCCGGCGTCCCGGCGCCGCCCAGCGCGATCACCGGGATGGTGAGCCCGGCGCTGACGACCGCGTTGAGATCCACGTCGAAGCCGCCGCGCCGGCCGTCGCGCTCGACCGCGTTGAGGAGAATCTCGCCCGCGCCGAGGCTCTCGGCGCGGCGGGCGAACGCCAGCGGATCGAGCTCAGCGCTGGCTGCCCTGACGTGGTCGTAGACCTTGCCCCCCGCGACGTCGATCGAGGCGACCACGCATTGATTGCCGAACTTCTGGGCGGCCGCCGTCACGAAGTCCGGCGCCTGAGACAGCGCGCGGTTGATGCAAACCTTGTCGGCGCCCGCCTGCAGCAAGCGGTCGATGTCCTCGACGGACCCGATCCCGCCCCCCACGGCGAGCGGGACCAGGCAACGGGCGGCCACGCGCTCGACGAGCGCGGGTGACACGACACGCCCCTGTCTGGTGGCGGAGATGTCGAGCAGCACGATCTCGTCGGCGCCCCACTGACTCAAGAACTCCACCGCGATCTCGGGACGCCCGACCGGAAGGTAGCGCTGGAAGCCGATGCTCTGCACGGCGATCCCGTCCTTGACGATCACGGCGGCCGCGACGCGACGTTTGAGCATCGCCTCAGCCTCCCACCGAGACGAAGAAGCCGCGCAGAAGCTTCAGCCCGCTGGCCTGGCTCTTCTCCGGGTGAAACTGCACGCCGAACACGTTGTCCCTCTGCACGGCGGCCGTGACGGGCCCGGCGTAGTCGCAGACGGCGGCCTGAAACGCCGGCTCGCAGGCGAAATGGTAGCTGTGGTCGAAGTAAAAATTCGGCGTGTCGCCCGTCCGACTGAAGAGCGGATCTCGACGCAGCAGCTGCACGTCGTTCCATCCCACGTGCGGAACGGAGTATTCGCTGGGGACCCGCAGCCGCCGGACGTGCCCCGGAATCCACCCCAGCCCGACGTGGTGGCCGTTCTCTTCCGAATCCTCCGCCATGAGCTGCATCCCCAGGCAGATCCCCAGGATCGGTTTTCGTCTGGCGATCACCAGCTCGGCCAGCAGGTCGACCAGCCCGCGCGCGCGCAAGGTCTGCATCGCGGGCTCGAAGGCGCCCACCCCCGGCAGCACCAGAACGTCGGCGCGGTCCAGGGCGGCCGGATCGGCGGTGACGCTCGGTGCGTATCCCAGGAACGCGACGGCGTTGGCCACCGAGTGCGTGTTTCCCACGCCGTAGTCGACCACCACCACCTTCAGCCGGCTGGTCATCCGATCGAGAACCTCCGCTCCCACGTCCCCGCGGCGCCGCGCGCGAACAGCTCGCGGTTCACGCTGCGGTCCACCACCTCCCAGAATTGCTCCTCGCAGATCTCGAGATACGCGCAGAACGAGCGGATGTAGCGCGGCGAGCATTTCCCGTCGTACGCCTCGACCAGCGCGATGGCGTCCCGCCGGCTGATCCTTCCCAGCCGGATGTCCTCGTTCACGTACTCCGTGACGCGTCCGAACCCGAACTTGTAGTACTTGATCATCTGGTTCAGCGTCACCCAGTCCTCGTCGAGCGAGGTGACACCGACGGGATCGCCGATGTCCTCCGGCGGCTCCCGGCGGATGTCGAGCCCGCGCAGCACCGCGTAGATCCCGTTGTCCAGCAGCGACCAGGTCCGCCAGAAATAGCCGAGGAACACGATCTGCAGGTTGGCGTCCTCCATCTCCTTCACGGAGGGATAGGCGTACTGCAGGATCTGGTTGCGGGCGACCTCCTCCGAGATGAGCCAGGCGAAGTCCCCGCCGGACAGCGTGTTCATGCCGCGCAGGTTGTTTCCGTCCCAGCCCGCGCGCCCCGCCACGTTCAGATCGCCCAGCTGCAGCGCCGCGTTCTCTCCCCACCAGATGAGCGGGATCTGATAGGCGATCGCGAGGCGCGGCACGCTGCTGAACAGGGACAGCTCGGTCGACTTGCACCAGTTCGCGTGCTCGAAGAAGGATCGGCGCATCAGCTTGCGCCAGGTCTGCGGCCCCGGGTTTATGGAGACGCAATCGAATCCCA
>DATBHU010000113.1:0-14949 GCA_036557265.1 Polyangia bacterium
ATCGGAGCGGCGCTCGACGGCTGCGGGGGGAGCCTGGGCGGCGATCCTGGAACGGCCGGTCGGGGTGGGGCGGTAGGCGACACCGGGCGAGGCGGGGCGGCGGGAACCATCGACACCGGTTTCGGTCAGCCCGCTTGCGCGCCCACGGTCGCCAAGGGCGCCGCGTGCACGGCGGCCGACCAACCGCTCTGTTTCAAGATGTGCGGGCCGGAGTCGATCGGCGTGAAGTCCGAGATGTGCCAGGGCGGCGTGTACACCGAGATGGCGGGCTGCGCGTTCGACCCCGCCAAGGACTACTCCTGCTACAGCATCCCGTCGGTGGTCGGTAACCCGATCTGCGGTGACGGGATGCCCCAGGCCTCGGCGCCTTGCATGGTCCCGGATTGCACGCTCTGCAACAGCCAGCAGGGGCTCCCCGGCGGAACCTACCTGGACAGCTCAGGGGCGCTGAAGGTCGGCTACTGCGTCTGCTCGGCCCCGGGCGGCAGCGCGCCGAAATGGAGCTGCGCCGCCGACACGTCCTGGCCGTGTCCGGGCAGCGCGGGCTGCAGGTCCGTGACCGGGTCGGGCGGGAGCATCGGCATCGGCGGCGCTCCCGGCGGCACCGGCGGGACTGGCGGCGCCGGGGGCTCATCGTTCGGCGGCGATCCGCAGTGTCCCAGCACCGTCGCCAAGGGTGGGGCGTGCGGCCCGACCGACCTGCAGTTTTGCTACAAGACGTGCGGTCCTCAGAAGCTGGGGGTCAAGTCCGAGACCTGCACGACGGCCGGCACCTACGCGGAGATGTCGGGGTGCAACTTCGATCCCGGCCGGGACTACTCCTGCTTCGCGATCGCCGCGCAGGCCAACCCGGCGTGCCCGGCCGCGCCGCCCCAGGCGGCGACCGCCTGCGACGTTCCGGCCTGCACCGTCTGCAACAGCATGCAGGGCCTGTCGGGCGGCGGGTACGTGGACTCGGCGGGGGCGGCGAAGGTCGGCTTCTGCGTCTGCCAGCCGCCCGACGCCACGGGGACGCGCACCTGGAGCTGCGCGAGCGACACGCAGTGGCCGTGTCCGCTCGGCGCCGGCTGCAACGGCACGGGCGCGGGCGGCAGCGGCGGCGCCGCAGGGGCGGGTGGCGGCGGCGGCGCGGCGGGAACGGGCGGGGCGGGCGGCGGGTCCTCGTTCGGCCAGCCGGCCTGTCCAGGCACGGTCGCCAAGGCCGCGGCGTGCGCGCCGACCGACGTCCAGTTCTGTTACAAGGTGTGCGGTCCCGAGAAGACCGGCGTGAAGTCGGAGACGTGCCAGACGAACGGCATATACGCCGAGATGTCCGGGTGCATGTTCGATCCGACCCGCGACTACTCCTGCTACAAGCTGCCGGCGATCGGGAACGCGGCGTGCGGCGCGAACAGCACGCCGATCAACGGGTCGACCTGCGACGTCGCCGCGTGCTCGGTCTGCAACAGCCTCGAGGGCACGCCCGGCGGCGGGTATCTCGATTCGAGCGGCGCGGCGAAGGTCGGCTACTGCGTCTGCCAGGCGCCGAACAGCGCCGGAATGCGGACCTGGAGCTGCGCCAGCGACACGGCCTGGCCGTGCCCCGGCGGCTCAGGCTGCTGAGCCGCTTAGCGGCGCGTGGAGCAGCGCGGGGCGCTCTGCCAGTCGACCTGGCGCTCGATCATCGTGGCGTAGGTCGGCTCGCGCAGCTCGCGGCCGGCGAAGGGAAACTCGTCGATCGTGTAGACGAGGCGCAGCTCGAGCGAGATCGGCTCGGCGGGCGACGCCGCGGTCCGGGCCACCGGCAGGCGCAGGCGGCGCGTCTCGCCGGCGCGGATCGAGGTGTCCGCGACGGTCAGCTTGCCGCCGTCGGGCGCGGGCGCGAAGCGGCGGCCGAGGACGACCTCCTGCAGCTTCTCGGGCGCGCCGGCGCGCCAGGCGCGCAGGACGAGGTGGCGGTGGAGATCGCCGGTCGGGACGTTGTGCCCGGCGCCGGTGTTGGCCAGGCTGACGACCAGCGCGTCGCGGTCGCGGCAGGCGGAGAGCTGCAGCGCCCCGGCGATCATCGCGGCGTCGTGGCCGCCCGGAAACCGGTGCGTCGCCGTCTCGCGCTGGTGGCAGCCCAGACACTCCTTGTCGGCGTGCGGGCCGCGCGCGTGCTGATTGACGGTGTCCTGCATCGGGTGCTCGGTGTAGCCGGTGACGCGCCCGGGTCCCTTGCCCTCCGGATCGGGATCGATGGTCGGGAAGCTGAACTGGTGGCAGCCGGCGCAATAGCCGGGGCCGCCGAAGTCGGCGCGCGCGTCGGTGTCGTGCGGCGACGCCGGTGACTGGTTGCGCGCGACGATGCGTCCCTGGCGGATGTGGCAGACCGCGCAGTTGACGCCCTCGTCGGCGAGCGGCCCGCCGCCGCGCTTCACCTCGGCGAACTGCTCGACGAGCGGCGCGTGGCAGTGCACGCACCAGTCGAGCGGGCGGTCCTTGTACTCGCGCTGGAAGACCGCGTTGGTCCAGGCGAGCCCGTGGCGGCTCTGCGCCCAGTCGGCGTGAACGCTGCGATGACAGCCGATGCACGCCGCCGCGCGCAGCTTGTCGGCGGCCGGCGCGCCCGCGTCGATCGGCGCCAGCCCGCGCGGAAACAGATCGGCCGCGAGGACCACGGCGAGCAGCCAGGACGACGACACGAGCGCCCGGCGCTACTTGTTGGCGACGGCGGTCACCGCCTCGATCTCGAGGTCGAATTCGGGGTAGCGCTTCAGGACGGTCGCGCGCGCGAGCTTGGGCCCGTCGGCGCCCCGATTCCAGTCCAGCACGGCCGCGGCGTGGGTCTCGGCGACGACCTCCAGGCGCCCGTCCGCGCCGTAGACCAGCAGTTGCGGGGTCGCCGCAGCGTACGAACCCTCGCGTCCCTCGACCATGCCGCACCGGACGAGCAGCAGCGCCCGCAGCGGCGCGACGCCCGCGTCCGGCGCAGTCGCGGAATCACGGAGCGCCCACGCGAAGGTCGTGTCCTGGTCTCGGTGGCACTGCGGCGGCTTGAGATCGATCGTGTCGGCGAACGACGGGAGGCCCGTCTGCTCGATCAGCGCCAGCGCCTCCGCGTCCAGATAGGCGAGCTGGCCGGCGATCGGGAGGGGGAGCGCGTTGTCGCAAGGATCTTCCTGGCACGAATCCAGGCTCGGCGTGCAAAGACCATCGATGGTGGGAATGGGGCGCTTGTCGCGCGCCGAGACCCGCACCGCGGTCATGGTGGTGAACTTCGCGCGCGCGAGATCCGTCGCGGTCGCGATCGCAGGCGCGTGCTTGCCCTTGCCGGCGGCCTGCGCGGCGCGCGCGAGGCCGAACGCCATCCAGCAAGGGACGTCGTTCCCGCAACGCATGTTCGCCGGGACGGGTTCGGTGCTGCCGCGCGGAACGGCGACGTACTGGGGCGCGATCGGCAGCGACTGTCCCAGCTTGGTCTTGAACATCTTGGCGGCCGCGGCGCGGTCCTTCTTCCACGTCGTGATCTTGTCGAGGCGCTGCTTCTCGAACGCGGGGTTGTCGCTCGACGTCGCGGTGACGTAGAGCTGCAGATCGGAGATGCAGAGGTCGTCGTACTTCTTGCCGGGGTAGACGGACTTCACCTTCATCTCGACGGCCTCGAGCGCGCCGGCCGGCTGGTCGACGGCGATCTCCTGCCAGTCGGACTTGTCGTTCAGCGTGACGTCGACGGTCTTCTTCGACGGCAGCAGCGTCACGGTCAGCTCCTTGGCGCGCGAGTTCGCCTCCCAGAGCCGCGGCGTCTTCTGATAGCCGTTGCGGATCCTCATGCGCAGCTTCGTTGCGCCCTCCATCGGCGTGACGTGCACGCGCAGCCATTCGCCGATCCCTTCGGTCTTCAGGCTCCAGGCGGTGCGGGGATCGTCGTCGCCGACGTAGAGCGGCAGGTAGTTCTCCTGGAACTTGTTCCAGTCGTTGACGAGGTAGCTCGACGCCTCGGCGGCGGCGACGTGGAGGCGCCGCTCCCTGGGCGGACGCTGCGCCGCGGGGGAGGGCGGCGGCGGTGGCGGCGCCGCTGCGCCCGCGATGCTCGACAGACCGACAACGATCGCCAGGAGACCAGCACGCATCGTCATGGAGGCGACGCTACACCAGCGCGGCCCCTCTCCCCAACCCTCTCCCCGCTTCGCGGGGTGAGGGGGCATGAAGGTTCAGTCGAGGAGCTGGCGGATCTTCGCTTCCAGATCGGCGACCGAGACCTTCGACTGCGTCCCGGTGGCGAGGTCCTTCACCGTCAGGATGCCGGACGTGACCTCGTTGCTGCCGATGATCACCGCAGCACGCGCGCGCAGCTTGTTCGCACGGCCGAGCATCGGCCCGGGTTTGCCCGGGCGGTGCTCGATCTCGACCCGGATCCCCTTGTCGCGCAGCCGGTGCGCGATCGGCAGCGCGAAGTCGAGCGCGGCGCCATCCATCGGCGCGAAGAAGACGGCCAGCGCCGGTTCGTAGCTCTCCGCCGTGTCCGGGATGGCCAGCAGTGCCCGCTCGATCCCGAGCGCGAAGCCGATCGCCGGCGTCTCCGGCCCGCCCAGCGACGAGACCAGTCGGTCGTAGCGACCGCCGCCCGCGACGGTGTTTTGCGATCCGAGCTCGCCGGCCTTCGTCTTGATCTCGAAGATCGTCCCCGTGTAGTAGTCAAGCCCGCGCACCAGCCGCTGGTCGACGGTGAACGTCACGCCGAGGGCGCGCAGCAGATCCTGCACGCGATTGAAGCGTGCCTTCGACTTCTCGCTCAGGGTTTCGAGCAGCGCTGGCGCGCTCGCGTTCAGCGCGACGATCTCGGGGCTCTTCGAATCCAGGATGCGGAGCGGGTTCGTCTCCAGGCGGCGTCGCGAGTCTTCATCGAGCTTCGCGATGTGGGCCCGGTAAAACGCCACCAGCGTGTTGCGGTAGGCCTCGCGCTCGTCCGGCTCGCCCAGCGAGTTGACGCTCACCTCGAGCGCGCTCCGGTCCAGCCCGAAGCGGGCCAGCATGGCCACGATCATCGCGATCATCTCGGCGTCCAGCGACGGCTCGTTGCTCCCGAACACCTCGGCGCCCACCTGATAGAACTGGCGCAGGCGGCCGCGCTGCGCGGTCTCGTGCCGGAACATCGGCCCGATGTAGTACCAGCGGGTGACCGGCTGCTTGTGCCACTGCGCGGTCTCGATGTACGCGCGCACCGCCGACGCCGTCCCCTCCGGGCGCAGGCTGACCGATTTCCCATCGCGATCGTCGAACGTGTACATCTGTTTCTCGACGACATCCGTGACCTCGCCGACCGACCGCACGAACAGCGGCGTGTACTCGAGCGCCGGCGTGCGCACCTCGCTGTACGCGAATGCTTCGAGCACATCGCGCGCCTGCTGCTCGAGGAACTGCCATTTCCACGCCTCGGGCGAGACGATGTCGTGCATGCCCTTGACGCCGGGTGGGACCTCCGCCATGCGCGGCGTTTTACATCATTTTGATCGCCGTCGCGGCTAATCCGACCGGACGAACGCGTCGCCCAGCCGGGCCGCCAACCAGGCCAGCGCGCCGTCGACGCGGGCGGCGTCGCGCCCGTCGATTGTGATCTTGACCTTGTAGTCCTGCGCCTCGGGGTGGGGATAGGACCCGATCTCCACCTCGGGGAACGCGGCCACCGCCTCGTCGAGGGCGGCCGCGATCGGACCCTCGCCGACCCGCGAGAACAGCGCGCGGCCGTGAATCGGCGCGGCCCGGAACAGCTCGCGCACGGCCTCGAACTTCCGCCGGAAGATCGGCGGCACGCCGGGCAGGACCCAGACGTTGCGCACGACGATCACCGGCCACGGCGTGCGCGCGTCGGCGCGCGCCCCCCCCGGACCGTATTCCAGCCGCGCGCCCGACGGGATGTCCGCCATGCGCAGGTCGCGCTCGTGCAGGTGCTCGCCGTAGCCGGCGCGCAGCAGCGCCTCCAGCTCGGGGTGGCGGCGGATCTCCATGCCGAACGCCTCGGCGACGGCGGCGAGCGTGACGTCGTCGTGCGTCGGCCCGACGCCGCCCGACGTGAACACGTGGTCGAAGCGCGCCGCCAGGGCGCGCACGCTGTCGGCGATCTCGCCCGCGGTGTCGGGGACCACCTCGATCCGGCGCAGCGACACGCCGAGCGCGCGCAGCTCGCGCGTCAGGAACCGGGCGTTCTCGTCCTCGACCTTGCCCGAAAGGATCTCGTTCCCGATGAGGAGGATGGCGGCGGTGGGGTGGGCGCTCATTCGAACGATCAAATTATAGTGAGAGCTGGCATAATGGTTCGAACTTGAAGACCGTTCTCGGGGCTTGCCTGCTGCTGACCACCGCGCTGGCCGGATGTCGCAGCGACGTGGCGGGTGGGAAGGGCAACCCGGACGCTGGCATGGATCAGGCCGGCAAGCTGGAACGCCCCGCCGACGTCTACTGCGCGCCGGACGCCATGGGGGGCGGCGAGTGCCCGTTCAACTTCTGCGGCCAGGCGAAGGTCGGGCTGCCCTCGAACCAGTTCCCGCAGTCGGGCGCCGATTCGATCTGCGGCGGGCGCACCTGCACGGTCGGCCCCGAGCTGTCGACCGGCGACGGCTTCCAGCTGGTCTGCGTCGATCCCCCCGCGGGCGCGCTGGCGTTCGGCGCGGCCTGCTCGTCGGACCCCGCCCAGGGCATGCGCTGCGCCGACAATTTCCTGTGCGTCCCCGCCGCGGCGGCCTCCGGCGGCCCGTTCTGCTCGCAGATGTGCCGCAACGACGCCGACTGCCCCACCAAGGCGCGCTGCCTCGACTATCCGACGCCCGCGCTGGCGGACGGCCGCAAGGCGAGCGTCGGTCTGTGCACGCCGGAGACGAAGATCGGCGGCACGATCTGCCGGCGCGAGGCGGAGTGCGGCACCGGGCAGGGCTGCGTGCTGTACGGGGCGCGCACCAGCCTGCGCATCTGCCGCGCGGGCGGCGCGGCGTCGCTGGGCGCGGCCTGCACCTCCGGCGCCGCCTGCCGCAGCGGCGAGTGCTTCGACCGCGACTTCCACGTGAGCAACGGGCAGAACCGGGCGTACTGCTCGGGCGCGTGCGACGTCAACAGCGACTGCGGGGCCGATCAGACCTGCGCCCGCCTGGTGGTCGGCAACAACGGCACCCCGGGCGATCCTCTGGACGATCTGGTGGCCGGCTACTGCCGCACGTTGTTCGCTCCCATCGCGAACATGGGCTGCGGCGCCGACGCGGACTGCGTGGCGCGCCAGAACGGCTCGGACACCTGCGACGTCACGCACGGCCTCTGCTACAAGAAGGTGGCGGTGCCCGGGTCGGCCTGCGCCAGCGAGACGGACTGCCCGCTCGGCGGCGACTGCAGCGTCGGTCCGCGCTTCACCGACGGCTACTGCCAGACGTTCGGCTGCGATCCCGCCGCGACGTCGGGCGTGAACGCCTGCCCGGGGGCGAACAGCATCTGCGCGCAGCGCGGCGGCCCCGACGAGCCGATCGCCGCGTGCTACGAGAAGTGCACGGGCGGCGGCGCGTGCAGCCGCGCCAGCGCCGGCTACAGCTGTCAGTCGGCGACGCCGAGCGCGCTGCCCAGCATCTGCCTGACGGGCAACGGGACGTAGCCGGTGCGGTTGCGGATCGCGGCGATGGCGGTGGGAGCGGTCGCCTGGAGCGCGTCCGCGTTCGCGCAGGCCCCGGGCGCGGTGACGCCCCCGCCGCTCGGCAACGGCGCGCCGCCCGCGGCGGGCGCCGGCGCCGCGAATCCGGCGGCGCATCCGGCCCCGGGGACCGCCGCTCCGGCTGACGCCGCCGTCCCCGGCGCGCCCGCCGCGGAGCACCCCGGTCCGATCCCGATCGCCGACCAGACCGCGGCCGCCTCTGACCACGACGCCGTCGTCGGTCACGTCGGCATCGAGGCGAGCCGCTTCGATCCCGGGCCGCTGCCGCTGACGCTCGCGCCGGGCGTGGGCTGCCCGGCCGGCGGCGCGGACACCCCGCCGTGCCAGGTGACGATGGGCGCGCTCTCGGCGCGCTACTGGTGGACGCGCAACCTCGCGTTCAACGGCGGCGCCGTGTTCGCGGTGGGCGGCGGCCGCGCCGCCATGCAGGGCTTCGACACGCATGTCGGCCTCGGCCCGATCGTGGGCCTGACCGTGCTGCTCGGGAACTGGCGGCACCTCGCCGTCTCCGCCAACCCCCAGCTGGCGTACGTCTGGTTCCGGCCCGGCGGCACGGGCGCCGGTGGCGACACGACGATGATCGCCCTGCGCGCCGCGCTGGAAGCGGAGGTTCACCTCGGCTTCGTCGGCGTGCCCGCGCTGTCGGTCGGCCTGCTCGCCGGCATGGGCTTCCAGTACGAAAGCGCCGGCGACACGCGTCTGTGGTCGATCGGCGTGCTGGGTGGGGATAGCATCTGGGGCGCGCTCTCGAACCTGTTCGTGCGCTACTACCTCTGATGCCCCGCAAGCCCCCTCCCGACAGCGATCTCAAGGAACGGCGCGAGCTGCTCGACGCCGCCGGGATCGCGCGCACGCTGCGCCGGATGGCGCACGAGATCGTCGAGCGGATCCCGCAGGGCGAGCGGCCGCTCTACCTGGTCGGCGTCCGCACGGGCGGCGCGTACCTGGCGCACCGGCTGTGCGACGTGCTGACCGCCGCGGGCGAGGGGAAGCCGGTGCAGGGCGCCGTCGACATCAGCCTCTACCGCGACGACGTGTTCCACGGCCTGCCCAAGCCGGAGATCGGCCCGACCGATCTGCCCGAGCCGATCGACGGGCGGACCATCGTGCTGGTCGACGACGTGCTGTTCACCGGCCGCACCATCCGGGCGGCCATGGACGTGCTGGCGGACTACGGCCGCCCGCGCGCGGTCAAGCTGGCGGCGCTGATCGATCGCGGCCGGCGCGAGCTGCCGATCCAGCCGGACTTCGTCGGTCTGGCCGTCCAGACCACCGCGCTCGAATCGGTGCGGGTGATGCTCGCCGAGCGTGGCGAGCCGGACCGGGTCGTGCTACGAGAGCGGCCGGCGTGAGCGCGTTTTCCCAGCGTCACCTGCTCGGCATAGAGCCGCTGTCGGCGGCCGATCTCCTGACCGTCCTGGATCTGAGCGAGCGTTTTCTCGAGATCGCCGAGCGGCCCATCAAGAAGGTGCCGACGCTGCGCGGGAAGACCGTCATCAACCTCTTCCTCGAGCCGTCGACGCGCACGCGCACGTCGTTCGAGATCGCGGCCAAGCGGCTGTCGGCCGACGCGGTGAACATCTCGGGCTCGGGCTCGTCGACCACCAAGGGCGAGACGCTGCTCGACACCGCCCGCAACCTCGACGCCATGTCGCCCGACGTGGTGGTGGTCCGGCATTCCCAGGCGGGCGCCGCCGAGATGCTGGCCCGGCAGCTGCGCGCCGGCATCGTCAACGCCGGCGACGGCGCGCACGAGCACCCGACGCAGGCGCTGCTCGACTGCTCGACCATCCGCGCCCACAAGGGCAAGCTGGCCGGGCTGGACGTCGCGATCTGCGGCGACATCCGCCACAGCCGGGTGGCACGCTCGAACATCTGGGCGCTGACCAAGCTGGGCGCGCGGGTGCGGGTGGCCGCGCCGCGCACGCTGCTGGCGCCCGGCCTGACGGACATGGGCGCCAGCGTGCACGAGCGCATCGAGCCCGCCATCGAAGGCGCGGACGTCGTGATGATGTTGCGCATCCAGAAGGAACGGATGGGCGGCGGGCTGTTTCCCAACACGCGCGAGTACTCGCGCTACTTCGGCCTGAACCCGCGCCGGCTCGCGTTGGCCAAGCCCGACGCCATCGTCATGCACCCCGGGCCGCTGAATCGCGGGGTCGAGATCGATCCGGCGGTCGCCGACGGTCCGCGCGCCGTCATCCTCGATCAGGTCGCGCGCGGGGTCGCCGTGCGCATGGCCGTGCTCTACCTGCTGGCGGGCGGCGAAGCGGCCGAATAGCCGATTTGGTCGCCGGCCGTCCCTCAGATTCCTGACGGGATCGGGCCACCGCGGCCCGATTCGGCGCGGGCCGGGGTGGGAACGTCGATTGCTAGCTTCGAGTCGGACATGCGCACGCTCGCATCGCGAATCGCCACTGCCTTGCTGGCCGCGGGGCTGCTCGGCTGCGGGGGCAGCATCAATTCAAACGGCAACGGCCCCGACGGCTCGACGGCGCCCGCCGCCTGCAGCTCGCTGGGCGCCTGCGATTGCTGGAAGGCTGCCGACCGCTGTCAGATGGAGACGACCGCCTGCTGGTGCCCCTCCGAGTGCAGTCCCGCCATCGACTGCATCTGCGGCGGTGGCCAGTTCGTCGCGTGCGACGATCTGAAGCCGGCGACGACGTGCGACGCCCAGGTGACCCGCGTGCAGGCGCTCTGCGCCGGGCAGCCGTTCGTGTCGATGATCGGCGGCATCTGCGCGACGACGGGACCGAACGGGTACACGAACGCGGCCTGCATCGCGTCCTGCCTGCAGGACCTGAACAGCGTCGACGCGTGCCCGCAGATCGACTGCAGCTTCTGCACGGCGTGCGACTGCCTGACCCCGTCGCCGCCGTCCGCGCTCAGCGCCTGCATCACCGCCTGCGTGACGCCGCGGGTGCCGCTCCCCTGACGGCGCGCGCCGCCCCCGAATCCCATTGACTCCCGCCTCGCGACCTCCTATCAAGAGGTCCCGGACGAATGGATCTTTGTCTGCGAGGCGGCCGGGTCATCGATCCGGGACGAGGCGTCGACGCCGAGGCGGACGTGATTTTGAAGGACGGGGTCGTCGCCCGGTCCGGCAAGGGGATCGCGGGCGGCCTGTCCGGTGACGTGCGCGTCGTCGACGTGCGCGGCCGCTGGGTGGTCCCGGGCCTGATCGACCTGCACACCCACCTGCGCGAGCCCGGCCACGAGTACAAGGAAGACATCGCCACCGGCACGCGCGCCGCGGCGGCGGGCGGCTACACGGCCGTCTGCGCGATGCCCAACACCAACCCGCCCAACGACACGCGCGCGGTGACCGAGTTGGTGGTGCGGCGGGCGCGCGAGGTCGGCGCGGTGCGCGTCTACCCGGTCGGCGCGATCTCGAAGGGGCTGGCGGGCGAGACGCTGGCGGAGATGGGCGAGCTCAAGGAGGCCGGCTGCGTGGCGGTCTCGGACGACGGGCGCCCGGTGATGAACGCCGAGCTGATGCGGCGGGCGATGGAGTACGCGCGCACGTTCGGGTTGACCATCGTGCAGCACTGCGAGGATCTGTCGCTGTCGGCGGGCGGCGCCATGAACGAAGGCATCGTGTCGACGCGCGCCGGTATCCGCGCCCAGCCGGCGTCCGCGGAGTCGACGATGGTCGCGCGCGACATCGAGCTGTGCGCGCTGACCGGGGCGCGCTATCACGTCGCCCACATCAGCAGCGCCGACTCGGTGCGCCTGGTGCGGGAGGCGAAGCGCCGCGGCCTGCCCGTGACGTGCGAGGTGACGCCCCACCACCTGACCCTGACCGACGAGGCGTGCCGGACCTACGACACGTCCACCAAGTGCAACCCGCCGCTGCGCACGGCGGCGGACGTGGAGGCGCTGCGCGCCGCGCTGATCGACGGCACCATCGACGCCGTCGCCACCGATCACGCGCCGCACTCGCCGGTCGAGAAGGACGTGGAGTTCGAGCAGGCGGCGTTCGGCATCATCGGCCTCGAGACCGCGCTCGCGCTGGTGCTCGAGCTGGTCCACACCGGGACGCTGACGCCGGCCGCGCTGGTGACGCGCATGAGCAGCGCGCCGGCCGCGGTGTTCGGGCTGGCGGGGGGGACGCTGGCCGACGGCGCGCCCGCCGACGTCGCGGTCATCGACCCCGACGCGACCTGGACCTGTGACGCGGTCGCGCTCCGCTCGCGCTCGCACAACACCCCGTTTTCGGGGCGCCCGCTGCGCGGCCGGGCCGCGCTGACCGTGGTTGGCGGTATTATCGCCCATTCGTGGCCTGATCGGGGAGAACACTGACGTGAGCCAGCAAGAGAACGGCGACAACACCCAGCTACCGCCCGCGCTGCTGGCGATGGAAGACGGCAGCGTCTACCGTGGCCTCGGCTTCGGCGCCGCCGCCGACGGCGCCGGCGAGATCGTGTTCAACACCGCGATCACCGGCTACCAGGAGGTGCTGACCGATCCGTCCTACCGCGGGCAGATCGTCACCATGACGGCGCCCGAGATCGGCAACGTGGGCGTCAACCCGGTCGACTTCGAGTCGGCGCGCCCGTGGTGCGCCGGGTTCGTGGTGCGCGAGCTGTCGCCGCTGGTGTCGAACTGGCGCGCGTCGGGGTCGCTGCATTCGCTGCTCGCCGACCACGGCGTCGCCGGCATCGCCGGCATCGACACGCGCGCGGTCACGCGCCGCATCCGCCTGTCCGGCGCGCAGCGCGCCGTCATCACGCGCGCGGTCGACGACGCCGCGGGCGCGGTCGAGCGGGCCCGTCGCCACCCGTCGCTGGAGGGGCGCGACCTGGTGCGCGAGGTGACGACCGCGTCCGGCTACGAGTGGGACGAGCCGGTGTGGCAAGGACCGTCGATCGTCCCGACGGCCGGCCGCCCGCCCGAGCTGCCGCCCCAGCGCTTCCACGTGGTCGCCTACGACTTCGGCATCAAGCGCGGGATCCTGCGACGCCTGCGCTCGTCCGGCTGCCGCGTCAGCGTCGTCCCGGCGGCGACGCCCGCCCGCGACGTGCTGGCGATGAAGCCCGACGGCATCTTCCTGTCGAACGGGCCGGGCGATCCGGCCGCGGTCGGGTACGCCGTCGAATCGGCGCGCGAGCTGACGCGGTCCAAGCTGCCGGTGTTCGGCATCTGCCTGGGTCACCAGATCCTCGGCCTCGCCCTGGGGGGCAAGACCTACAAGCTGAAGTTCGGTCATCACGGCGCGAACCACCCCGTGATGGACCTCGGCACGCGCAAGGTCGAGATCACCTCGCAGAACCACGGCTTCGCCGTCGACGTCGACTCCATGCAGGGGCGGGCGGTGCTATCGCACGTCAGCCTGAACGACAAGACCGTCGAGGGGATGCGGCACGGCGAGCTGCCGGTGTTCAGCGTGCAGTACCACCCGGAGGCGTCGCCCGGACCCAACGACGCCAGCTACCTGTTCGATCGCTTCTGCACGCTCATGCAAGAGCGCCGTCGCTAGGGCGGGGCCGAGGGCCGCGATGATCTACCGCCTGCTGGACCGGCTGGCCGAGCGCTACAGCGAGCGCGAGCACAAGCTGGAGGCGATGCGCGCGCGAGAGGAGTTCTTCGATCGCGCGGGCAAGGTGTTCGACGACGACGCCGAGCTGTTCGAAGGGCGGATGGCGTCCTTTCTGGAGTGGTACGTGCTGGAGCGGCCGATGGCCGGCATCGGCCTGGCCCCGGTCGCCTGCGCGATCGAGGAGGGGGCCGGGCTGCCGGTCGACGAGCGGCGGACCCTGGCCGCGCTCGCGTCCAGCCACCACAGCGTGTTCGAGCTGCACGCGGTGGCCGGCGAGATGCTGGACGTCGAGGATCTGATCGGCGGCGCGCGCTTCGCGGTGCGCGAGCGGCGCAAACCGCTGGGCATGGTGGTGGGCGACCTGTTCGAGGCGCGGCTGGTGTGGGACGGGGAGACCATCGTGTTCGGGCGGACGTTCCTGTTTCATCCGCCGGACGCGCGCGAGGTGGTCCTGGATTGGGTCGAGAAGGCGGTGGCGGGCGGCGCCGCGCGCGAGGAGATCCTGTTCCATCTGTCGCGCCAGCACATCCGCTGGCACCGGCACGGTCACGTGGGGGCGGCGAAGGTCTATCGGGATGCCTGACGCGAGCGCCCCCGGGCGGCCGCGTCGGCGCGCGCTCAGGTGGCTGCTCGGCGCATCGCTCGTCGCCCTCGCGTTCGTGACGGCGGCGAACCTGTACTTGATCGCGTCGTCCCGCCCGGCTGTGGTGGCGGGCGTCGCGGCCGCGCCGGCCCGGCCGTATGCCATCGTGCTCGGCAACCGTGTGTTTCCGGACGGGACGCCGAGCGACGAGCTCGCCGCGCGCCTCCAGACGGCGCTGGCGCTGCACCGGGCGGGTCGCGCGGGCAAGCTGGTCGTCTCCGGGATGGTGCGCGGCGCATATGACGAACCGCGCGCGATGGCGGCGTGGCTGGAGGCGCGCGGCGTCCCGGCGGGCGACATCGTCCGCGACGGGGGCGGCCACCGCACCGCCGCCACGATGGCGGACGCGGCGGCCCTCGGGATCCGGAGCGCGCTGGTTGTCACGCAGGACTACCACCTGCCGCGCGCGCTCTACTTCGCGCGTCACGCCGGCATCGACGCGCTGGGCGTGCCGGCCCCTTCCCGGATCGGCCGCCGGCTGGTGGCCGCGCGGGTGTTCCTGCGCGAGAGCGCGGCGCGCGCGGAGACCGTGGTCGAGGTCGCGCTGCGCGGCGTTCGCTGAGCCGCAATCTTCGGGCGCCGGGGCGGGCGGGCGCGTTGCAAATGCCACCGGCCTTGGTTAGAAACCCGGCATGCGACGCGCGCTCTCGGGGGTCGGATCGGCGATTCCGTTGTGCCTGCTACTGCTGCTGGTCGGTTGCGTCGAGCAAGACGACGAGAAGCCGACCGCGGAGGACCTGGCGGCGGCGAAGCAGAACATCCTGACGACGGCGCCGACCCCGAAGTACCCGGTCAACGCCGACCTCGACGGCAAGGTGATCTACCTGGGGCTCGACGTGGATCACGTCCCGATCGAGCCCGGCAAGGACGTCACGCTGACGCACTACTGGAAGGTGGTCTCGCCGGTGAGCGCGCAGTGGAAGACGTTCACGCACCTGAACGGCGGCGGCGGCAGCAAGGCGTTCGTCAACGCCGATCACGCGGTGGTGCGCGGCAAGTACCCCGTCGGCGCGTGGAAGGCCGGCGAGATCATCCGCGATCAGCACACGGTGCGCCTGCCGCCGAACTGGGCGCAGCCGTCCGTCGAGGTCTACGTCGGTCTGTGGCGTGGACCGACGC
>DATBHU010000114.1:0-14199 GCA_036557265.1 Polyangia bacterium
GCCGCCGACGCCGCCCACTGGCGCGATCCCTTCTGGGTGCCGCTGCCCAAGCCGGTGCAGTCGTCGTGTCTGACGATCGTCGTCACCGAGGTGGCGCTGGGCAAGGACGCCGCGCCGCCCAGGAGCTTCGGCAGCGCCGCCATCGGCGACCTCGCCGTGTTCACGGAGCTGGACAGCCCCGAGGGGGCGGAGCGCCTGGTGGCCGATCTGGCGACCGCGCCGGACTGCTCGGCGCGGCTGCCGCTGCTGATCGGCCTGGGCGAGGCGGCCGTGCTGCCGACCGCGCAGGCGACCCTGGGCGCCCGGGGCTACGCGCGCGAGTGCCTCGTCGAGGGGCTGACCGCGCTGCAGCCGGCGCCCAAGAGCGCGGTCGTGCTGGAGGCGCTGGCCGCCGCGCTGACCGGCGCCAGCGACAAGGAGGAGCGGCTGGTGACCGGCGCGCTGGTGCGGGCGCCCGCCCCGCCGGTGTCGCCGCTGGCGGCGCTGCTGGCCTCCGAGAAGGCGGCCATCGACGATCGCGCGCGGGCGGCGCGCGTGCTCGGGGCGCTGAACGACGGGCACGCGGCGGAGGCGCTGGTCGAGGCGCTCGGGCGCGGGCCGGCGCCGGTGCGCGCCGCCGTGGTCAACGCGATCGGCCGGGCGCCCAAGCTGGCGGGCGACGTCGTGCTGGCGGCGATCGCGGCCGGGCCGCACGACGGCGGCGCGCGCGAGGCCGACCTGCTGCGGGCGCTGCCGGCGGTGGTGCAGCGAGAGCCGGGGCGGCGCGCCGAGGCGCTCGGATCCCTGCGCGCCGCGCTGGCGCCCGAGCGGAGCTTCGAGGTGCGCGGTCGCGCCGTCATGGCGCTCGGCACGCTCGGGACGGGCGGCGATCCGGGCGCGCTCGCCCAGCTGCGCGAGCACGACGGCGAGCCGGTGCTGCGCTACCTGGCGACGCGCGAGCTGGCCGGCCTGTCACCGGCGACGGGCGTCGATCCGCGCCCCGCCCTGCGCGCCGCGCTGCGCGACGGCGATCCGCGCGTGCGTGAGACGGCGGCGCTGGCCCTCGGCCAGCAGGGCGACAGGGAGGCGACCGCGGCGCTGATCGCGGGCGCCAAGCAGGAGCCGTGGCCGTTCGTGCGGCGGGCCGAGCTGGAGGCGCTGGGGCGGCTGTGCACGCCGGGCGCGGGCGATCTGATGCTGCGGGCGATCGGGCGCGACGTCGACGAGGTGCGCCGGGCCGGCCTGGTCGGGCTGGTCCACTGCAAGGATCCGCGCGCGCGGGCGGTGCTGCTCAAGACGGTGATGCACGTCGAGGAGGCGGCCACGGTGCGCGAGCTGGCGGCGGCGCTGCTGGGCGAGTCGGGCGATCACGGCGCCGCCCCGCAGCTGGCGACCGCGCTGCGCGGGCTGGTCAACGAAGCGGAGGCCGACCTGGCGCTGGAGGGCGTGGCCGCCACCGCGCTGCGCGCCCTCGCCCACCTGGGCGGTCCGGACGCGGTCGGCGCCGCGGTGACGCTGGCGGGCGACAGGCGGCACCCCTATCGATCGACCGCCGTCGAGGCGCTGGGGACGATGTGCGATCCCGTCGCCGGCCGCGCCACCCTGCGCGCGCTCGCCGCCGGCAGCGAACCGTCGCTCGCCGTCGCGGCGCAGAACGCCGAGAAGCACTGCGGCTGGCGGTGAGAATGCGGTGGCTGCCGGCGGCGCTGTTGCTGACAGCAGGCTGCGCGCCGGCGTTCCAGACGCGCGCGCCGGACGTCAGGATCATGCCCGCACGGATCGCGGTGGTCCCCGCGTTCACGCTGGCATACGAGCTCGGCTTCAACTCCAACCCCAAGCCGGTAGAGACGTGGGCGGACGCGATGGCGGACAGCCTCGACCCCGAGATTGAACGGCGGGTCGTCGGTTTTGGGGGGCACGTGTTCCCTGAATCCGACACGATGATGGTCCCGGTCGTCTACCGCAAGTTCCGGAAGTGGAGCACGGCGGCGCTCGCCGAGATGGCGGCCCAGAAGACCAATCGGGCCGACTTCAAGATGTACGCCGTCGACAAGTGGGCGTTCGAAGAGAACCTCGCGAAGGTCAGGGAGATGCTGCAGGCGGATTTCGTTCTGATCACGCTCTTCAAGGACACGCGACGGACGGCGGGCCACGTCGTCGGCAACGCGCTCATGGGGGTGCACACCTACTACCTGCAGGTGGGCGCGGCTGGTCTCGTCGACCTGAGAGACGGGCGGATGGTCTGGTGCAACGCCAAGGCCGACGCCTGGCAGGATCTGAGCCAGGCGGCCGTCGCCAAGGCCGCCGTCGCCGAGCTGTTGACCGACCTCTACTATCAGTCGAAGTCCGGCGCCCCGCACTGAACGCGATCCGGACCACCGGTCTCTCAAAAACCAGCTAGCCGAGTCCGGCGATGGCGGCTTTGAGATCGACGTTGCCGGGCTCGACCTCGAGGCCGCGCTCGAACATGTTGCGCGCCTTCGGGATCTCGTTGGCCAGCACGTGCATCCGCCCGAGCATCAGGTAGACCTCGGCCTTCGAGACGCCCGCCGACTTCTCGTCGAAGTTCTGCAGCAGCAGCGACCGGTAGTACTTGCGCGCGTTCTCGAGATCGCCGCCCCGGAACGCCAGCCGCCCCAGCGCCGCCACCGTCGCCGGGTGGCTCGGATCCAGCTTGTAGGCCGCGCCGAAGCTGTCCGCCGCGCCCTTGAAGTCGCCGCGCGCCTCCGACAGCATGCCGAGCCGCGTGTGCCAGCGCGCCGCGTCCTTCCCGCGCCGCGCCTTGGTCAGCTCGCCGATCAGCTCGGCCATGATGCGGGCCGCGTCGTCGATGCGCCCCGACCCGACCAGCGCGTCGGCCAGCTGCTCGCGCCCCGGGATCTCCTTGGGATCCAGCGCCACCAGCCGTTCCAGGTGCGGCAGCGCCGCCGCCGGGTGCCCGAGCGGCCCGGCGTAGAGCCCCGCGACCTCCTTGAGCAGCCGGCGCCGCTCGTCGTCGTCGGCCGCGCTCTCCAGCGCCAGCTCCAGCAGCTGCACCAGCCGTTCGTCGTCCTTCCCCTCGCGCGCCATCTTCTCCAGCGCCGCCAGCGTGGGCCGGTGGGTCGGATCGGCGTCGAGCGCCCGCAGCAACGCGCGCTCGATCTCGGTCGCGTCGGCCTCCTTCCGGATCAGGATCTGCGCGTTGCGGAACTGGATCTCGGCGATCTCCGCCGGCGCGGAGGCGTTCCCCGCCGCCTTCTCCAGCGCCTCGGCCGCCTCGTCCCAGCGCTCGGCGGCCTCGTGCAGCCGCGCCAGCGACAGCAGCGCCGCCACGTTCGTCGGCGCCACCTGCAGCACCTTCTCCAGCGCCTCGGCCGCGCTGTCCGGCGAGTCGAGCTCCTTCTCCCAGACGTCGGCAATCGCCACCCGCAGCGCCAGCTCGGCCGGCTTGCGCCCCGCCTTCCCCTCGTTGTCGGCGTGCAGGCCCAGCACCTCGACCAGGTCGTACCAGCGCGCGTTCGCGCGCAGCAGCCGCTCCAGCTCCAGGTACGCGTAGCCGTTGCTCGTGTCGGCGTCGATGATCTGGCGCAGGAACCCGATCGCTTGATCGGCGTCCTGCAGCTTCTGCTCGGCGTTGCGGGCCAGCTTCAGCAGCACCGCGACCTGATCGGCGCCGAACGTCGCGCTGAACCGCCGCATCAGCACTTCCTGCAGCGTCGACCAGTCCTCGCGCCGCTCCTCGATCGCCTCCAGCGCCGACAGCGCGATCGGATCGTCGGGCGTGCTGTCCAGCGCCTCGCGGTATGCCTCGGCGGCGCCGTCGAGATCGTTCATCATCCCGAGCCGCAGCTCGCCGACGCGCGCCCACAGCGCGCCGCGCTCCCGGGGATCCTCGGTGATGCGCGCGCGTTCTGCCAGCGTCGTCGCCATCTCGTCGATGTTGCCGGCCGCCTCCTGCAGGCGCCCCAGCTCGGCCAGCGCCTCCGCGTCGCCGTCGTCCGCCGCCCGCAGCTTCTGCAGCGCCGCGATCGCGTCGCCGATGCCGTCCGCGCCGCGCTGCTCGTGCAGCCGCGCCGCCTCCATCAGGCGGGTGCGGCGCGCCTGCGGGTCCAGCTCCGCCTCGGCGCGCTTCTCCAGGATCGCCGCCAGGCGCAGGTCGTCACCCGCGGCGCGGTAGAGCCCCTCGAGCGCCTGCAGCGCGTCGACGTTCTCGGCGTCGCCTTCCAGCACGCGCTGGTACAGGCGTTCGGCCGACGCGGGGTCCCGCCCCTCGACGTACAGACGGGCCGCCCGCAGCGCCAGCTCGCGCGCGGCGTCGGGATCCGCGTCGGCGATGGCCTCCTCGATCCGCGCCGCGCCCACCGCGGCGAGCTTGCCGCTGCCCGCGATCCGCTCGATGTCGTCGAGCGCCGCTCCCGGCATCGGCTCTTCCTTCAGCGCGCGTCCCAGCGCGTCCAGCGCCTTCTCGGGGCTGCCGATCTGGTCGGCGGCCACCTCGGCCATCTTGCGCAGCCAGTGAGCGCGCTCGGCCCGGTCGTCGTGCAGCTGCAGCCGCCGCTCGTAGAGCGCGAACAGCTCGCTCCAGTCGCCGCGCGCCTGCGCGAGCGGCTCCAGCACGTCCAGCGCGCCTTCCCGCGTCTCCGGACGATCGACCAGCGAGATCAGCGCCGCGCGCGCCCGCGCGTGGTCGGCGTTGCGATCGATCGCGTCACGGTAGGCCGCCAGCGCGCCTTCCGCGTCCTCCAGCGCCCCGAGGCGCACGTCGCCCAGCGCCGCCAGGAAGTCGGCCTGCTCGCCGGGGTCGGCCGCCACCTCGGCCTCGCGCGCCAGGATCTCCGCCAGCTCGACCTGCTCGCCCTGCCGGCGCAGGATCGCCTCCAGCGACGCCAGCACCGGCGCCTCGTCGCCCGGCAGCGACAGCGCCTTGCGCAGGAAGTCCGCCGCGCGCGGCAGATCGGCCAGCTCCTTCTCGTAGAGCGACGCCAGCCGCAGCGCCAGCGATCGTTGCAGCGACGCATCGAACGTCGCATCCATCCGCTCCTCGTACACCTCGGCGAGGCGCTTCCACGCGCCGGTCGTGGCCGCCAGCCGCTCCAGCGCCTGGCGCGGCGCCGCCTCCGTCGCCTCCTCGGTCAGGGCGCGCGCCCACGTCGCGAACGCGCTCTCGACGTCGCGCCGCTCCATCTCGTGGATGCGCGCGATCTCGCCCAGTATCGCCAGGCGCCGGTCCACCGCGTCCTCGACGGCAAGCCGCAGCTCCAGCAGCTCGACCACCTGATCCCAGGCCCGCGCGTCGCGCAGCACCGGCTCCAGCACGGCGATGGCCGGCACGCGGTAGTCGTCGCCGCGCGCGATGGTCCCGAGCGCCTCGCGCGCGCCCGCGTGATCGGGCGTGGTCGCCAGGATGCCCTGGTAGCGGCTGATCGCCGCCTCGACGTCGGACAGCTCGGTCTCCGTGATGCGCGCCGCGCGGAACGCCAGCTCGTCGCGCTCGCGCGCGGTCTTGGCGAACCCGGCCCGGATGTCCAGCACCTCGACCAGGTCGGTGTGCCGCCCTTCGTTGGTGAAGATGCGATCGAGGGCGCTCAGCGCCTCGCCGTCGCCCGCCGCCTCCTCGAGCAGCTTGCGCAGCTGCTCGACGGCCTGCTCCGGCTCGTTCAGCTTCTCCTCGAAGACCGCCGCCGCCTGCGCGAACAGCAGGCGCCGCTCCTCGGGGCGCTGCGCCAGCTCCAGCTTGCGCGCGTAAACGTCGGTGAGCTCGCGGAAGGCGCCGCCCGTCAGGTGCAGCTGCGCCAGCGACTCCAGCGCGTCGCCGTCCTGGGGATCGATCTCCAGCACCGTCTCCCAGGCCCGCACCGCCTGCTCGCGCTGCTTGAGCGCGTCTTCGTAGAGCACCGCGATCCGCTTCGCGATCGCCTTGCGCTCGGCCGCCTCGGTGGTGATCTCGAGGTGCTTCTCCAGCACGTCGCAGAGCTCGCCCGAGCGCTGCGCGCCCGCCAGCAGCCGCTCCAGGGCCAGGAACGCATCGCGGTCGTCGGGGCGCGCCGACAGCGCCGACCGCCAGGCCTCGATGGCGTCCGCCGCGCGGCCCAGCGGGTCCTCCAGCAGGCGCGCCGTCATCGCCCACAGCTGCGACTGCAGGTACGGATCGCCCGCCTCGACGGCGCCCTTCTCCAGCGCCGCCACCAGCTCGCCGTGCAGGCCGCCCGCCAGGCCCAGCGCCTCCATCTCGGCGAGCGTCTCGCCCGACTCGACGTCGGTCAGCCAGGCCTTGCTGCGGTACTCGAACGCCTTCTCGGGGCGGCCCAGGCGCTGGTTGATCTCCGCCATCTCGCGGTAGATGCGCACCCGGTCGGTCCGGTCGTCGATCGCCTCCAGCTGCGCTTCCAGCGCGCCGACCAGCTTGCCGAGATCGCCCGAGCGCCGGTAGACCGGCTCGAGGATCACCGCGATCCGATGGCGTTCGGCGTCGTTGCCCGCCAGCGCCTCCAGGGCCTGGACCGCCTGCGGCTGCCCGGGCGTCTGCGCCAGCACCTCGGCGTAGCGATCGATGGCGGCGACCACGTCGTCCAGCCGCTCGTACTGGATGCGGGCGAGCCGCAGCCTGACCGCGTCGGCCTCGCGCGCGTCGCTGATGCGATCCAGCGTCGCCGCCAGGTGGTCGGCCAGCTCGTGCCACTGCTCCTCGGCGGCGAGCACGCGCTCCAGCTCACCGGCGGTGGCGCGGTTGGCGGGATCGACGTCCATCGCCTCGCGCAGCGTGCCGATGGCGCGCCCGCGGCTGTCCAGCTTCTCCTCGTCGAGCTTGGCGCTGCGCCGCAGGAGCGCCAGCTTCGCGGCCGGCTCCACTGCGCGCCCCGCCTCCTCGTCGTAGAGCTCGCGCAGCTCCTGCCACGCGCCCCAGCGCTCGAGGGCCGCCTCGAACAGCTGCGCCGCCTCGCGATCGTCCGGACGCGCCTCGTAGAAGCGCCGGTAATACTTCTCCGCCTCCGGCCGCCGTCCCAGACGGAAGTCGAAGATCTCCGCGGTGCGCCGGACGATGTCCAGCACCGCCGGATCCTCGCCCAGCTCGTCTTCCAGATAGCCCGACAGCAGGCTGGCGAGATCCTCCCAGCGATTCAGCTTGTCGGCGAGCCGCACCAACTGCTCCAGGCTGAGGCGCTCGGTGGGCGCCTCCTGGAACACCTTCCCGTACCAGCGCAGCGCGCTGTCGGAGTCCTCCAGCTGCTCCTCGTAGAGGCGCGCGATCCGCTTCGTCCAGGCCAGCCGCTTGGCCGGCTCCTCCACCTGCACCAGGCGGATCTCGCCGATCTTGATGAGGGCGGGCCAGTCGGCGCGGCCCGCGTACACCGGCTCCAGCAGCTCGGCCGCGGCGCCCTGCACCGCGATGTCGCTCAGCATTCCCTCCAGCATCTTGATGGCGCCGGGATGGTCGGGATCGCCGGACAGCACCAGGCGCAGATGCTCCAGCGCCGCCTCGCGATCGTTCTGGCGATCGTGCTCGATCTCCGCCATCCGGAAGCGGATGCCGACCAGATCCCGCTCCGGCAGCACGCCGCGCTTCAGCAGATCCTCGAGCAGACGCGTCAGATCGCCCCAGCGCTCGGCCTTCGTGTACAGGCGATCGAGCGCCTGCGCGGCCTCCCGCGCCGGCGCCGCTTGTTGATCGTCGGCGGAGATCTCGGTGACGCGCTCGTAGGCGGCGATCGCCTCCTCGAGCCGCCCCAGCGGCTCCTCGGCGATGGCGCCGATCTGCAGGCGGATCTCCCGCTCCGCCTTGGTGTCGGCGCCGACCAGCTCGGCGCGCCGCACCAGGATCTCGTAGAGCGCCTCGGCGTCGCCGCCCCGGCGGTAGATCCCCTCCAGCGCCTCCAGCGCGTCGCCGTCGTCCGGGATGCGATCGAGCACCCGGCGGTAGTAGTCGGCCGCCAGCACCGTGTCACCGTCGCGCAGCGCCACCTCGGCGATGGTGCGATCCAGCCGCAGCTTGACCGCCTCGTCGAGCACGTCCGGGCTGATCTCCCGGTACAGCGCCGCCACCTCGCCCACCCGCTCGATGCCGGTCAGGCGCTCGTAGCTGTCCATCAGCTCGGGCAGCTCGGGTTCGGCGAGCGCGTCGCGGATCGCCAGCGCGGTGGTGTCGCGCGCCGCCTCGTGATCGGCCAGGCGCGACTCCTCCAGCGACGCCAGCCGCATGCGCTGCTCCAGCCGGGCGCGGCCGTCGGTCTGCCCTTCGATGTAGACGCGCACCACGGCCGCCAGCTCGGCCCAGCGCCCGCCGTTCTCGTAGATCGGCTCCAGCGCCTGCGCGGCCGCCAGCCGCAGCCCGCCGTCCGTCTCCGGCGACAGGAACCGCTCCAGCGCCGCCAGCGCGTCGCGATCGGCCGGAGACGCCTCCAGCACCTCGCGCCAGCGCCCGAGCGCCTCGGCCGGATCGCCCAGCGGCCCTTCCAGCAGCGCCGCGATCTGCCGCAACAGCGCCACGCGCTCGGCGGTCTTCCCGGTCGCTTCCTTGACGGCCAGCCGCCGCTCCAGGATCTCCAGCCGCTGGCGGTGGCGCCCCTGCTGCTCGTAGAGGCGCGCCAGCGTCTCCAGCGCCTGGTCGTCCTGCGGGTTCTCGTCGAGGATGCTGACGCACGCCGCGATCGCCTCGTCGACGTCGCCGACGTCGCGCTCGAGCAGCCCGGCGACCTGCCGCCACAGCTCCTGGCGCGCCGCCGCGTCGCCGGCCAGGTCGATCCGCTTGCGCATGATCTCGACCCGCTGCCGGTGCTGCGCCCCCGCCTCGAAGATCCGGTCCAGCGCGTCGATGGCGCCGCGCTCCTGCGGATCGATCTCCAGGATCGAGCGCAGCGTCGTGACCGCCGCGTCGACGTCGCCCAGCGACTTCTCCTCCAGGTCGGCGATGCGGAACAGGACCTTCTTGCGCTCGGCGCCCGACGCCCAGCGCGCCTGCATGGCCAGGATCTTCACGAGGCCGGCGACGTCGCCGGTCTCGGTGTACAGCGTCTCCAGCGCGGCGGCCGCGGGCGCGGTCGTGTCGGTGTCGTCGGGATCGAGGTTCAGGACCAGCTTCCAGACGTCGATGGCCGCGCGCCGGTTGCCGAGGCGCCCCGCGTACAGCTTGGCGGCGCGCGACAGCAGATCGGCCCGTCCCGCGACGTCCGAGGCGTCGCGCTTGAACGCCAGCTCCTGGTAGACGTCGACCAGCTCCGCGAACCGCTCCAGCGCGGTGCCGAGCCGCTCGATCTCGGGCAGCGCGTCGGGGTTGCCGGGATCGGCGGCCAGCACCTGCCGCCAGGTGGCCAGCGCCGCGCCGCGCGCCTGCAGCTTGTTCTCCTGCAGATCGGCGATGCGCACCAGCAGCGCCGCCGCCTCCGGCCCGTGCACCGCCTCGCGCTCGACGTCCAGGATCGCCGCCAGCCGGGCCCAGGCGCCGCTCGATTCGTAGACCGGCTCGAGGATCTTCGCGACCCGCTGCCGCTCCGCGGGGACCGCCACCAGCTTCTCCAGCAGGCGGCGCGCGCCTTCGTGATTGGGAGCGACCCTGACGATCTGTTCCAGCAGGTCCAGCGCGCCGGCGACGTCGCCCAGGTGGCTGGCCCGCAGCTCGGCGCGCCGGAACTCCAGCTCCGGGACCTCCGCCTCGGAGGCGAAGCCGACGCGCGTGCCCAGCAAGTTCTCGAGGTCGCGCCACCGCTCGCGCGCCGCGTAGTGGCGATCCAGGGCGCGGTGCGCGCGCAGATCCGCCGCGTCCAGCTCCAGCATCTTCTCGTGGACCGCCAGCGCGTGGTCGTCGTCGCCCAGCGCCGACTCGTCCAGCTCGGCGATCTGCGCCAGCAGATCCAGCCGCTCGCGCAGGTCCAGCTCCGCCAGCTGGCGCGCGTCCAGCAGCGCGCGCAGCTCGCTCCAGCGCTGGCCGTCGCGGTAGAGCCGGGTCAGGGCCCGGAACGCGCCGACGTGCAGCGGCTCGGCATTGAGAATCTGCGCGTACACCTTCTCCGCGTCCTGCGCGCGCCCCAGCCGCTTCTCCTGCAGCTCGGCCACCACCACCAGCAGGTCGCGCCGCAGCAGCTGGTCGTCGGTCTGCGCCGACACCGCGCGCAGCTTCTCGGCCAGCTCGCCGGTCTTGCCGGCGAGGTCGCCGAAACCGACCAGCGCGTCGCGGTTCTTGGCGTCGGTGGGATCGATGTCGAACAGCGCCAGGCTGACCCGGTAGGCGCCCGCCGCGTCGTTGGCCGGCCCGCTGTAGAGGCTGCGCAGCTTCTCCAGCCGTTCGATCTTCTCGCCGGGCGTGTCGGCGACCGCCAGCAGCGCCTCGTTGGCGGCCGCCAGCTTGGCCGCGTCGCCGGTCCGCTCGTAGAACGGCAGCGTCAGGCGCGCGATGGCCGGCCGATCGGGGTAGCCGCCCGTCGCGAGCCGCTCCAGGCCCGACACCGCGGGGGGGGCGTAGGCGTTCGCCTGCAGCACCTCGCGGTAGGTCGCGAACGTCGCCTCCGGATCGTCCAGCCGGACCTCTTGAATGTTGGCGATGCGCAGCAGCAGCGCCTCGCGCTCGTCGATCTTGTCGGCCGGGCGCGACGCCAGATCCCGGCGCAGCCCCTCGACCACCCCGGCCCAGTCCTGGCGCGCCTCGGACAGGCGGATGAGGGCGCGCAGCGCGCGCTCGTTGGTCGGCTCGGTCTCGAGGATCTGCTTCCAGGTCGCGGTGGCGGCGGCCGCGTCGACGACGCGCTCCTCCTCGAGCTGGGCGATCCGGAACAGCAGGCGGACGCGCTCGGCGGCGTCCGGCGCGCGATCGGCGCGCGCGTGCAGCAGCTTGGCCAGATCGGCCCAGGCCTTGGTCTGGGTCAGGATCTGTTCCAGCGCGGCGTCGGCCTCCTCGTCGAAGCCGACCTCGGCGGTGATCTGCTCGGCGGCCTTGCGCGCCTCCTGCGGCCGGAACAGGCGCGTGGTCGCGATGCGCAGCGTGCGCCGCAGCAGCCACAGGCGCTCCTCGGCGTCGGTCGACGCGCCCGTGCGCGCCTCGTACAGCACGGCCAGGTTGCCCCACTCGTCGGCCTCGCCGGCCAGGCGCTCCAGATCCGCGCGCACGGCGTCGTTCTTCGGCGCCGCCTCGAACGCGCGCGAGCACCACTGGAAGGCCAGCGCCTTCGAGCCCAGCCGGGTCTCGCAGATCTTGCGCGCCTCGGCGTACAGCTCCAGGCGGTCGGCCTGCGAGTTGCCGTCGCCCGCCGCGGCCGGCCCCAGCAGCACCTCGTAGGTCGCCAGCAGGCGCGGCCACTTCTGGGCCGTGCGATAGAGCGGCAGCAGCGCCAGCGCCGCGGCGCGGTTGCGCGGGTCCGTGGCCAGGATGCGCTCGTACGCCTTGAGCGCCCGCTCGGGCTGATTCAGCTTCTCTTGCGCGATCAGCGCGACGCGCTCGAGCAGCCGCGTCCGCGCCGCCATGTCGGCGGTGCGATCGGCCAGCGACGTCAGCTGATCGCACAGGTCGCCGAAGGCGCCGTGCTCGGCGTACAGCGACTCCAGCGCCGTGTAGTCGCCGGCCTGGGCGTAGATCTCGCGCAGCGCCCGCGCCGCGCGCGCGTTCTTCGGCTGCAGCTCCTGGATCCGCTTGAAGACGTCGATCGCCGCCTGGGTCGCCCCCAGCCGGTCGTGCAGCAACGTCCCGCGCCGCTCCAGCAGCGCCAGCTCGCCGGCCGCGTCGTTCTGGGCGTGGGCGTTCAGCCGCTGCCGCTCGAGGATCTCGATCAGGGCCGGCCAGCGCCGCTCGCGGTCATAGAGCGTCGCCAGCCCGGTCAGCGCGTCGGCGTCGCGCTCGGCGCCGTCCTGCGCCAGCACCTGATTGTAGAGCGAGATCGCCTCGCGCACGTCGTTGAGGCGATCGCCCGCCACCTTCGCCATCTCGATCAGGCGGGCGCGCCGGGTCGGCGCGTCCAGGTGCGGCAGCTCCTTGCGATAGACCTCGATCAGCGGCCGCCAGGCGCGGCCCTTCGTGTAGAGGTCCTTGAGCCGCGTGCTGGTCTCGGCGTCGGTCGGATCGGCCTCGAAGATCTTCTCGAAGCTGGCGATGGCGTTGCCGTGCTTGCCGAGCTTGTCGGCCCACAGCGCGGCGATGCGCCGGTGCAGCGCGACGCGCTCGGCCTGGTCCTTGGCGGCCTCCGCCTGGCGGGTCAGCACCTGCACCAGGTCGCCGTAGCGCCCCTGCGCCTCGTAGCGCGACGCCAGCGCCGTCAGCGCCGCCGGGTGGTCCGGACGCAGCGCCAGGATGTTGAGGTAGGTGTTCACCACCATCACGTCGAGGTTCAAGCGATCTCGATAGATGGTGACGATCTCGAGGTAACGATTGATCTTCTCGTCGACGTTCGCCGCCGGCACCGCGTCCAGATCGTCCTTGAGGAGCTCGAGCAGCGCGTTCCACTTCTCGGTCCGCGTGTAGAGCGCGCGCAGCGACGTCACCGCCTCCGGCAGGTGCGGCTTGAGGCGCAGGATCCCCTTCCAGATCTCGATGGCCTTCTCGGCGTGCTGCGGCCGCTTCTCGGCGGCGCGCGCCATCTCGATCCCCATCTCGACCCGGCGATCGACGTCGGCCTCGGTCTTCTGCGCCTGCGCCAGGACGGTCAGCAGCTGCGTCGGCTCGTTCTTCGCCGTGTAGTACTCGCGATAGAACTCCACCATCGCGTGGTTGGACGCGTCGAGCTTGCGCACGCGGCGGAACACCGCCTCCGCCATGTCGGGCTGATTGAGGCGCTTCCAGATCAGCGTGGCCAGATCGATCAGCAGGGCGATGTCCTGCTCGCCGCGCTTGCTGCGCGCCGCCCCCTCCAGCACCTTGCCCAGCTCCGCCCACTCCTGCTGCTGGGTCAGCACGTCGCGCACCGCGCGCAGCGCCCGCGGCTCGATCGGGTTCGCCTCCAGCGCCTTGCGGAAGCGCGTGTAGGCGTCGACCGGGCGCCCCATCTTCTCGCACAGCTCGCCGGCCGCCACCTCGGCCAGCGCGCGCTCGTCGCGGTTGGCCGCGCGCTCGGCGCGCTGCGAGTAGAGGGTCAGCAGCTCCTCGTTGTTCCCCTTCTCGCGCAGCAGGCGCTCGAAGTGGTTGCCCGAGCGGCGGTTGTGGGGATCCAGCTCCAGGCTGCGGCGCAGGTGGCTCTCGCCCTCCCCGTCCGCCGGCCGGTACTTGAGGTGGAACTCCGCCACCGAGCCGTACAGGCTGGACGCCAGCCCCTGATCCTTCGCCGACTCCGCCTGCTGCAGATAGCGCTTCGAGATCGGCTCCCAGTTGGCGCGCACCAGCGACATCTGCGCCAGCGACTCGGTCGCCGCCGCGTGCCCGGGCGACGCCTCCAGCGCCTCTTTCACGGTGGCCTGGCCGGCCTCGTCCCGCAGCAGCTCGTCGGACAGCACGCGCCCCTTCTCGTGCAGCAGATCGGCCCGCCGGACGGCGTCGGTGGTCCAGGCCAGCTCGAGATCGATCAGCGAGGCGACCAGCTCGTAGTCGCCGCGCTCGCGGTGGAAGCGGCGCGCGTCGGACAGCGCCTTCGACAGGACGTCGGCGTCGATGCCGGCGCCGTTGCCGGGGTGGAGGGCGGCGAGAGCTTTCAGGGCGCCGCTGTCCTCGGGATGCAGCTGGAGGGTCGCGAGCGCTGCAGAGACGTCGGTTGTCATTTGACTTTCGCTTTGGCTCGGTCGCCGCATGCGCGGCAGAAAACCGACTATAGACCCGGGGGTTTCGGTCGTTCAATGAGAAGATCTGCCTGAGATCGTGAATACTTCCGGCGTGATTTCGCCGTCCGGATCGCCAGCGAACCGCACCCTCCGCAGCACGCTGCGACCCGAACTCGGTCGGTTCGCGCTCGGCTGCCTCTGTCTCGTCGGAACGAACGGGTTTTCGCTGGCGATCCCGTGGCTCCTGAAACAGACGATCGACGCCCTGCGGGCGCTGGCCCCGGGGGCGGCGCACGGCACCGTCGTGCGCGACGCGATCCTGATCATGGTCTTCGCCGTCCTGCAGGCGCTGATCCGGACCTGGTCGCGGATCTTCATCTTCGACGCCGCCCGCAACATCGAGTACACGATGCGCCGCGATCTGTTCACGCACCTGACCCGGCTGGACCCGGCGTTCTACCGGCGCCACCCGACGGGCGACGTGATGTCGCGGCTGACCAACGACCTGACCGCCGTGCGCGCCCTCTACGGCCCCGGCCTGCTCAACCTGCTGAACACCGTGCTGGTCTACGCGAC
>DATBHU010000115.1:0-5315 GCA_036557265.1 Polyangia bacterium
CGGCCCGCCGCGCACGCGCGCCCAGACGTTCGTCGCGGCGCACGCGTCGGTGATGGCGCGGTTGACCGTGCGCGGCCCCGCCGGCCGCGTCGTCAACGTGGCCGGCGTCCGGCGCGGCCGCCTGCCGCTCCAGCGCCCGCTGGTCCTGTTCCCGGGCGAGGTGCGCCTCGAGGTCGCCGGCCCGGGCGACACGATCAACAGCGTCACGATCCGGCTCCGCGGCGGGCAGGTCGAGGTGCTGGATCTCGACAAGCAAGCCCCGGCCGCGAGACCGCCCGTGGCCGAGAGCAGCGCGCCCACACCGCCGCCCGTCGCCGCACGCCCCCCGCCCGAGGGCGACACCGATCTGCTCCCGCTGCCGCCGCCCGGCCCGCCCGGATCGGACGGCTCCTCTCCCAGGAACGGCCCCGCGCCGCCCGATCGGCCGGAGGTCGACGTCTCGTCGCGCGGCATCTGGATCGCGGGCATCGGCGCCACCATCGCCATCGCCGCGGCCATTCTGCTGCCCGTCAGCTCCTCGCACATCCAGTCCGATCGGGACGCCCTGCCGGACCTGTGCTACTCACCGGTCGTCAATGACGCCTGTCTCGCGAATCCCGACAAGGGATCGGCGGCGCAGTCGCTGGTCGATTCGATCGCGACCTGGAAGGCGATCCGGACCGGCGCCTTCGTGGGTCTCGGCGTCGGCCTGGCGGCGCTGGCGGGCGGGATCATCCTGAGGGTCCACGACGGCGTCGCCGCACGCCCGACACTGGTGCTCGACCGGCAGGGCGGGCGGTTGCAGATGGGCCTGGCGTGGACGCTCCGTTTTTGACGCCGCGATCCGATTTCGCGAGCGACTTTGCCGATCGCGCGGCGTCAATGAACGATGCGGACCCCCGGGCCGACCTCGCCCACCACCGCCGGCCGCGGCCCCACGCCCATGCCCTGCCCTGACGAAGACACATTCGCCCGCTTCGTCGAGGGGGTGCTGCCACCCGAGGCGGCCGCGGACATCGAACGTCACGTCGACGACTGCGCCGCGTGCGCCGATCTGGCGGCGGCGTTCGGGCGGTCTTTCGCCAACGGTCCGGCCCACCCGGCCGCGCCCGACCGGCGCTTCGGTCCCCTGGCGCTGGCGGTGGCGGCCCTGCTGCACGTCGCCTGGGCGATCCTCATCCGCGGCGCGGCGGGCCCGCTGGAGCGTGTCGTCCCCTTCCCGGTGGTGGGCGCCTACCTCGGCTACGCGACGATCTGGGCCCCGGCGGGCGGCGTGGTCGCGCTGGCGGCCGCGGTCTTCTTGCTGCGCGGCGCGCGCCCGGGGCGGCTGCTCGCGCTCGGCTACGCGCTGGTGTCGTTGCCGTCGATCGTGATGACGCCGCTGGCGCTGCTGCTGCTCGACGCCGAGCGCCGTCCCCCCCCGCCGACTTGAGCGCAAGCTGGAAATTAAAGCCGTTCCTGTTGTACAAGTGACGTGTGGCGGCGGAGCTGACCCGCCAGGTGGTCGAGCGCGTCCAGGCGGCGTGGCCCAACCTGCGCGTAGACCTCAAAGATTTCGCGGCTTTCCTGGAGAGCAAGCGCGGCGCGGGGGCTGCCGCGAGCGCGGCGACCGACTCGCTGGCCGTCGAGGACCTGTACCTCGCCTTCGCCTGCAGCCGCGGCGACAACAAGGCGCTCGCCGGCTTCGATCGCGAGATGCGCAAGGATCTGGAGGCGGCGTTCGTGAAGATGCGCGTGCCGCCCGCCCGCCGGGACGATGCGCGGCAACAGCTGTGGGAGAAGCTGTTCGTCGGCCCGCCGCGGCCGCGCATCCTCGACTACTCCGGCCTGGGGCGCCTGCGGTTCTGGTTCCGCGTCACGGTGCTGCGCAGCCTGCTCGACGACCTGCGCGCCGAGAAGCGCAACGTGGAGGTGCTGAACGACGACCTCGTGCTCGGCGCGCCGGCGGGCGGCGGCGATCCCGAGATCGAGCACCTCAAGAAGCTCTACCGGAAAGAGGTGGCGGGCGCGTTCGAGGAGACCGTGCAGACGCTGAGCCCGGAGGATCGCAACGTGCTGCGCAGCTACTACGCGCGCCAGATGACGATCGACGAGATCGCCGCCGCGTTCGGCATCCATCGCGCCACCGCCGCGCGGCGGGTGAACAGCGCGCGCGAGCGGCTGCTGGCGGAGACGCGGCGCCGCCTGTCCGAGAAGCTGGCGCTCAAGAGCCGCGATCTCGACAGCGTCTTCCGGCTGATAGAGAGCCGCCTGCACATCAGCGTCGGCCGCCTGCTCGGATCGTGACGTGAGCCGGTGAGGAGGCGGGGCGCATTTCTCGCGCGCGCGGTCGCGATCGCGACGCTGGCCGGCTGTCACGGCCCGCCGATCCAGGAGGCGACACCTGACGGCGGCCGCGGCGGGGCGGGAGCGTCCGGCAGCGCGGGCTCCGCCGGCGGCACGATGGGCACGGGCGGCATGGCCGGCGCCGGCGGCACGGTGGGCACGGGCGGCAGCAGCTCCTCCGGCGGCGCGAGCGGTCGCGGCGGCGTGGCTGGCACCGGCGCTTCCGGAAGCGCCGGCGCTTCGGGCGGCGCGAGCGGCGGAGGCGGCGCGAGCGGCGGAGGCGGCGCCGCGGGCGCAGGGGGCACGAGCGGACGCGGAGGGACCGGAGGGAGCAGCGGCAGCGGCGGCGCCGCGGGACGTGGCGGTGGCGGGGGAAGCGCTGGCGCCTCGGGACGTGGCGGAAGCGCCGGCGGAGGCAGCGGCAGCGGCAGCGGGGGCGCAGGCTGCGCCGCGCAGCTGACGCCCGCGATGTTCTACCGCGGCGACATGGCGCCCATCTTCACCGAAGGCGGCAGCCACCGCTTCTACTGGGCCGAGGAGACCAACCCTTACCTCACCATGCACTACGCGCCGGGCGACACCCCCGCGGAGAACCTTCACCCGCTGCAGATCGACGAATCGCTGGCCAACAGCTACTTCGATCTGGCGGCCAGCGACCTGCTCGCCGGCGGCATCTGGTACCTCGACGGGCGCCTCGGCGTCTGGGGCCCCGACGTCGGCTCCACGCAGGTGGGGATGAAGACGCTGAGCAACCCGGGCGCGATCGCGATCGCCGGCGGGACCGTCTACTACTCGTACAACCCGATGGGCGGGAGCCCGACGCCCGGCATCTATCAGTGGGCGCCGCCCGCCGCCGCGTCGCTGTTCGCGTCCTACACGAGCCTCGGCGGCGCCGGCAACCAGACGCTCGGCCTGCTGCTGCGCGCGAGCGGCACGAAGCTGCTGCTCTGCACGCGCACCGACGTCTACATGGTCGATCAGTCGGCGCCCGGCACCGCGCAATCGCTGTTCGTCAACCCCTCCAACTCCACCGTCATGGACGTCCGGCCGGCGCGCCCGCGCACGCTCGACGGCGGCGTGATCGTCGACATGGAGGACGCGACCTACTACCTGTCGGGACGCGACTACTACGTGGACATCACGCGGCCGGCGAACGCGCCGACGGATCTGTCGATCGCGACGTCGCTGTACGCGGAAGGGACGGCCTGCGGGACGGCCGCCAAGTACGCCGGCGCCGGCGTGCTGTTCCACCAGCGCTACATCTACGAGGGACAGCAAGGCCTGTTCGCCGTCGACGTCAGCCCCGCGGGAGGCGTCAGCAACCTGGTCCGCCTGACCGACGCTTCGTTCCGCTACATCGAGGTGACGGGCGACGGCGATCTGTTCGCCGGACAGTCCTACAACGTCAGCAAATGGGACTACTACCGGATCGGCCGCCTGTGATGCCCGGCGACCGTCACGTCACCCTGCTCGCGTGTCTCCTCACGGCCGCCGCCAGCGCCGGCTGTCACGGCGCCGCGATCCGGGAGGCGATGCCCGACGGGGGCGGCGGCGCGGGCGCGACCGCGGGCGGCGGCGGCGCGGCTGGAACATCGGGCGCCGCGGGCGCGGCCGGCGCGGGCGGCAGCCGAGGCGGCGCCGGCGGACGCGGGGGCGCCGGCGGCGGCGCGGGCGCCAGCGGCGGCAGCGGCTGCGCCGCGCAGATGCAACCGACGCTGTTCTGGGAGGGCCAGAGCACGCCGGTGTCGTCCGACGGCACCAGCACCCGCTATTACTGGGTCGAGTTCGATCCCCCGAACTTCACCGTCCGTTACCTGCTCGGCGCCCCACCCGCGAACGAGTACAAGCATCCGTTCCAGGTCGAGGCCTCGGTCGCCGGCATGTTCAACGTCGCGGTCAGCGAGACGCGCGTCGCCGCCACCTGGAACGACGTCGGTGAGGTGGCGGTCTACGGCGCGGACTACAACTCCGTCCAGATCGGACAGACGCTGACGCTCGACAGCCAGAGCTCGGTGACCCTCTCCGGGACGATGATCTACTACTCGCACAATCCGACCGGCGGGAGCCCGACCCCGGGCATCTACCAGTGGATGCCGCCGGCGGCGCCGACGCTGTTCGAGTCCTTCACCGACCTCGCCAGCGACGCGACGTTCGGACAGCTGCTGCGCATGACGCAGACGAAGCTGCTGCTCTCCGATCACACCGACGTCCGCATGGTCACCGTCTCACCGACCAGGAGCGCGGCCGGCCTGCTGTTCGTCAACTTCTTCGGCCACCCGGTCACGGACGTCCGCCCCGCCCGCCCGCACGACCACGACGGCGGCGTCCTCGTCCAGCTCCAGGACGACATCCTCTTCGGCCGCGACTACTACACCGACGTCACGGCGCCCGAGAACCCGCCCACCGATCTCGGCGCCGCCACCAGCGCGCTCGCCGACGCCTCCGCCTGCGGCGCCGCCGCGCACTATCACGGGCCGGGCGTGCTGTTCGGCCAGCGCTACATCTACGAAGGACAATCGGGTCTGTTCGCCGTCGACGTCTCGACGGCCGGCGCGGTCAGCAACCTGGTCCGCCTCACCGACCTCCCGCTGCTCCGCCCCGAGGTGACGGGCGCCGGCGACCTGTTCGCCGTCGCCACCACCGCGTCGAGCAGCCTCTACTACTACTACCGCGTCGGAAAGTTCTAGCCGCTCTCGCGCGCAGCGCGAGTGTGCGGCTATTTCTTGAGTTCTGCGCTCTCGAGCTCGCGCAGGATCCGGTCCGCCCCGCGCGCCAGCAGCCGGCGCGCCAGCTCGGCGCCCAGCGCCGCCGCCTCGGACGGCGCGCCGGTGACGGTCTCGCGGATCATCTCGGACGCGTCCGGACGGCCGACCAGCCCGGCGACGGTCAGCCGCCCGTCCGCCATCGTGGCGTGACCGGCCACCGGCGTCCGGCAGCCGACCCCGAGGCCGGCCAGCAACGCGCGCTCCGCGGCGGTCGTCACCTCCGCCTCCGGATCGGCGAGCGCGCGG
>DATBHU010000116.1:0-8975 GCA_036557265.1 Polyangia bacterium
GCCGCCGCGTCGCCGGAGCGGCTCGCCGGCCGCGTCGCGACGGAGATCATCCCGGCCGTCGACGAGGTGACCGCCGCCGTCGCGGCCGCGGATCCCGCCGACCGGAACCTGGTCCGCGCCGCCGCGCGCACGCGCGCCGCCGTCGCGCGCGCCCTCGAGCGCCTGACCGCGCGCTACGCCCGCAATCTGGTCGCGCGCGACGAGGTGGCGCTGGCGCGCCTCGGGCGCCTGCGGGACGCGCTGGCGCCGGGTGGGGTTCCGCAGGAGCGCGTCTACGCCTGGCCGTCGCTCGCCGGCCGGATCGGGCCGGCCGCGCTCAAGCGCCTGGTGACCGATCGGCTCGCCGCCGCCGGCCCGTTCTCGACCGCGCTGCAGGAGATCGAACCGTGAGCCCGCGCCTCGTCGAACCGCTGGCCGTCGAACCGCTGCGGGTCGGCGTCGTCTGCTTCTCGACGTTCGGCGGCAGCGGCGTGATCGCGACGGAGATCGCCATCGATCTCGCGCGCCGCGGACACGCCGTTCACGTCTTCAGCGACGAGCTGCCGGAGCGCATGGATCCGCCGCCGCCCGCGCTGGCGTCGCAGCTGGTCTTCCACCGCGTCTCCCCGCCGGCCTACCCGCAGCTCAAGCAGTCGCCCTACACGCTGGCGCTCACCTCGAAGATCGTCGAGGTGTCGCGGCGCGAGCGCTTGCAGATCGTCCACGCCCACTACGCGCTCCCGCACGCCGTCGCGGCGCACCTGGCGCGTCAGGTCCTGGCCGCTCAGGGCGATGCCGGCGCGGCGCCGGTCCCGCGCATCGTCACCACCTTGCACGGCACCGACATCACGCTGGTCGGCAGCGATCCGAGCTTCCTCCCCCTCACCCGCTTCTCGATCGCCGGCAGCGACGCGGTCACCACGCCCTCCGACTGGCTGGCGCGCGCCACGCACGAGGTGCTGGGCGTGCCCGGCGCCGTCGCCATCGACGTGATCCCGAACTTCGTCGACGTCGCGCGCTTCACGCCGGCGCCCGGCGGCGCTCCGCCCGGCAGCGGCTCCGGCGTCCCGGTGGTCGCCCACGTCTCCAACTTCCGCCCGCTCAAGCGCCTCGACGACGTGGTCGAGGTGTTCGCGCGCGTGCGCGCGGCGCGCCCGGCCCGGCTCTGGCTGGTCGGCGACGGCCCGGAGCGCGCCCGCATCGAGGCGGCGATCGCCGCCCGCAGACTCCAGGCCGACGTCGAGGTGCTGGGCGAGCGCGCGGATCTGCCGGCGGTGCTGCGCGGGGCCGACGTGTTCCTGCTGCCCAGCGAGATCGAGAGCTTCGGCCTCGCCGCGCTGGAGGCGCTGTCGTGCGGCGTCCCCGTCGTCGCGTCGGCGGTGGGCGGCTTGCCCGAGGTGATCGCCGACGGCGAGGTCGGCTTCCTCCGCCCGGTCGGCGACGTCGCCGCCATGGCGGCGGCGGTCGGCCGCCTGCTCGACGACGCGGCGCTGCGCCGGCGCCTCGGGGCGGCGGGCCGCCGCCTCGCCGAGAGCCGCTACGCGCTCGCCCCCGCCGTCGATCGCTACGTCGACCTCTACCGCCGCGTCCTCGCCTGATCCACCTCTCCCGCAAGCGGAGAGGGAGAAAGAGAAGCTACGCCTTGTTCTTCTTCTTCCACTCGCCGAGCGTCTTCTTGATCTCGCCCTCGAGGAAGAAGTTCTCCGACTTCGCCCCGATCTCGTAGGCCTTCTCGCCGGTCGCGAGCGCGTCCTTCACGTTGCCCTTGGCGGCCAGCAGCTCGGCCTTGATCCAGAGGTTGTACCAGTCCTGCTTCAGCGCCAGCGACTGGTCCGCGTACTTCATGCCGGTGTCGTAGTCCTTCTTGTTTTCCAGCATGTAGCGGGCGGCGTTGGCGTAGGTGCGCCAGGCGCCGTCGACGGCGGCGTTGATGTTCGCGACCGCCTGCGGGCTGGTGTCGACGGTGATCGGGATCGACAGCCGCAGCTTCTCCCATTCGAGCTCCAGCGACGCCTTGTCGTCGGTGAAGTCGGTGACCAGGTAGGCGAGCCGCTCGCGGAACGGCGCCGCCTTCGGCTTCACCGACACGCGCAGCAGGTCATCGGCCTGCTTGTAATCGCGCCCGGTGCCCGACTGATCGATCTTCTTGTTGAGGATGACCGTCCAGGTGTCCTTGCCCGGGATGACGAAGAACGCGTAGCTGCCGGCGGCGACCGGCTTGCCGGCGAAGGTGACGTTCTTGCTGAACGTCACCTTGGTCGCGGTGTTCGCGCCCGCGCGCCACATCTGATCGTAGGGGACCAGGCCGCCCCAGATCTTGCGCCCCTTCACGCCGGGGCTGCTGTAGTCGACGGTGATCTCGGTCAGGCCGACGACCTGCCAGACCTTCGCGAACGGGCTGGGCCGCGGCAGATCCAGATCGGCGCGCGCCGCGCCGGCGGAGAGCGCGAGGAGCGCCGCCAGGCCGAGCGCCGCGGCCATGGGGGTCGAGAGGAGCGAACGACGGACGCGGGAGCTTTTCGTCAGCATGATGGGGCGCAACCTTAGAAGGCGCCCCGGCGAGACGCAAGGCGGACCGCCGATCAGGCCGCGGGCGACTGTTCGGCGGCGACGGCCGAGATGCGCGCTTCCCGGCGCGCCGCCCCGGCGGCCGGGACGCGTCGCGGGGCCGTCCGGAGGTGCGTGGTGTAGAGGGTCAGCCCCGTGAAGGTCAGGCCGCCGACCAGGTTGCCGAGCACCGTCGGGATCTCGTTCCAGAGGAAGTAGTCACGGATCGAGAACTTGCCTCCCATCATCAGCGCCGACGGGAACAGGAACATGTTGACGACCGAGTGCTCGAACGTCATCGCGAAGAACAGCATGATCGGCATCCACATCGCCAGCACCTTGCCGGTCACGTTGCCGGAGACCATCGCGCCGACCACGCCGGTGGAGACCATCCAGTTGCAGAGCATCCCGCGGATGAACAGCGTCAGCAGCCCGGCGGCGCCGTGCGCCTTGTAGCCGAGCGTGCGGGCCTCGCCGATCCCCGCGATGATCTTGCCGACCGCGTTCGGCTCGGTGGAGAACGCGAAGGTGAAGACGATCGCCATCATGAGGGCGACCGTCAGCGCGCCCGCGAAGTTGCCCAGGAACACCAGGCCCCAGTTGCGCAGCACGCCCGCCAGCGTCACGCCGGGGCGCTTGTCGATCAGCGCGAGCGGCGCCAGCACGAAGACGCCGGTCAGCAGGTCGTAGCCGAGCAGGTACAGCATGCAGAAGCCGACCGGGAACAGCATGGCGCCGATGATCGGGTGGCCGGTCTGCTGGGTGACGGTCACCGCGAACGCCGCGCCCAGCGTCAGCAGCGCGCCGGCCATGTAGGCCCGCAGCACGGTGTCGCGCGCCGACATGAAGATCTTCGCCTCGCCGGCGTCGACCATCTTCTTGACCAGATCCGAGGGAACCACGTAGGACATTTTCTGGGCGCCTTTCTCCGCGGCTGATCGCCGTGGATGTTTCGCCTTTCATCCTGCGCAGCTGATGTTTCCGTCAGGTTTCGCGCTGGCGCGATCCAACGAAAATGAATGTCGGCGTCCTGTTTCGGACGTGGCAGGCCCGACGCTCCGGCCGGGGAAAGTGCCGGAGCGCCGGGCCGCAGGAAGGCGGTCAGTGCACCCGGGCGATCCCCTGGCGCAGCAGGGGGGCCGGCGGGAGCGCGGCCGGCGCGGCGAGCTTGCTGCCGCCCGGCTTGCCACCCGTGCCGCCCGCGCCGCCGTCACCCGTGTCGGGCGGGCAGACGATCGCCTTCAGATCATTCTGCCGGCGCGCCAGATCGTTCAGGGGGCGGACCACGCCCGAGAACGGATCGCGCACCGTCGTCCCCTGCAGGAAGGGCGACAGGGTCGCCTCGCTGCCCGGGAAGCGCGGCGTGATCTGCAGGAACTTCGTGTTCGTCTCGGACGAGTGGCAGCCGTTGCAGGTGTTGACGGCGAAGTGGAACCGCGCCTCGGGGTTGTTGAGCTTCGGCGCCTGCCAGAACGTGAAGCCGTCGTTGAACACCGCCCCGGCCAGGAAGGCCAGGCCCGCGAACGTGTCCGGCACCGTGTGGGTCTCGGCCAGGATCGCCGGCTCGTTGGCGTTGATGAACGCCGCCAGCGTGTCGCTGCCGTTGAACCCGAGGTCGGGCGTCAGCTTGATCGTCGCGGGCGCCAGCTTGCCGGTGTCGGGCGACAGCCCGAACTCGCGCAGCTGCCAGAGGCCGTTGTCGCCGAGCGCGATCTCGTTGGTGCGGACGGCGTTGATCGCGCTGCCGTTCGGCCGCCCCGGGCGCGCGCCCCGGCCCGCGAACCGCTCGGTGATCGCCTGCAGGGCGGCGTTGTAGTCCTCCGACGGGAACGCGAGGCCGCCGAGCGCGTGCCAGCTGTTCGCCCAGGCCAGGACGTCGTCCTCGGTCGCCGCGGGCAGCTTGAACTCGAAGATCATCGTCGCCTGCAGCGGGACCGGGCTGCCCGCCTTGTTGAACGCGAACACGAACCGCCCCTCGCCCGCGTCGCCGTTGCCGAGGTTGCGCAGGTCGAAGCGGTCGACGATCGCCTGCAACGTGAACGGCGCCTGGGCGAGGTCCAGCTCGCCGGCCTTCGTGCGCGGCCAGGGCCCGAGCACCAGGGCCTGCATGCCGGGCCGCGGCCCGACGGTGAACCCGTTGATGGTCTGCGCGACGGTGAACGTCGCCAGCATCTCCTCGACCATGCGCGGGGCGTCGGCCGGCGTCGGGGCCATGCTCTCCATCAGGTGCCTGAACGTCCAGACGCCCGCGCGCGGATCGCTCGCGGCGGCGGTGCTGGTGCGCAGCGGATCGTCGACCACCGCGGTGCTGGTGATCATCAGCTCGCGCGGCTTGCTGACGCGGCAGCCGCTGGCGACGAAGTTGAAGTTCACGGTCGTCTGGACGGGCTGGCGGTTGCTCTGGTCGAAGGCGACGACGGTGATGGGGTAGGTGCCCGTGTCGAGATCCTCCGACCCGGCGGCGGTGAGCGGGTTGTGCGAGGTGCTCCCGGGCGGCAGCTGCAAGATCGACTGGAAGCTCGGCGACACGGTGACGCCGCCGACCGACGTGAACGCCTGGAACTGGTAGTTGCCCGCGCCGCAGCTGGCCGAGTCGTTGTTCGTGATGGCGACGTCGAACGTCGCGACGGCGCCGGCCGTCGTGGGCGGGCTGTCGGCCGGCGAGACCGCGAGCGAGAACGGCCGGCGGACGCAGGTGAGCGCCAGCACCTCGGACGCGGAGAGGGCCCGCGCGCTCAGGAAGGCGTTGTCGATCAGGCCCGCCCACAGGCGCTTGCTGCCGTCGTTGCCGATCAGCAACGGGCCGGGCGCGGGGGCGATCGTCCCGGTCACCGCCCCGTTCGCGACCTCCTGACCGTCGAGGTAGAGGCGCAGCATCGACCCGTCGTAGGTGGCGGCGACGTGGGTCCAGCGGCCAACCTGCGCCTTGGTCGGCGAGGTGACGCTGGCCGCGAACCCGCCGCCGAGGTTGACGACGAACTGGAACTTGCTGCCGTTGAGGACCAGCGCGAACGCGCTGCTGTCACCGCCGTCCCGCTTGCGGAACAGCGTGCGGGTCTGATTTGTCGCGCTGGCGTTGAACCAACCCGCGACGGTCACGCCGTTGCCAAAGACGAAGCTCGGTTGATCGGGGACGTAAACGATGTCCTCGCCCTTGTTTGCGAGCGATACCGCTTGTCCGGAAATGCCGGCAACGCAGGCGACGCTGACGGCGCGAAACGCCGTGTTGAGGCCGGTGGCGGTGTCGGACAGGTTCGTGCGCTGCGTGTTGCAGTCGTCGAAGGTCCACTGGCCGAGCGGGGTGCAGGTCGGCAACGGAGGCGGCGGCGGACCGCCGTCGGGTCCGCCCTTGCTGCCGGCGGTGCCGGACGAGCAGGAGGCGGAGCCGGCGGCCCCGCCCGCGCCTGTCGAGCCGGCGCGCCCGCCGGGTCCGGCGTCCGTCACACCACCGTCACTTGCGCCGGACGTTCCGCCCGCGCCGGTCGCGCCGCCGTCGTCGCTGAGCGCGCCGTGCACGACCTCCGAGAGCGGCTCGTCGTGCAGCAGCGCCTGGAGATCGTCCGTGCTCCCAGGCTGGGTTTGACACGCGATCGCCGCGAGCGCCGACACGCTCGCGATTGAAGCCAACACTGATCTCGATCCACTTCGCCTCATCTAGATCCTCCTGTCGTTTGCAGCAGCGGACGTCCGCGCCCGTCGACGGACCTCTCATGCGCTGAAGTTCCCCGACCTCTCAAAGATCGCGCAACAAAGTGAAGCGGCGGCGACGATGGTTCGTTACCTCACAAGAACCGGTTCGCAAAACGGCCCAAACGACGTGCGATCTGCAAGAGCGGAGATGCAAACAACGATGGCAACGTAGTTGTCATCGTCATGAAGTCGGTCGCGACGAACGTTGAGCAGCGCGATCGCGCGCCACGAGCGATCGCGCACGACACACCGGCACCGGCACCGATGAACCACCTGCGAACGCACGCAGCGAGCTCGGTCCAGCGGCCCACGCCGGCGATTCGGGGGGGCCGGACCGCCACGGGCCCAGGGGAGCCGAACGGGGCCGGTTCGTAAACAGAAAAGGGGGTGGCCCGCGAGCCGCGCCGGGTCGCCCGTGACGGCGACAAAACCCTAGGCAGTTCGCGGACTTCCGTTCATGCCGCCCGGAAGTTCAGGTTTGTGAGCCGTTTTTGCCCGAATGTGGGCCTTTTAGGGAGGACCTGTTCCGATATCCGACCACGTGCTAGTTGATTAACTTACCTTACCAACTCGGGGGCGCCGCAGGCGGGCTCGATGTGACGACAACAGAAGCAGGAAAAAGCGGACCGGTGGAGCATCAGGGGACGGGCGTTCTCGAGAAAGGAACGCGGCTCGGCAAGTACGCGATCGAGCGCCTCGTCGGTTTCGGATCGATGGGCGCGGTCTACGAGAGCGTGCGGTCGGACGGCAAACGTTTCGCAATCAAGGTGTTGAGCCCGATTCTGGCGGCGCTGCCGTCGGCGCGCGCGCGCTTCCTCAAAGAAGCGAAGCTCGCGTCGCGCGTCCGCCACCCGCACGTCGTGGACGTCAGCGAGGTGGGTGAAGACGCCGGGCACTGCTACCTCGTCATGGAGATGCTCGCCGGCGAGGATCTCGCGGCCCGCATCCAGCGGGCGGGGATGCTCTCCGTCGCGCAGACCATCGAGATCATGCTGCCGGTCTGCGACGCCGTCGCGGCGGCTCACCGCCAGGGCGTGATTCACCGCGATCTCAAGCCGTCGAACATCTTCATCGCGACGCGTGACGGTCGGCCGCATCCCGTCGTCCTCGACTTCGGCGTCGCGACGGACGGGGAGGCCGTTCCGGCGGACGGCGCGGCCCCGGCGCGGCGGGTGGTGTTCGGAACGCCCTACTACCTGGCGCCCGAGCAGGTCGCCGACCACCGCGCGGCGGGCCCCGCCAGCGATCAGTACGCGCTGGGCGTGATCCTCTACGAGTGCCTGACCGGCCAGCCGCCCTTCCGGGGCGGGAGCCTCGACGAGGTCTTCGCGGCGATCGCCGCCGGCAGACCGTCGCCGCCCAGCGCGCGCCGATCGGACATTCCGCGGGATCTCGACGCGGTCGTCCTGCGCGCGCTCAGCACCGACCCGAAGGCGCGCTTCGGCTGGGTGGCGGCGTTGCGGCGCGCGTTGTTGCCGTTCGCCTCGAAGGGCGCCCTGGCGACGGCGGCGCCCGAGTCCGCGCCGGCGACGCCCGAGCCCGCCCCCGCCGCGGCGTCCGAGCCTACGCTGGCCGCGGTGCCCGAGCCCGCGCCGGAGGAGCCCGCGGCGCCCGATCGGCAGACGCCGCCGTCGTCGCCCGCGATCGAAGCCGAGGCTGCGACGCCCAGTCCGTTCGTGCGCACGCTGACGCCGGAGGTGGAGGAGCTGAGCGGCGCGTGGTTTGCCGCGGGCGAGGCGGCGCACGAGGCCGCCGGCGACCCGGCGGGCGTGCCGGCGCTCGCGGACGATCTCGGGCAGGACGCGGATCCGCTGTTCGCGGCGGAGCCACGCGAGAGCGCGCTGCGCCGATGGGCGGCGCTGGTCGCCGGCCGGCGGCGGATCTGGGCGGGCACCGCGGCCGGCATCGTGCTGGCGACCGTCCTGGTGGTGTTCGTCGCGACCCGCGGTCGCTCGTCGGCGGCGCGGCGTCCCGAGGCAGCGCCCGCGCCGGCGGCGGAGACCGTCGTGCAGAACGAACCCACCGCGGCGCCGCCCGCGCCAGCCGCGCCTGCGCCGGTCGCGGCGCCGGCGGCGGCAGCGAGCGAGCCAGCCGCGCCGCCGGCAGCGGGCGAGCCGCCCGCGCCGGCCGCGGTCGCTGCCACGGCACCCGCGCCTGCGCCGAGCGAGCCGTCCGCGCCGCCTCCGCCTGCGCCGGTCGCGGCGACGGCACCCGCGGCGGCGCCGAGCGAGCCGGCCGCGCCGCCTCCCCCTCCTGCGCCTGCTCCTGCGCCGGTCGCGGCGACGGCACCCGCGCCGGCGCCGAGCGAGGCGCCGATACCGGCCTCGACCCGCGCGGCGCCCGCGCCCGACCAAGCGCCCACCGCGGCCGCCGCGCCCCGCGCGCCCCGGCCGGCGGACAGGCCGCGCGCGCGGGCCGGCGCCCAGGTTCGCATGCACAACGGCGTTCCGCTGCTCGATTGAAGATGAAGGCAGCGCCGAGCGGGAATCAAACCGGGTGAAGGGAACCAGGATGGTGCCAACGACACATCTCAGGAGAGTCTCGAGCGTCACGCTGCTCGTGGCGCTGGCCGGCCTGGCCCGACCGGCGCGCGCGGCCACGGACGCGGAGCAGGCGGAGGCGCTGATCCGCGAGGGCGTGCAGCTGCGCGCCCACGACAAGGCGGCGCTCGCGCTGCCGCTGTTCGAGAAGGCCTACCAGATCTCGCGCACGCCGCGCACGGCCGCGCAGCTCGGGCTGTGCGAGCTCGAGCTCGGCTA
>DATBHU010000117.1:0-9744 GCA_036557265.1 Polyangia bacterium
GGCGGCGGCTCCGGTGGCGCAGGTGGCTCGGGCGGCTCGGCGGTCACCTTCACGCTCGACACGGCCAAGTTGATGGCCCCGGGGTGGAACCTGGGCAACTCGTTCGACGCATCCCCGAACGAGACCAGCTTCGGCAACCCGACGCCCAGCCAGACCTTGATCAACGCCGTCCACACCGCGGGCTTCAAGACGCTGCGGATCCCCGTCACCTGGACGAATCACATCGGCGCCGGGCCGAGCTACACCATCGATTCAGCGTGGATGAACAAGGTCAAGCAGACGGCGCAGTGGGGCGTCGACGCCGGCATGTACGTCTTCGTCAACACACACCACGAATCGGACGGAAACGGCGGCTGGGTCACCTTCCCGCAGCCGTCGGCCGCCACCAGCGTCGCGGCGGAGGTGACGGCCGTGTGGACCCAGATCGCCACCACCTTCAAATCCTTCGACACCCACCTGATGCTGGAGTGCTTCAACGAGCCGAACGAGGCCGGCGGCGGCAACACGCCGCAGGCGCAAGCCGACCTCAACCTGTACCTCGAGGCGTGCGTCAACGCGATTCGAGGCACCGGCGGCGCCAACGCCACCCGCACGATCATGATCCAGCCGGTCGGCGCCAGCCCGATCCAGGCGGGCATCCAGTCGATGCAGATGGCGAGCATCATCAACGACCCGAACCTGGTGATCTCGCTGCACACCTACTTCCCCACCAACTTCGGCCTCTCCACGACGCCCTACGCGTGGGGAAGCGCCACCGACTACACGGACATGCGCGATTCGATCGCGCAGCAGATCCGGGTCTGGCTGCCGAGCCAGCCCATCTTCATCGGCGAATGGGGCTCGCAGGGCGCGCAGCCGGCGGCGAACCGCGCCGCGCACGCCCAGGCCTACGCCCAGGACACGACCACCGCCGGGCTCGTCCCCATCTGGTGGGACAACGGCGGCTCGGGCAGCGGCTCCTACTCCTTGTTCAACCGCAACACCGGCGCCGTGACCCAGACGGCGATCGTCAACGGCATCATGACCGGCGTCCAGAAGGGCCTGGCCGCGCCCGCCACCTGGGCGACGGCCCCGTGATCCGCTAGCGCCCGCGACGCCGCAGCGTCTCCTCGAGCACAGGCACCTGCTGGCGATCCTTCGCTTCGGTGGACTGCTTCTTGAGCTCGACGATTGTCTCCAACTGGAGAACGAGCAGGCGACCGTCCATATCGACCTCGACCGAGAGCGGAGCGAGATCGTCGTAGGTGCGACCGCCTTCGATCGCGCCCAGGCAGTCGAGGGGTCCGAGATCGGTCATGAACAGTGAGTGGCCCGTCGTCGCCAGCGCCTTGCGGTCAGGCGGCAGCGGGGCATCCGCTGGACGGCCGCGGTAGCGCGCATTGAGCTTCACGAGCGCGGCCATCAGCCTCTCGAGATTCTGCGGCGTTCGTGCGTGGACGATGTCGACGTCATGCGTGGTCAGCGGCGCCCCCTGAGCGACGGCCGCCAGCGCACCGACGAGTACGAAATCCACCCGCTCGGCAAGCAGCACGCCGAGAACCGACGTCAGCCGCCTCTCTTCTTCCAACCGTTCCTCCCCTTCCCCGCCTCGAACGCGGCACGCAGCTTCACCGCCAGCGTGGCCATCCGGTCGTTCTGCTCCAGCCGCTGGCGCACCGTCATCCGCAACATCTCGTCGATGAGTGTCACGTCGACGCCAGCCGCGCGCGCCTGGATCTCGTCGGTCTGTTCGTTTCGCTGGCTCACGTCTCCCGTCCAGGATAGCCGCGGATCGGAGGAGGGGAAACTACTGGGGCGTCATCGCGAAATTGAAGATCGTCGTCTGGCCGCTGACGATGGTCACCGTGCCGACGTAGTCGGCGTAGCCGGTCTTCGACGCGCGGATCTCGTACGACTCGGCGACCAGCGCGTTGCTGGCCCAGGTGTAGACGCCGCTCGTGTTGGTGGTCCCGGTGGCCATGCCGCGGTTCAAGGTGATCGAGACGCCGGACAGCAACGTCCCGGGGCTGCCGGCCTGGCTGACGGTGCCGCTGAGGCCGCCGGTGCCGAGGCCGGCCGTCGGACCGACCTGGAACTGGAACGTGGCGGCCGACTTCGTCAGGTAGCCCATCGAGTCCTCCCACAGCACGTGGAAGAACCAGACGCCCTGGGCGTTGCCGGGCAGCAGCAGGCGCATCGATGACGCCGGGTCCGTCAGGCTCATCGGCTGGCGGTTGTCCTGCTTGGTCGGGATCGTCGTCTTGAAGCGATCGAGCACCCAGTAGAACGCCTTGACGTCCGTGTTGGCGATGCCGGCCGGCAGCGTCCACGAGATGAACACGTCGGGGTTGTTGTACCAGGTGGCCGAGTCGGCGTGGCTGCTGGAGGCCACCGACGGCACGGACGAGTTGACCTTCACCGGGTAGCGCGACTCGACGGTGCCGAGGACGGCGGCCGGCCCGACCGACACCGCGTGGAAGTAGTTGACGCCGCTCGCGAGCGGCGACGGCGCGAACACCGCCGCCTCGCCGGTCTGGAAGCGCGAGCTCGCGTCGGCGGTGGGGACGAACGACAGCGTCGCGTTGGTCGCGCGGTAGTAGCCGTTGGTGGTCGAGAACGGGCGCGACCAGGCGAGGTCGAACGACGGCGCGCCGTCGTTGTAAACGCGGCTCGGGTCGGGGTGCGTCGCCGAGGAGAGGTCGAGCGGCGGGATCAGCGACTGGTACGTGACGCCCATGACCGCGCCCGTGATGGTCTTGGCGTCGCCGTAGAGCAGCTTCACGACGCCGTTGCCGCCGGCGCCGCCGAGGGTGCCGCCGCCGGCCCCGCCCTGCGCCCAGACCGCACCCGTCACCGTCAGGTTCTGCGACGCGCGCAGGATCACCATCCCGCCCGAGCCGCCGCCGGCGCAACCGGAGGCCGCTTCGCCCATCGCGGAGATCGTCCCCGCCACCGTGATCGTCTCCGCGTCGATGACGAGCAGGCCGCCGCCGTGGCCCGGGGTGCCGCTGGTGCACGCGCCGCCGCCGCTTCCGACCGTCTCGTCGATGTCGGGGCGTCCGTAGGCGGCGCCGCCCGAGGAGCTGGCGCTGCACTTGCCCATACCGCCGCCGTCGCAGGTGCCGTTGTACTGCCACCCGGTGACGGCCGTCGTGCCCGCCAGGCCGTGCCCGCCGCCGCCGCCGCCGACGGTGATCGGATCCGACGGGTAGCAGTAGGTGCAGAGGCACCAGCTGTAGAAGCAGCAGAACTGGCAGGTCTTGCTGCCGCCGTCCTGACCGCGGCCCGCCGCGTTGTCGCCGGTGGGCTGGATGATGAGCGACGAGCTGACGTCGATGGTGACGTTCTTCGCGCGGATCCGGAGCACGCCGCTGGGCGCCCGCAGCGTGCTGGTGTTGCGGATGATGACGTCACCCGTGTAGACGTTGTCGCCGTCGAGCGTCGCGTTCGCGTTACCGTCGACGACCAGCCCGGTGCCGGCGCAGTCGCCGCGATAGCAGGACGTGGAGCAGGCGGTGCCCTGCGTGTACCCGGTACCGGCGGCGTTGCACGTCTCGGGCACGTTCCCGTTGCACTGCTTCTGCCCGGGCGTGCAGGTCCCCGTGCAGGCGCCCGCGGCGCACGAGCCGGCGCAGCTGACCACGGTCCGCCAGGCGGTGCCCGTCGGGTTGCACTGCTCGACGACGTTGCCCGCGCACCGCCACGCGGAGGGGGTGCACGTCGTGGTGTCGACGCACTGCTTGGTGCTCGCGTCGCACGCCTGGCTGCAGATCTGCTGGGCCACGAAGGTGCCCGAGCCGTCGCACATCTCGACGGCGCTGGCCCCGCACCGCGTGGCACCGACCACGCACGGCGGGGGTACGCAGGCGTTCGCGCGGCAGACGTCTCCGTTCGGGCAGGCGGCCGCGGCGGCGTAGTCGTAGCAGCCCGACGCCTGCAGCGCGCATTGCTGGATCTGGTCGCCCGCGCAGAGGGCGGAGCCGGCCGTGCACTTGTCGGTGCAGACGGCCGCGCAGGCCTTGTTCTGGCACGCCTGACCGGAGGGACAGGCGGCCGCCGCGCCGTAGTCGTTGCAGCCCGAGCTCTGCAGCGCGCAGGTGCGAATCTGATCGCCCATGCAGACCGTGTCGCCGACCGTGCACTGGTCGGTGCAGGTGAGGACGCAGGCGTTGCCCTGGCAGGTGCGGCCGCTCGGACAGGCGGTCGGCGCGTTGTAGTCGTAGCAGCCCGAGGTCTGCATCGCGCAGTCGGCGATCTGACCGCCGACGCAGGTCTTGGATCCGGCCGTGCACTTGTTGGTGCAGCTGGCCGCGCAGGCGTTGCCCTGGCAGGTGTAGCCGTTCGTGCAGTCCGTGGCGGCGCCGTAGTCGTAGCAACCCGACGCCTGCAGCGCGCAGTTCCGGATCTGCGCGCCCGCGCAGGTCGCCGCGCCCGGCACGCACTGGTTCGTGCAAGTCGCGACGCAGGCGTTGCCCTGACAGGTGGAGCCGGTCGCGCACGAGACCGGATCGTTGTAGTCGAAGCAGCCCGACGCCTGCAGGGCACAGCTCGCGAGCTTGCCGCCGACGCACGCCGCGGATCCGGAGGTGCACTGATCGGTGCACGTGAACACGCACGCGCCCGCCTGGCACGAGCGGCCGGTGGAGCACGAGACGGCGGGGCTGTAGTCGAAGCAGCCCGAGGTCTGCATCTCGCAGTGACGGACCTGGGCGCCCGCGCAGATCGACGTCCCGCTGGCGCACTGGTCGGTGCAGGAAGCCGCGTCGGTCGCGTCGCCGCCGCCGCCCGCGTCGGACGAAGGGCCGGCGTCCGAGGCGTCGCCGGCGGTGTCCACGCTCGTATCGCTGCCGCCGTCGTCGACGACGGTGCCGGTGTCCGACGATCCTCGATCGGAGCCCGCGTCGCTGCCCGGCGGGGCGGCGCCGCCGCCCCCGCATCCCGCGGCTGCCAGCAGCAAGACGAGCGAAGCGAATAGACCGACGTTGCCGACGTTGCCGACCCTGAACGAGCGACTCATTCGCATGCCGATCTGCCCTCGCATTTGGTTACTCGTGTCATCCATCTGCCCGTGTTCTGCTCACCTCAGACGACGGCCTGCCCGCGCGGTCGCGCTGCGACCGGCGGGTTTCTCGACCGCGCTCAGTAGAACTGGACGTCGTCGATCCAGTAGTCGGCGGAGGCCAGGACGCCGGTGCCCTGGGCCTGGAAGTTGATCGTGAGGACGTGCGCCAGATTGAGCGGGGCGCTTCCCAGCGCCACCTGGGTGAACGGGATCTGGTAGAAGGTCCACGTCGAGGTCAGGGTGATGTCGCGACGGTTGGAGGTGCAGGCGCTCGTGGCGGTGTTGCAGGTCCCGCCGTACGCCGGCGGAACGTTCTCCGAGGTCGCGATGATGAACTGGAGCGTGGAGGGCGTCCCCTTCGCGTAGAAGCTGATCCCCGTGTAGCCCGACATATCGTAGTTCCTCGGGATCTCGGGCGTGTCGCTCAGGCTGCCGTTCAGCGACGTGCCGAGCCCGAGGAACATGGAGTACGTCCCGTAGGTGTGCATCGCGTAGGTGCTGGTCCCGCGGGCCGGCTGGATCGGATCCGGGCGCGTGGGCGCGACGAGGCGAGGCGGCGTCTGCACCGTGCCGGTCCCCTGGTCGTTGTACGCAAACCAGTGCCCGATCCGGCCGCTGCCCTGGCAGATGAGGCCGCTGGCGGCCTCCATGTTGTCGATCAGGAGCCCGCAGTCGCCGCCCGCGCCGGTGGCGCCCGCGCCCGCGGTGCCGCCCGCGCCCGTGCTCCCGCCCGCGCTGCCGGCGCTGCCGCCCGCGCTGCCGGCGCTGCCAGCGCTGCCGCCCGCGCCGGTCGTCCCCCCCTTGCCGGCCGCCCCACCCGCACCGCTGGTGCCGCCCGCGCCCGTGGCGCCCGCGCCGGCGGTGCCGCCCGCGCCCGTGCCTGCTGTCCCGCCCGCGCCCGCCGTCCCGCCCGCGCCCGTGCTCCCGCCCGTATCCGTGCTGCCGCCGGCGCCCGTCGTGCCGCCCGCGCCGGTGGAGCCGCCCGCCCCGCCGCCGCCGTCCGGCGTCATGTCGACGCAGGTCGCGCCGGAGGCGGTCGCGACGCAGGTCTTCGCATCGCAGGAGACCGCCTGGCCGACGTAGCCGTCACCCACCGCGTTGCAGGTGGCGATGCCGTTCAGCATGCAGGCGGTCTGGCCGGGCGTGCAGATCTCCGCCAGACAAGCGCCGGCCTGACAGTACTGCCCGCTCGGGCAGTCGCGCGCCACCAGGCAGCGCACGCAGGAGCTGGTCGCCGGATCGCAGAGCAGCCCGAGCGGCGTGCAGGTCCGGTCGGACATGCACTTCGTCTGGCAGACGTTGCCGACGCAGATCTTGGTGTCGTCGCCGCAGTCGGCGTCGGCGATACAGGCCACGCAACGGCCGCTCGCCGTGTTGCAGACCTGCGTCGCGCTGCAGTCGAGCGAGTTCGTGCACGTCGTGTACGGGACGCAGGTGCGCGCGCTGCAGTCGTTGTTCGCCGGGCAGTCGGCGGCCGTCACGCAGTCCACGCACTGCGCGATCGCCGGATCGCACACCTTGCCGATGCTGCAATCCAGGCTGTTCCGGCACCCGGGAGGCGTCCCCCCGTCCGGCTTGGGCTTGCCGCCGCCACCACCCCCACAACCCGACGACGCGGCAGCGAGCGCGACGGCCGCGACGCCGACCACGCCCCTCCACCTGTACAACATGCGCGGATTCAACGGCGCAACAGCATCCAGGATCCGCGCAATGCCGTCAAAGCATTTTGTTAGGTCGTTCACGTTCTTCACGCCTGGAAGGACGCGCCCCGCCGGGCTTTGTCGCGCTCGGTCGCGCCTCGTCGGCGACGGCCGGACCGCCGGCGCCCCCCTGACCGCGTCGGTGCCGGCGATCACACCGCGTCGGATCTTTGACCAACTTCAGCCCGCCGCCGCGCACCAGCCGATCGAGAGTCCAGCCATGGTCCTTTCCAGAGCCGTCACCATCACCCTGCTGTCGGTCGTCGTCATCGTCGCGGCGGCGCTCCCGGCCCGAACCAGCCGCGCCGCCGAACCGAACGCCTGCGGCTGCACCCAGACCGATTCGGGCGCCTGCATCTGCGAGAAGAAAGCCCGCTGCGGCTGCCCCGGTCTGTGCGAGCCGCAGGGGTGCGAGGCAGCGCGCGAGAAGACGTTTCAACGCGAGCTGGACGCCGAGACGAAGAAGGTGCGCGAGGCCGACAGACAGCGCACGACGGACAAGAACGACGCCGCGCCGAAGGTCGCCCCGCCGTCGCCGCCGCGGCCCGCGCGCACGATGACGCCCGTCCAGCAGAAGGAGCTGGCCCGCCTGCTGGACCTGTACTTCGCCGCGCATCCGGCCGCCCGGGCGCAGTCGGCCGGGACGCTGCGCGACGAGGTGCTGCCGAATCCGGCGCGCGCGCCCCAGGGACGCTGAAATGCGTGCTACCCTTGCGCTCGTCATGTCCTCGATGTTCGCGCGTTTCGTCTAGGGTCTGGCCGCTCGGGCCTGGCTGATGCCAGGCCTTTGAGCGCCGCCGGTGGGGGTCGCGTGCCGCGGATCCGGGCCAGTCGTCTGCCCGCGCTCGCTGCGGCCCTTCACCGCTGACGAACCGACGACGAACCCGTTCACGCCCGCCCTACGACGCGCGCGCCGAAGTCCGGCGCGCCTCGGGCCGGCCCGCGCGCGAAGGACACGACCATGAAGATTCATTCGAAGCCCCTCGAAGAGCACGCCGAAGTTCCGCTGGCCGACGACGGCCGCTGGGAAGCCATCGTGGCCCACTGGCAGCGCCGCGAAACGCCCCGGAGCGACGCCCCGCCGGGAAGCAACGCCTGCTACGTCCTGTCGGTGCAGCATCGCGGCGACGCGGGCGATCCGCAGGCCCAGCTGGCGGAGATCGCCAGCCTGGTCACGACGCAAGGTGATCGCGTCGTCGGCACGGAGCTGCATCAGCTCCATCGCCCCGATCCGCGCACGCTGGTCCGCGGCGGGATCGCGAACCGGATCGGGACCACCGCGCGCGACGCGGGCGCCGATCTGCTGGTCGTCGACGCGGAGCTGACTCCGTCGCAGACGCGCAACCTCGAGGACGCGGCGGGATTGCCCGTGGCGGACCGCGAGGCCGTCATCCTGAACGTGTTCGAACGCCACGCCAAGACGCCGCGCGCGCGGGCGCAGGTCGAGCTGGCCCACCTCGAGTACCTGCGGCCGCGCATCCGCGGCATCGGCCTCGACATGGACCAGCAGGCGGGCGGGGTGATGGGCAGCCGCGGCTCCGGCGACACGGCCTCCGAGCTGCTGGCGCGCCGCCTCGACGATCGACTGACGGAGCTGCGCCGGCGCCTCGAGCAGATCAAGCACGCCGACGCGGGGCGACGGCAGCAGCGCGCGCGGGCCTTCCGCGTGGCGCTGGCCGGCTACACGAACGCCGGCAAGACGTCGCTGATGAACGCCCTCTGCCGCACCGAGCTGTCGGTGCGGGATCGTCCGTTCGAGACGCTCGACACGACGACCCGCTGCCTCACCCGCCACGGCGGCGACGTGCTGCTGAGCGACACGGTCGGATTCATCCGCCGCCTTCCCGACCGGCTGTTTGCCAGCTTCGAATCGACGCTGGCCGAGATCGGGGAGGCCTCGATGCTGCTGGTGGTGCTCGACGTCTCCGATCCCGAGCGCGCGGAACACCTGCGCCTGATCGAGGTGGTGCTCGGTCGGCTGGCGGCGGCGGCGCTGCCGAGGCTGGTGGTCTTCAACAAGAGCGACCGGCTGGACACCGTCCGCCCGGCCGGGGAGCTGGCGCGCCTCGCCGCGGGGCACCCGCACCTGACGGTGAGCGCGCATGATGCGCGGGCCGTCGACGCGCTGCGGGCGGCGATCCTCGACGCCGCGCGGGCGCGGCACGCGGTCCGCGAGGTGTTCGTTCCCTACGAGCGCGGCGAGCTGTGCGGGCGCATCTACGCCCAGTGCCGGGTGCTGCGCAGCCACGCCACGCCGCGCGGCACGCAGCTGGTGATCGAAGGGACGCCGTCGACCGTCGAGCAGCTGGCGCGCGCCTGCCGCAGGAGGCAGCCGTGAGCGCCGCGCCTCTCCTCGAAGCGCACGCCTTGACGATCGAGACGCCGGGCGGGCGCGTGCTCGTCCGCGAGCTGGATCTCTGCCTGGCGCGCGAACGCGTCGCGGTCGTCGGTCGCAACGGCGTCGGCAAGTCGACGCTGCTCGACGTGCTCGCGGGCCGGCAGGATCCGGTCCGTGGTCGGGTGGTGCGCCGGGGACGCCATCTGCTGGTGCCGCAGGATTTCGGCGCCGACGACGACGCCGGCCCGCGGTCCGCCGCCAGCGCCGGGGAGCGCCAGCGGCGGCGTCTGGAGGTGGCGCGCGACGCGCGGCCCGACCTGCTGCTGCTCGACGAGCCGACGCGCGATCTCGACGCCGGGAACATCGCGTGGCTGACCGACTGGTTGGCGCGGTGGCGCAACGGCCTGCTGATCGTCTCCCACGATCGGCGCGTGCTCCGCGCCTTCGACCAGTTCTTCGTCGTGGCGGAGTCGGGCTGCCGGCACGTGACGGGATCTTTTGACGACCTGCTGGCCGAGCTGGAGCGGGAGCGCGAGGACGGTCAGCGCCGCTACCGCGCCGGACTGACCCGGCTGGTCGCCCGCGAGCAGCACCACGCCGCCCTGCGACGGCGGCGCCAGCGCAAGAAGAACCTGGGCCGCCTGCGCGAGCTGAAGCGCTGTCCC
>DATBHU010000118.1:0-19463 GCA_036557265.1 Polyangia bacterium
CGCCTGCGTCTCGACGACGTCGACCGGCGCCCAGACCGGGCGGCCGTCGGCGATCACCGTGACGGGGTGGGGGAGCGTCAGCACGAACGCGTTCCCCTTGTCGTCCAGCGCCGCCGCCTGCGGGCCGGCGGGCTTGCCCTCGCCGCCGCCGCCCGCGCCCAGCTGCTCGCGCCGCTCCTGCGCTTGCACCAGTACCTTGTCGCGCTTCTGCTCGTAGCCGTCCACGACCAGCGGCGCCGGCTGCGGCGCCTCGCTGCCCAGCTTGGGCCGCGCGGTCGACAGCATCACCCGCACGTTGGTCCAGTCCTCGCCGGTTGCCTGGTGAATCAGCGCGCCCACCGTCAAGCGCGCGGTCGCCGGCCCGGTCTTGCCGCGGCCGCGCGGCGTGACGTCGACGTCGTACTCGGGTTGCCAGCCCGCGCCGCCGACCACGTACGACAGCGTCGCCGTCACCTGCGGCAGCGCGCGGCAGGCGATCGTCACTGCCGCCGTGCGATAAGCGCGCTCGCCCGCGCCGCCCACCTGGGCCAGCTGCCGGCGAAGCTTGCCCGCGGTCTGCGCGAGCCCGCGCAGCGCCACGTCCAGCTTGTGTCGCTCGGCGGCGAGCGTCGCGCGGCGCGCGCCCAGGGCGTCCAGCGTCCTGGCCCAGGCCGGCGTGTTCGGCTTCGGATTGCGGATCTCCTCGGTCAGCGTCGCCGAGAACACGTTGCCGAACGCGCCCACGTCCTCCAGCTCGGCGGCGAGCGCCGCCTGGCGGGCTTGCTTGCGCTTGATCTCCGCCTCGGCGGCGTCGAGGTCGGCCGCCAGCGCCCGCGCACGCGGATCGGCGGCCTCGCGTTCGTTCACCTGCTCGCTGGAGAGACCGATCACCTCCGCCGCTTCGCGCGCCTCGCCGCGCAGCGTTCGCGTGTCCAGCGCCGCGGGCAGCCGCTCGAAGACGGCGCGCGCGGTCCCCTTCTCGCACGGCGCGGTGCGGGCGCGCGTGACGCGGGCGCGGTCCGCGAACACGACCACGCTGTCGACGTCGCCCGAGGCGGTGGCGCGTGCGGTGGCCGGCGCCAGCGCCGCCACCAGACCCAGACCGAAAGCCGTCTTGATCGCCGCGCGCATCGTCGTCAGTTCTGGTACAGCTGCCAGTCCTTCGGCCGCGTGATCCGGTAGTCGAGCTTGAGCGTCTGCGTGGCGCCGGGCGCCAGCTCGACGCGCCAGCGGATCACGCCGTCCGCGTCGGGCGCGCCGGTCGCCGCCGGCTGCACGCCGAGCAGCTTCACCTCCACCTTGTCGCGCCGGCTGCGCGGCACCTGGTCGGCGATCTCGACGGTCACCTTCTGCTTCTTGTAGTTGGCGACCTGGATCTGGACCGCGTACGTCGTCTCCTCCGCCTTCATGATCACGCCGGTCGTCCGGGTGGTCGGCACGACCTGCCGCACCAGCCGCACGTCCTGATCGGCGCCCAGCGGGAACTCGATGTCGCCGCCCGGCCCGGTGGTCTGGATCTCGCCCACCCCGACCAGCTCGCCGTCGCCGAAGATCGTGGCGGGGCCGCGCAGCAGCGGCCGCTTGCCGTCGTTGCGCACGCGCGCGCGCAGGAACGCGGTCGCCGCCAGCGCCGGCGTCGCCTCGTGAAACGCCGACGCGCGGAAGGTCTGCGACGCCAGCGGGATGTGCACCTGCTTGCCCGAGCTGGCGATGGTCGCCTTCGTCGGCGCCTGGTAGACGTAGTCGAGGCCGCCCGCGCTGACGGCCGGCAGGTAGGGATCGGACAGCACGGGCGCGCGCGCCGGCGTGGTCGCGTCGACGAGCGCGAGCGGCACCGCGCGCGTGACGGCGCCGCTGCCCCCGAGCTTCTGCATGTACCCGCGCCGGGCCGGCGCCGGCGCGCTGATCGTCTCGGCCTCCGGTTCCCGCACCATCCCCTGCGCGTCGTCGTCGAACTGGTAGGGCTCCGGCGCCGCGGCCGGCGGCGGCGCCGGCGGGGGAGGGGCCATGGCGGGCGGCGCCGCCGACCCGGATGCGCGCCCTGGTCCCGCGCCCCCCAGCACCGCGTTCTCCTCCATCATCCGGCGCACGCGCGCGCGCCGGGTCTGATCCTTGAGCGCCTCCGTCGATCTCGGCGCCGGCATGTCGACGGCGTCCGGGATCCCGTCGCCGTCGCGGTCCACGCCCGCCTCGCCGGTCGCGGCCTGCGCGAGCCGCGCGCGCACGATCTCGGCGTCGAGCGCGCGGCCCTCGTCGGCGGCCGTCGCGCGCGCCGCCGGCACCGGCAGCGGCGGCTCCACCGCGGGCGGCTTGCGCGGGCGCAGCTGCGGCACGAACTCGCTCCGCTCGCCCAGCGTCCAGGTCAGCAGCTCGGGCAGGTCGATGCCCCGGCCCGGCATCGCCGTCGACAGCAGCAGCGTCGCGTCCGTCCAGTCCTCGCCCGTCGCCTGCTCGACCACCGCGGCGGTCTCGACCCGGATCTGCCCGCGCGCCGACGCGTAGTGGAGGTCGTAGGCGGGCTTCCAGCGCGCGCCCGGCACGAAGTACTCCAGCTCCAGCTCGGCGCCCGCGCGCGGGACGTCGATCACCGCGACGACGTCGACCACGCGATCGGAGAAGCCGCCGCGGTTCAGCGCCTGCACGTCGGCGCGCAGGCGATCGCGCTCCTTGAGCGCATCGCGCCGCTCGCCGTCCGTCTTCAACAGGCGCTCGCTCGCCGCGCGCGCCCGATCGCCGACGAAATCCAGCGCCTTCCACCACGACGCCGCATCGGCGACCAGGTTCTTCCGCCCCTCGCGCTTCTCCTCGGGGACGGGCGGGGCGGGGGCGAGCGCGCGCAGGAACCCGACCTCCCAGTCGTCGGTGGCGCGGCGATCGTCGATCTCGACCAGGCGATCGCCGACCGCGTCCAGCGCGTCGAGCAGCTTGGCCGCCTGCGCGATGGACAGCCGCTCGCGCTCGACGGGCGTCGCCTCGACGCGCAGCACCCGGCCCTCGCCGGTGGAGACCCGGATGGTGTCGAGGAACACCGCCCCCGGCAGGGCGGGGAAGCGGATCAGGCCGACGCCGGCCTTGCCGGGGGCGCGACCGCGCCGCCGCACGCGCGCCCGATCGCTGAACACCGTCACCTCGGCGATGCGCGCGTCGACGCGCGGCGCGCCCGCGGCCGCCTTCGGCGACATGACCACGCCGGGCACCTTGTCGGCGCGCGCCTCGCCCGCCGCGCGCGCCGCCGGCGCCAGCGTCGCCGCCGCCAGCGCGACGCCCAAGATCCCGAGGGGGATCGCCCGGGACGTCCGGCGCGCGTTCAATTCGTCCGCATCAGGTTGACCGTCAGGAGGCCCGCCTGGTCCCAGATCGCGGCCCGGTCATGGCCCCACAGCGTCATGGTGTCGCCCGTGACGCACAGGTCGGCCTGCGACGGGATCAACTTCGTGCCGGCGAAATGCGTCATGAGCGGTCCTTGTCTGCTCCAGCGGCCGGACAACCCGCCGCCGCTCGGTTCGGACGCAATGTCGTAGCTGCAGTCGCATCCGCCGCTGCCGTCGTCGGCGCAGGCGATGTTCTGCTCGGGCGAGCCGAGCGTCACCGAGTACGCCGCCAGATCGTCGGTGACCGAGCGGACGCCCGCCGGCGTCGAAGCGTCGGCGGGCGCGCACTGGAACAGCACGCCGAAGCGGGTGAGGCAGCTGGCGGAGATGGCGACGCTCGCGCTGCCGATCGTCGACAGCAGCACCGCGTACGACCCGGCGCCGTCGTAGGTGGCGTGGCCGGTGCGGATGCCCAGCGTGTCGTGCGGGAACGTGAACTGCGTGATCCCCTTGGTCGGGTCGTAGAGCAGGTACGAGCACCAGTCGCTGCTGGTCGGCTCGGGCAGCGGCTGGCGCGCCATCGGCTCGGTCTGGCCGTAGTAGGTGACCGCCTCCGGGCTCTGGTAGGCGGGGTCGCGGCAGCTGCCGACGACGGTCCACTGGCCGGTCGGATCGCCGCCGCACGCGCTGCCCGACGGCGGCGCGCACGGTTCGTCCATGCCGCAAGCGCCGAGCGCGAACGCGAGGCATGCCGCGCCGGCGAGGACCGTCCGTTTCATCCGGCCCCAAGATTCGACGAAAACCGCGGGCCAGGCAAGCGCGCGCCGTGCCGCGCGGGGCGCGGCCGGCTCAGGCGCCGTCACCGGGAGAGCCGTCGAGGTCGGCGTCGCCGGCCGCGTCGTTCGTCGCGTCGCCGGGCGCGTCCGTCGTCGCGGCATCCATCGCGTCCGCCGCAGAATCGACGCCCACGTCGCTGCCGGCGTCGGCGGCGCTGTCGTCGCCCGCGTCGCCCGCCGTGTCGTCGCTCGCGTCCGTGCCGCCGTCGGCGCCACCGTCGTCGCCGCCGCCGTCGTCTCCCCCGTCGACGCCGCCGTCGTCCGTGCTGCCGGCGTCGGGAACGCAGCCGTTGGCGGGCAGCGGGCGAATGAACACCAGCGTCGGATCGCTGGTGGCGCCGGCCGCCAGCTTCGCGACGGTGCCGGTGCCGCTGCCCAGCACGCAGTCCACCGCGTCCAGCGCCTCCACGGTGACGCTGACGGCGCCGCCGTTGCCGGGGCCGTAGTAGCCGACCTGGAGGCCGGCCAGGCCGATGTCGCCGCCGACCGTGCGCGTCGGCCAGCCCTTCGCCGACAGGCGCACGCCAGCGATCGGCGCGCCGAGCGGGCCCGAGGTGCGAAGGTCGAGCAGCACGAGCGAGTCGTTCTTCGTGCAGCTGCCGAGCCCGACCGCGGCGCAGGCGGCCCCGACGCACAGACCGACGACGATCGCCCGCGCGCGGTTCACAGCGGGCACACGTATCCGCCCGGGCAGTCGGGCCGCTTCACGGTCGGGTTCTGCACGGCGAGCCCGATCGCCACGCCGGTGATGACGAGGCCGGTGATCGCCATCCAGAACCAGAGCCGGCGCGTGATCGGCCGCGGTGGCTCGGCCTCGGCCGGCGTCGGCGTGTCGACGAGCGGCGTGGTCGTCAGCGCCGCCGCCGTCGTCGTCGTCGCCAGCTCCGGCGGCGTCGCCAGCTCGCCGCGCGGGGGCGGGGCAGGGGCCGCGTCCGCCGGGGCCGCGTCGGCGGCGCCCGCGTCGGCGGTGACCGCGCTCGCGTCGGCGGCGGGCACGCCCGCGTCGGCCACGTCGCCGCGGGCCGCCTGCGCGTACAGGACCGCCAGCGCGGCGAACGCGGACAAGAAAACTCGCAGCTGTGACGGACGCAGAAAAGTCATTTCAAGGGTGCCGCACCCGCGCTTCGCGCGAGGGTGGCTAGTCTCGACGCAGTTCTATCAGCGAAGCGCTGTAGGTGTACTGCGGAAACATCACGGTCAGCGAATGGCCGCCGCCCTTGAACGTGTTCGCGTAGTAGCAGAGCTCGGAAGCGTCGCTCAGGGTCTGCCACTGGTCCGCCGACGGGGCGACCGGCTTGCCCATGCTCGCCCACACCGTGTGCGAGTTCGAGTGCGTGTGGTCGACGATGTAGTGCAGGACGCGCTTCGGCGTGAAGGGCAGCTTGTCCACGGCCAGCGACACCAGCGTCTGCTCCTGCGACATCGCCTCCCAGGTGGTGGGGTCGAAGCTGTTGGTGTGGTTGTAGATCAGGATCTGCATGGAGCTCCCGTCCGCCGCCAGCGTGGCGACGGCGTTCACCCCGTTCATGGCCGCGTCGGTCACGCCGCCCGCCACCGGCACCGTCGTGTCCGTCATCATGTGCAGCAGGCGGAAGGCGTTGAAGGCCGGCTTGGCGAGGTCGTACGAGACGGGGACGGTGTCGTCGCCCTTGAGCAGGAGGCCGTAGTTCCCCTCGCGGTACGCCTTCGCCGCGCCGGTGTTGATCTCCTCGTAGACGTCGGACAGCGTCCAGTAGCCGTACATCGTGGGCAGCGGCGTCGTCGTGTCGGTGCCGATGAAGTGCATCGACTTGGCGATGAAGCTCGCCGACACCTCGGTGTCGCGCGACAGCGCCGCTTCGTAAGTCGATCCCCACTCGTCGTTGATCAGAGCGCCGGTGTAGCCCTTGTTGGCGATCATCCCGAACAGCGTGTTCTTGTAGCCGAGGAACCCGCCCGCGTCCGCGTCGGCCCCCGAATCCTTGCCGTAGTGGTGGTAGCTGATGAAGTCGAGCTTCACGTTCTGGGCCTTGGCGAAGTCGATCAGGCTCGGGATCGAGAAGGGCGAATCGCCGCCGCTGTCCGCCGGGCCGCCCACGCGGATGTTCGGGTCGCCCTGCAGCAGGCCCTGCGCCGTGTTCAGGTACAGCTCGTTGTAGCCGGCGATGCCGGGGCCGTACATCCAGGTCGCCTCGTTCCAGACCTCGAAGTACCAGTTGCTGCGCACCTCGTCGGCGCCGTAGCGGCTCTCGAGGTGGGTCACGATGTCGGCCATGAACTTCTTCCAGTGATCCCAGGTGGGCAGCGCGCTGGCGTCGGCGGTGGGCGGCAGGATCGGCTTGCTGATGTTGGGCGACACGCCGCCGTACCAGAGCTGCGCCTGGTTCTGAGACGGGCTCGACGCGAGCGCGGGCGGCGTGAAGCTGATCTCGACGATCGGCCGCATGCCCGCCGCCATGATCGCGTCGTACACCTGATCGAAGCGGGTCCAGTCGTAGGCGGGCGTGTCGGTCGCCAGCGCGGGCGCCGTGGCGGGGTAGACGCCGATGTCCTTGTTCAGGATGCCGTGGAAGCGCGCGTAGCGGAACCCGGCCTCGTCGTGCCCCTTCTGCAGCGCGGCCGCCGCGTTGCGGCCGTAGGCCGACGACAGGATCGTGTTGGCGTGATCGGTCGCGACGGCGCCCTCGTAGAAGCGGCTCCACGGCGCGCCCGTCGCCGACGCGTCCACCGTCAGCGCGACGGCGGCCGTGCCGCCGGTCGTGTACGGCGCGTCGCCGGCGCACAGCGCGCCGGGCGCGTTGCCCGCGCCGCCCGCGCCGCCCAGCCCGCCCCCGGAAGCGGCGCCGCCGCCGCAGGCCCCCGCGGCCAGAGCGCCGAGGACGAGGCACGTGCCGACCCGAAAACACCAAGAAAAAGGAAGGGTTCTTGACGATTGCATGCGAAGTCTCCGAAACCGCTGGAGTTTGTTGCGGCGACGTTACGCCAGGCCGCTTACAAAGTCCACGGCCGGCTGTCGGGGCCGGTTCCTTCGTCCGGGCTACTTCGCCTTCAGGGCCAGCACGAACTTCGTCAGCTGCTCGATCTCGTCGGCGGTCAGCTTGCCGGCGAACTTCGGCATCTTGTTGCGGTCGTTGAACAGCAGCGGGTGCCCCGCGTCGGCGATCACCGCCGCGACCCACTTCGCCGTCCCGCGCCCCTTCAGGTTGGGGCCGCCGTTCTCGCCCTCGCCGTCGAAGTCGTGGCAGGTGTCGCAGTCCTTCTGCTTCAGCAGGTCGCGCCCGCGCCCGGCGCGCCCGGCGTCGGCGTCCGGCGCGCCCGTCTCGGCGTACACGTACTCGACCAGCGCCTCGATCTCGTCGGGCGTCCCCTGGACCGCCTGCATCCCCTTGTCGAGCTTCGCGGGGCCCATGTAGAGCGGCCCGTCCGGGTTGGCGAGGAAGCCGCGGATCCACGCCCGCGAGTTGTAGTCCTTCAGGTCGGGGCCCTTCTCGCCGCCCGTCCCCGCCAGGCCGTGGCACCCCGCGCAGCGCTCGTCCCAGACCTCGCGCGCGTGGAACATCGGATCGTTCCGGAACACGTTGCCGTCGGGCGGCACCCCCTTCAAGGCCAGGCGCCGCGCCGTCTCGCTGCGCGTCTTCTCCTCTGCGCGCGCCTTCGCGTAGGCGGGATCGCGCGCGTCCTTGACCAGCGCGGTCGCGGCCAGGCAGACCAGCGCCGCCAGGCCCAGCCCGGCGCCCGCGAGCACGCGCTTCCGATCGCCCGGACGGTTCGTCGACCCGCGATCGAGGAACGGCAGCGCGAACGCCACCACCGTGACCAGGCCGGGGATGATCATGGTCGCCACGATCTCCAGCGGACCCTCGAAGAACATCCGCAGCTGGAACAGCGGCAGGGCGTACCACTCGGGGCGGGCCAGGTAGCTGGCGGTCGGATCGGCGGGCGACTCCAGCGGCGCGCCGTGCTGGGTGATCACGGCGACCGCGACGATGCCCCACACCAGCGCGCCGACGACGGCGTTGCGCAGCGCCTGATCGGGCCAGGCGGGGGCGGCGCGCCCGGCGGCGTCCTCGGGCGCGAGCGACCACTTCGCCGTGTAGCCGTGGCGCCGGAACAGATAGATGTGCAGCACCAGCAGGCCGGTCAGCAGCGCGGGCAGCGCCATCGCGTGCAGCGCGTAGGCGCGGGTCAGCGTCAGGTTGCCGAACGCGGCGCCGCCCTGGATGAACTTCTGCGCGGCGCCGCCGATCACGGGCGCGCTGCCCGCGATCGTCGCCTCGACCAGCTTGGCCCAGTAGCCCTTCTGATCCCAGGGCAGCAGGTACCCGGACAGCGCGAACAGGGCGACCAGCCCGAACAGCGCCAGGCCCACCATCCAGTTCAGCTCGCGCGGGCGGCGGTAGGCCCCGAACAGCACGACCTGCAGCAGGTGCGCGCCGGTGACGACGATCAGCGCCGACGATCCGAAGCTGTGCAGGCCGCGGACGAACCAGCCGAGCGGCATCTGGTCCTGGATGTAGGCGACCGAGCCCCACGCGCCCGCCGCCGACGGCGCGTAGGCGGTCGCGAGCAGGACGCCGGTCAGCGCCTCCAGCACGACCAGCCCGGCCGCGACCGAGCCGAACGTGTGCCAGAAGCTGGCGCCGCCGGGGACGTGCCCACCCACGAGCGCGGCCGCCAGCTGTTCCAGCCCCAGGCGATCGGCCAGCCAGGCGCGCACGCCGCCCGTCTTCGGCGGGCGCCTGGGCGCGGACGCCGGCGGAGCGCCGTCCGCGCTCATCCGATCGGCTCTCGTTTCGCGGTTCCGACGCGGAAGCGCTGGTAGCGGATCATCACGTCGCGCCCTTCCACCTGCGCCTCCAGCTCGTCGAGCCCGCGCGGCGACGGGCCGGAGAGGCAGCGTCCGTCGAGATCGAAGGCCGACGTGTGGCAGGGGCAGTTGAACTTGCCGGCCTGCTCGTCGAAGTCGACGCCGCAGCCGAGGTGCGGGCAGACCGTCGAGAACGCCCGGATCGGTCCGTCCTCGGTCGTGCGCACCAGCCAGCACGATCCGAGGGTGACGCGGTCGACGCGCAGCCAGGCGTCCTCGCGGGTGCCGACGGCGGTCACGCGCAGCGGCTTGCCCGGCTTGACCTCACGCGCGGCGGCGACGCGCAACCGTCCGCCCGGGGCGCTGGCGCCGGCCGGGCGACGGCCCGCGCCGGCGAGAAATCGGAGCCCGGGGACCACGGCGAGCGCCGCCGTCAGCGCGCCGAGTCCCTTCGTGATCACCTTCAGGAAGGCGCGACGCTCGTCAGGGGGCTCTGCTGCCATCGCGAGGAGGGTGAGGATCGCTTGCGCATCAAGGCCGCGTCAAGATGCGTGCGGACGCATGCAATTTCTTGCTCGCGCAACGCGCGGTTTTTGAGATGCCTGCTTTCGGCGCGAACGGTGTTCGTCGCGCGGGGGCTGGGAGGGCGCGGCTCGCAGCGCGGTCGCCCAAAAAGAAAAAGGCCGGGTCGCACCCCGGCCTTCTTCATTGTCGGAACGAGATCTCCGTTAGGCGTTCTTGCGAACGTTCGCGGCTTGCAGTCCTTTGGGTCCCTCCGTGATGTCGAACTCGACCTCCTGCCCTTCGCTCAACGAGCGGAATCCCTCGGATTGAATTGCCGTGTGGTGGACGAAAACATCCGGGCCATCCTCACGTGCGATGAACCCGTAACCTTTCGCATCGTTGAACCACTTCACCTTGCCGGTTGCCATTTACTGCCCTCCTACGAACGTTGATTCCATGCCTCTTTCCGCGACCTTGGCCGGGAAATTGGGCGTCAGAGTACGAATCTCACGAAATGTGTCAAGTGTCGCCGCCCTGTCACCGACTGTCCATTTTCTGGAATAAATTTAGCTCTTGACAAAATGCCCGGACGGCGGCGGCCGGATCGGACGCCGCCATCACGGCGCGAATGCAGGCGACGCCGTGCGCGCCGGCGGCGCGCAGCGCGCGCACCTGCGCGGGCTCGATGCCGCCCACCGCGATCACCGGAAGGCCGGCGCGCGCCGCGGCGGTGACGGCGGCCGTGCCGAGCGGCGGGCCGAACGGGCGCTTGGACGGCGTGTCGTAGATCGGGCCGAGCAACGCGAAGGTGGGGCGGCCCGTGGACGCGGCGGCGCGCGCGGCCACCTCGCCCGGCGCGTGCGCCGACACGCCGATCGCCAGCCCGCCCGCGATGCGCGCGACGGCGTCCACCTGGGCGACGTCCAGCGAGGCGCCGCCCAGGTGGACGCCATCGGCGCCGGCGGCGAGCGCGACGTCGACGCGGTCGTTGACGTAGAGGGCCGCGCCCGCCACCGCCGTCACCGCGCGCAGCGCGCGCGCGAGCTCGGTCAGCGCCCGGCCGGAGAGATCCTTCTCGCGCAGCTGCACCGCGACCTCCTCCGGCGGCAGCCCGCTGCCCGCAACGCCGCGCAGGGCAGCCGCGATCACCTCGGCGAGCGGGCGCCCGTTCGTGGCGCGCCGATCCGTGATCAGGTAGAGCCGCGGGAGGGCCGCCGCCGCGCGGCCGCCACCGCTACGCGCCGCCACGACTACTCTATGAGGCCGTCGAGCGGCGACGAGGCCGTCGCGTACAGCTTGCGCGGGATGCGGCCGGCCCGGAAGGCGCGGCGGCCGGCGCTGACCGCGTCGCGCATCGCCTCCGCCATCAACAAGGGGTCGCGCGCGCCCGCGATGGCGGTGTTCATCAGCACGCCGTCGCAGCCCAGCTCCATCGCGACCGCCGCGTCGGAGGCGGTCCCGACGCCCGCGTCGACGATGATTGGGACCTTCGCCTGCTCCAGGATGATGCGGATATTGTAGGGATTCCGGATGCCCAGGCCCGACCCGATCGGGGCGGCCAGCGGCATCACCGCCGCGCAGCCGACGTCCTCCAGCTTCCGCGCCAGGATCGGATCGTCCATGCAGTAGGGCAGGACCGTGAAGCCCTCCTTCACCAGCACGCGCGCCGCCTCCAGCGTCGCGGCGCCGTCGGGGAACAGCGTCCGCTCGTCGCCGATCACCTCGAGCTTCACCAGATCGGCGATGCCGAGCTCGCGCGCCAGCCGGCAGGTCCGGATGGCGTCATCGGCGGTGTAGCAGCCGGCCGTGTTCGGGAGGATGGTGTGGCGGGTGCGGTCGATGGTGTCGAGGACGTTGGGCTTGCCGGGGGTCAGGTCGACCCGCCGCAGGGCGACGGTGACGATTTCGGCGCCCGAACGCAAAATCGCCTCGCGCCCCTCCTCGAGCGTCCGGTACTTTCCCGTCCCGATGAGCAGGCGAGACTTGAACTTCCGGCCCCCGAGGATCAAGAGGTCGTCGGGGGCGGCCGAACCCCCACCGGAACCCCCACCAATGAAGGCGACGATCTCGATGTGGTCGCCATCGCCGAGGGCCGCCTCGGTCCAGGTGGCGCGCGGGACGACGTCGCGGTTGCGCTCCACCGCGACGCGCGCCGGGTCGATGCCCATCGTCGCCAGCAGGGCGGCCACCGTGGTGCCGGGATCGGCCTTGCGCGCCTCGCCGTTGACCGTGAGTCGTAGCTCGTTCATGAGTTAGGGCCAGCATACCCCTCGACGTTCCACACTGCACCCCTGCACACCGGCCATGCGCTGCCCGTTCTGCTCCCAGATCGAAGACAAGGTGGTCGACACCCGACCGTCCGACAACGACAACGTCATCCGGCGGCGGCGCGAGTGCGCCGGCTGCGGGCGCCGCTTCACCACCTACGAGCGCATCGACGAGGTGCTGCCGCTGGTGATCAAGAAGGACGGGCGGCGGGAGCCGTTCGACCGGCTGAAGATCCTGGCCGGGCTGCGCAAGGCGTGCACCAAGCGGCCCGTGCCCGTGGAGGAGCTGGAGCACGTCGTCGATCGCATCGAGCGCGAGCTGGAAGAGGCGAGCGAGAAAGAGATCCCGTCGTCGCGCGTGGGCGACGCGGTGATGGCGGCCCTGCGCGACATCGACGACGTCGCCTACGTGCGCTTCGCGTCGGTCTACTGGCCGTTCCGTGACCTCGCCGAGCTGCAAGCCGAGATCAAGAACCTGGTCGAGAGGCGGGGCAAGCGGTGACGACGCGGCGGGCGGCGCGCGGCGGCCGGGGCCGGGGCCGGGGCAGCGACGCGACGGCGTTCAGCGCGGCGGACGAGGGCTTCATGCGCCGCGCGCTCGAGCTGGCCGAGCGCGGGCGCGCCACGGCGCGGCCGAACCCGGTGGTCGGCGCCGTCATCGTGCGGGGCGGGCGGATCATCGGCGAGGGCTATCACCGGCGCGCCGGCCAGGCGCACGCCGAGGTGAACGCGATCCGGTCGGTGCGCGGATCGACGCGCGGCGCGACGCTGTACGTGACGCTGGAACCGTGCTGCCACGTCGGGCGCACCGGGCCGTGCACGGAGTTCGTGCTGGCGGGCGGCTTCACGCGCGTCGTCGTCGGCTGCGGCGATCCGAACCCGCTCGTCGACGGCGGTGGCATCACGCGCCTGCGCCGGGCCGGCCTGCGCGTCGACGTCGGCTGCCTGCAGCGCGAGTGCCGGGAGGCGATCCGCGCCTACGCCGTCTGGATCCGCGAGCGCCGGCCGCTGGTGACGCTGAAGGCGGCGGCGACGCTGGACGGCTACATCGCGGACGGCAAGCCGCGCGATCAGCGCGCGCCGGCCTTCCTGACCGGGCGCGAGGCGCTGCGCGCCGCCCACGAGCTGCGCTCCGCCCACGACGCCGTGCTGGTCGGGGCGGGGACGGCGCTGGCCGACGACCCGCGGCTGACCGTGCGGCTGCCCGGGCGCAAGCGCGGGCCCGCGCCGCGCCGGGTCGCGCTGGCCGGCAAGGCGGGGCTGCCCGCCGATCTGAAGATGCTGTCGCCGGAGGCGCCGTCGGAGGTGATCGGCGACCCGGACGGCAGCGGGCGCCCGCCCATCGCCTTCGTGCTCGAGCACCTGGCGCGGGAGCGGGACGTGCAGTCGCTGCTGGTCGAGGGCGGCGCGACGATCCACGGCGCCTTCATCAAGTCCGGCTTCGTCGACCGCGTGGCGCTGTTTGTCGCGCCGCGCCTGCTGGGGGGCGGCGTGCCGATCGCGCGCGGCGCCGATCTGGCGCTGGGCGACGCGCTGACGCTCGGGCCGCTGACGGTGCGCGCCGTCGGTGAGGATCTGCTGATCACCGCCGACGTCGTGCCGGCGAAACAGCCACGATCCGCCCAGGCGAAGCCTGATCGGTAGTGCTATGATTGGGCCGCTTTTGGGGGCGCTAGCTCTAGGTTTTCGCACATGTTCACCGGCATCGTAGAAGCGCTGGGCGTCGTCGAGTCCATCCAGCGACTGGAGCTGAATCAGGCGCCGGTCGTTCGCCTGGTGGTGGTCACCGATCTCCCGGTCGAGTCGATGGCGATCGGCGCCAGCATCGCCGTCGACGGTGTCTGCCTGACCATCGTCGAGCGCGCCGTCGGGCACTTCGCCGCCGACCTCGGCCCCGAGACGCTGGCGCTGACGACGCTGGGCCTGCTCGAGCCCGGCAGCCGCGTTCACCTCGAGCGGCCGCTCAAGCTGGGCGATCCGCTGGGCGGCCACCTGGTGCTCGGCCACGTCGACGTCATGGGAACGGTGGTGGGGCGGCGCGCGCCGGGCTCGGCGCTCGAGCTGGAGATCAACGCGCCGGCGCAGGTGTCGCGCTTCCTGGCGGCCAAGGGATCGATCGCGGTCGACGGCGTCAGCCTGACCGTCAACACGGTGGTCGACGACGTCTTCTCGGTGACGCTGATCCCGCACACGCTCGAGGCGACCAAGCTGGGCGACCGGCGCGAGGGCGACAACGTCAACCTCGAGGCCGACATGATCGTGAAGCACATCGATCGCCTGGTGGCGGCCCAGCTGGGCGGCGGCGATCGCATGAGCGCGGGCCACACCCCGCGCCGCGAGATCTCGATCGACACACTGCGGAGGTACGGCTTTGTCCGCTGAGGGCGACCGCCACGCCGCGGTGACGCGCGCCATCGACGCCATCCGCGCGGGCGGCATGGTGATCATGGTCGACGACGAGGATCGCGAGAACGAGGGCGATCTGGTGATGGCGGCCGACCTGGTGACGCCCGAGGCGATCAACTTCATGGCGCGCGAAGGGCGCGGTCTCATCTGCCTGTCGCTGACCGAGGAGCGGGTCGCGCAGCTCGGCCTGACCATGATGGCGCCGGACAACCGATCCCCGCGGCACACGGCGTTCACGGTCAGCATCGACGGGCGGCGCGGCATCACCACCGGCATCTCGGCGCGCGAGCGGGCGGAGACGGTGCGGGTGGCGGTGGCGCGCGACGCGCGGCCCGACGACATCGTCACGCCGGGCCACATCTTTCCGCTCAAAGCGCGGCGGGGCGGGGTGCTGGTTCGCTCCGGCCACACCGAGGGGTCGGTCGACCTGGCGCGGCTGGCCGGGCGCGATCCGGCCGGCGTCATCTGCGAGATCATGCGTGAGGATGGCGAGATGGCGCGCATGCCCGACCTGCAGGCGTTCGCGCGCACGCACGCGCTGCCGGTGGTGACGATCGCGGATCTGATCGACTACCGGATGGGGCAGGAGATGCTGGTCCACCCGCTGGCCGAGACGCGCGTGCGTCCGATGTCGGGCGGCGTCACCCGCGAGTTCCGCGCCTGCGTCTACCGCACCGACGTCGAGGAGACCGAATACCTGGCGCTGGTCCTGGGCGAGATCAACCCGAACGAGCCGGTGCTGGTGCGCGTGCAGAGCGCGGACATGCTGCGCGACGTGTTCGGCGTGGGCGCGGCTCCGGACGATCACCCGGCGACGGTGTCGCTGCGCCTGATCGAGGAGGCGGGCAGCGGAATCCTCCTTTATGTGTACGCGCGCGGGCGGACCAGCCTGTCGGCGCGGCTGGGCGGAAACGCGGCGGCGACGGCGGTCGCCGCGGCGGCGAACCAGCAGGCGCGGCTGCGCGAGTTCGGCCTGGGCGCGCAGGTGCTGGCGCACCTCGGCGTGCGGCGGATCCGCCTGCTGACCAATCACCCGCGTCAGATCGTCGGCCTGGGCGGGTACGGGCTGGAGGTGGTCGAGTGCGTCGCCATCCGGCCGCCGGGGCGGGTGGTCGCCCTCAAAGAGACAGGATCATGAGCAGACCAGAGACCAAATCGTCGTCGTACGGCACGGAGCGCGAGGGTCCCGTTCACGAGGGCGGGCTGTCGGCGAACGGCCGTCGCTTCGCGATCGTGGCGGCGCGGTTCAACGACTTCATCGTCGAGAAGCTGATCGACGGCGCGCAGGCGGCGCTGCGCCGGGCGGGCGCGGGGGAGGAGGACGTCGAGCTGTACCGCTGCCCCGGCGCGATGGAGGTCCCGGGCCTGGCGCGCAAGGTCGCCGACACCGGCAAGTTCGACGGCATCGTCTGCCTGGGCGCGGTGATCCGCGGCGCCACGCCGCACTTCGATCTGGTCGTCCGCGAAGCGGCGGCGGGGGTCGGCACGCTGGCCGCGGAGGGAAAGATCGCCGTCGCGTTCGGCGTGCTCGCCTGCGACACCATCGAGCAGGCGGTGGAGCGGGCCGGAGCCAAGGCCGGCAACCGCGGCGCCGACGCGGCGATGGTCGCCGTGGAGATGGCGGACCTCTACGCGCGCATCGAGGCGGAGAAGAAGGTGGAGGCGGTGCCGGTCAGCGTCGTCCCGCCGCCGGCGACCGACCTGCCACGGCGGAAGTAGTCGATGGCCGGGCCGCGGCGAAAATCGCGCGAAATCGCGCTGCAGATCCTGCACGAGATCGATGCGGGCGGTGTCGCTCCCGAGTCCGACGCCGACGTCGACCTGACGATCGCGCGCTACTTCGAGCACCTCGCGACGAAGGGCGGGCCGGCGGAAGATGAAGACGAGGACGACGGGACGGGGGAGCTGGCGGCGAAGATCGATCGGCCGCTGGTGCAGGAGCTGGTCCGCGGCGTCACCCAGCACTGGGCCGAGCTCGACGAGCACCTGACCAAGCTGTCGCAGAACTGGCGCCTCGAGAGGATGGCGATCGTCGAGCGCAACGTCATCCGCATCGCCCTCTACGAGCTGCTGCATTGCAAGAACGTCCCCATCAACGTCGTGTTGAATGAGGCCGTGGAGCTGGCCAAGCGCTACGGGACCGCCGAGGGCGCCGCGTTCACGAACGGGTTGCTCGATCGCGCGGTGGGCGAGCTGGGCGTCCAGCCAAGGTAGCGCTGCCGCCTGTCGCCTAGGATGGCCGCGCGCCGCTGCCGGATCGACATCGTCACCAAGGATGACGGCATCCTCCCGCTGCGGGCGACCGGCCTCGGCGAGACCATCCAGGCGGCGCAGGTCGCCGCCACCATCGACGGCGAATCGACGGCCCACGTCGTCGTTCGCGCCGCGACCCCGCCGTTCCTGCTCGATAGCAGCGACGAATCGATCCGGCGCCTGTTCCCCGGCGCCGTCGTCTCGCTGGTTCACGCCGACGTCGCCGGCCGGTCGACGATCTCCTGTGCCGCCGCCGCCGACCGCACCCGCCTCGCCGCCGCCGCCGCCGTCGCGACCCTCAAGCGCTGCTGGGGCTGGGACGAATCGCCGACCATCGCGATCTCCTTCGAAGACGACGGCCGCGAGCTCCGCCTGGATCCGGTCATAGAAGACGGCGTCTGGTGGGTCGAGATACCGGGCTGATCGGCCTGCCACTTTGGCGTCACGGTCGATTGATCACCTGCCGTGCTGACGGGAGAAACCCGGCCGATTCGGTTTCGCGCGCCATTCGCTGGCGGTCCGAGGAATGCATCGCCCCATCGTCGTGTCGGGCCGGCCGATTCTCCTTTGCGTCGTCATTTGGGTCGGCGGGTGTGCGTCGGCGCAGGATGGAAGTAACTGGGTTTGCGGAGCAAAGCCGGGGATGCTCGTCAGCATCGATGCGGCGGCCCGGAATCTAGAATCGGAAGGACCGCTGGCAAACGCGCAGCGGACGACCTGTTCCAAGGAACGATGTCCGGACTTCGAAGACCCGAGCTGCAACGTGGAGATCCCGGGCCTGCGCACGTCGATCGAGCCACCCTTGTCGGGGGCCGACTTTCAACGAATCAGCGCCGTGATTGGGCGCGCCACGAGCCGCCTATTATCCGCATCGAAGACTGGTCCCCCGACGGCGCCGCAGATCAGCCGACTGCCGGCGCGGATCGCGTTCTGATCGTCACCGTCTGGGGCGGCTACAACAAATGTCTCCGTTCCGGGAAGAACTTGGGCTTCGTAGTCGAAAGGGTCGGCGGCGTCTGGCGACGTGTCGGCAAGGGCGCGAGGTTCATCGAGTACATGCACTGACCCAGCCGATCACCTCGCTCGCCGCGCACATGGCGTCGACCGTCGCGTCGTAGTCGACGGGCTCGCCGTCCCAGCCGCACAGGTTGACGGCGGGATCGTCGATCGTTGGGGGCGCGGAGATCGACAATGAAGGTCGGTCTGGAACCGACGGGATCTCGGTGCCGCGCGCCGTGAAGAATCGCGGTTCGGCGGCTGCTTCCGAGGAAACCTTGAATCCGCCCTCGTGAAGTAGCCGGTGGTGGAAACCGCAGAGCAAGATCAGGTTGTCGAGGCTCGTCGAGCCGCCGTTCACCCAGTGCTCTACGTGGTGGGCGTGGACGAAGCGGCGGTTCGAGCACATCGGGAATCGGCAGCCGTGATCGCGGGACCAGAGCGCCCGGCGAATGGCCGCCGGGACGACGCGCGTCTTGCGCCCGACGTTCAGCACCTCGCCCGCCTCGCCGGTCGTGACGGCGACCAGTGCGCTGTCGCAGCTGACACGGCGGAACGTCTCCGCGGAGACGTGTGTGCCGTCGTCCAGGTATGCCTCGCGCGCGTCGTCCGGGCCGAGCACCGCTTGGTCCAGATGAACGACGACCTGATGAACGTGACCGCGCTCGGCGTCGTTGCGTTCGCCCCGCGGCGCCGGCGCGGGCGCCAGAGTCCGCTCCGCCATCGCGATCAGGCCGTCGAGACGGCTGGGCGCCGGCTTGGATCCGGTCGCGTCCCGCAGCTCGTCTCGCCCCCGGTCGATCGCCGCCAGCACCAGCGCGGCGTCGGACGCGTCCAGCGTCACCTCGATCCGCAGGTGGCCGGCGTCCGTGGTCAGCACGCGCACGCCTCGCGCGTCGCATGCAGGATCCATCGCGCCGTCCATGCCGGGGATCGCGTCGTCGTCGATCAGTCGCCGGAACCGCCGGCACATCCGTTCCAGCTGCGCGCCGGTGGCGACAAGCGCGATCTCGACCAGCCGCGCCTCGTTCGCCGCGGTGGCGACGCGCGTCAGCGCTCGCGCCTTCGCGTACGACAGCTTGCCTGACGCCATCGCCTGGTCGATGGCCGGAAACCGGCCGAGCGCCCGCGCGACGCGGACCTTCTCGCGCGCGGCGCCCGGCCCGAGGCCGATCCGCCACGCCAGCCAGTCCGCGCACGTGCGCGCGCCCTGGTGTCCCCATTCCTCCGACGCGTCAAACCGGCGGATGCAGGTCAGCAAACGATGCACGCCAACGTCGACCTGCGCGGCCAGAACCGCGATTTCATCCGCCAGACAAAGGACCGTTGCGGCCGTCGTTGCGCTCATTTGGTAACTGTACTTATGTTCAGTGGGCGTGCAAGGTCAAACATCGAGCAAATCGACAGCAGGGCTACTATTGCGGGCATGGAAGCTACCCCTCCTGTGTCCATGCTCAATCTGCTGAGCCTGGTGCAGAAGCGCCCGGTCATGTACGTCGGGGCGGCCGATTCCGCCCGCGGCGCCCAGCTGGACAGGCTGGAGACGCTGATTGCGGGCTATTCGTTGGCCGTGACGTGGCACGGGCTCGACGACCCGGGGTTGAAGCTTTACGGCGACTTTGCGCCGTACCTCGAACAGCGCTTCGCCTGGGACCTGAACCGCGGTCCCATCCGGGCCATCCGGAACGCCGCGCGCTCGGACGCGGAGGCCTGGGACAGCTTCTGGCGCTTGCTGTGGGAGTTCCGGGACGCCAATCGTTAGCGCTTGCCGGCCATCGGGATCGACCCCAGTTTTGCGGAGGAGGTGGACGATGCCCAGCGCGCAAGCCCTGCAAGACGAACTGCTGAGCCTCGAGCGGCGCTACTGGCAGGCGCTGCAGGACCGGGACGACGACGCGGCGCTGCAGCTGACCGATGACCCGTGCATCGTCGCCGGGGCGCAGGGGATCGCCAGCCTCGACCACCGGACGATGGCCGACCTGCTCAAGCAGGGGAGCTGGAAGCTGCAGTCCTTCAAGATCGATGCGGACGTGAAGGTGCGCATGATCGGAGACGACGTGGCGTTGCTGGCGTACACCGTGCACGAGGAGCTGACCGTCGACGGCAACCCTGTGAAGCTGCAGGC
>DATBHU010000119.1:0-8126 GCA_036557265.1 Polyangia bacterium
AAAAGGTGGCGTGGACGCAGTCACTGCATCTGGCACGGCTTCGCCATTCACGATCCGGCAGCTCAGCGTGACTCCGGTGAAGCCGGCGGGCGAATTCCGTTTTCCGTTCGCTGGATAGGAATAGGGAAACCTGGCCGATCAATCGCGATTCGGCAATAGTTCGCGGCGTGTCGCGCGAGCCGACCGTCATGCCCAGCCAGCGCCCGCTCTGGCGACGGGCGCTGCGCGTCGCGCGCTGGGCGGGGCTGGCCGTCGCCGTCGTGCTGGCGGTCGTGGTCGCGGACGCGTGGAAGGCGCTCGGGCATCGCGCGGTCGGCGCGCGGCGCGCGCGCATGGAGCGGTCGCCGCAGTGGCAAGGCAAGGACGGGCGCTTCGTCAACCCGCAGCCGCTCTGGACCGACAACTGGGCCGCCATGAAGTCGATGTTCGACGCCAGCGACGACGCCAGCCCGCGGCAGGCGCTGCCGGCCGGCCCGATCGATCCCGCGCGCTTCGCTGCGCCGCCGGCGTCCGGGCTGCGCGTCACCTGGCTGGGGCACTCGAACGTGCTGATCGAGATCGACGGCGCGCGCGTGCTGACCGATCCGGTCTGGAGCGAGCGCGCGTCACCGCTCGGCTGGGTCGGCCCGCGCCGCTGGTACCACCCGCAGATCGCGCTCGCCGCGCTGCCGCCGCTCGACGCGGTGGTGATCTCGCACGATCACTACGACCACCTGGACATGCGGACCATCGTGGCGCTGGCGAAGGATCGCCCGTCGACGGTGTTCGTGGTGCCGCTCGGCATCGGCGCACACCTCGCCTACTGGGGCGTCCCCGAGGCGCGCATCGTCGAGCTCGACTGGTGGGAGCGGACGCGGGTCGGCGCCATCGAGATCGTCTGCACGCCCGCGCGCCACGCGTCCGGGCGCAACCTGCTGTTCGACCGCGACGCGAAGCTGTGGGCGGGGTACGCGTTCGTCGGCGCCCGCCACCGCGTCTTCTTCTCGGGCGACACCGGCCTGCACCGCGGGATGCGCGACATCGGCGAGCGCCTCGGCCCGTTCGACCTGACGATGATCGAGGTCGGCCAGTACCACCGCGCCTGGCCCGACTGGCACATCGGCCCCGAGCAGGCGCTCGTCGCCCACGCCATGCTGCGCGGGAAGGTGATGCTGGCGATGCACTGGGGGCTGTTCACGCTGGCGCCGCACGGCTGGACCGAGCCGATCGAGCGCGCCGTCGCGGCGGGCCGGGCAGCGGCCGCGACCCTGGTGACGCCCGCGCCGGGCGAGAGCATCGAGCCGGAGACGGCGCGCGCCGTCGCCCGCTGGTGGCCCGAGCTGCCCTGGCGGCGCGGCGCCGACGATCCGATCGTCTCGACGCAGGTGGATTGACGTCCGGGGAGGAGGCGCGCGAGAGGGTCAGGCCGAGGCCCCTCAGTGCCCGGGGCAGCCGAGGGTGACGGCGAAGAGCGACACGTCGGGGCCGAGGGTGTTCGCGATCAGCGTCGCGAGCGTGTCTCCGGTCTTGGACGCGATCGTGACGCGGGTCAGATAGAGCTGCTCGCTGCCGAGCGGGTACTCGAGGACGGCGTGCGGCTGCTCGGCGGTCAGGATCTGCTGATCGTGGGTGGCGGTGGTGAGCGACACGTCCCACGCCGCGGCGAGCTGGGTGTGGGGCCCCGCGCTGAGGAGACCGCTGGACGGCAGGAACTGCAGGCGGCAGAAGATGAGGTTGGGGTAGTTCACGTCGATGGCGACGCTGGTCTTCGCGACGTCGAGCCGGCAGGCGATCGGGTTGTAGGCCGTGCAGTCGGCGTCGGACAGCGCGGCGGGGCCGCCGTCGGGCTGCGCCGTCGGCTGGTTCGGGTCGGGCGCGCCGCCGGGCGTGAGGGGCGACGAGCCGCAGGATGCGGACGCCGCCAGGAGAAGAAGCAAGGCGATGGATCGCATGGCTACGATGCTAACGCCGGCCGCCGACGGAAAGAGTCGATATTATCGACACATAATTATATGCGGCGGCGAAACAATCAGTTCGGCGCGGCGTCGCGCGCCGCGGCGGCCGCCGCGCGTGACACCGCGGCGACGACGTCGCCGGCCGCGCAGGCGTAGAGATCGGCGCCGCTGAACGGGTTGAGCTCGAGCAGCCAGAGGCGCCCGTCGGCCTCGCAGACGTCGAGGACGTAGGCGCGCTCCGGCGGCGGCATCTTCGCGGCGACGGCGGCGGCGAACGCCCACGGCTCCCCGCCCGGATCGTCGGCGCGCGCGCCGCGATCGGCGGCGCTGTAGGCGCTGCCTGCGACCACCTGCTGGTCGACCACCACGTAGCGCCATTCCCGGCCGACGGCGCGGACCGGCGCGACGATCACCGGGATGGTCGGATCGTCGTAGTAGAAGCCGTGATCGAGGGCAGTCAGCGTGATCCTGTCGACGGACAGCACGCGCCCGGCGAACGGCTTCAGCGGACTGTCGGGTCGGACGAAGACGGCCTCCAGGTCGCAGAGACGCCGGACCGCGGCCGCCGGATCCTCGGCCAGCAGGTAGGCGGGGAGCGCCCGCCATTGCCGGTGGACCAGCCACTCGCTCGCGCGCGGATACCAGGTCGAGCAGGTGAAGGCGCGCACGTCGCAGAACGCGCCCGGCCGCCAGGGGAGGCCGGCGCCGATCCGCGCGGCGTTCTCGAGGCTGCCGTGGAAGACGACCGGCCCGTCGGCGAGCCGCGGCCAGCGCCCGCTCGCCCACCAGCCGTCGTCCCACTGGACGATCCGGTGACCGGCGGTCTCGAGCGCCGGGATCAGGGCGGCGTGCCGGTCAGGGAAGGCCGCCGATTCGAGGACCCAGGTGACGGACGATTCGGGAGTCATCATGCGGCGACGACCGGGTTCCGAGCGGGCCGCTACTCTTCCGAATCCTGAAGACGCCGGCTGGGTGGCGTCACCCACCAGCGGCTCGTGTCGACGACCGACGTGAACGGTGGAAGGGGGCGCTTCACGTCTCCTTCGATGGTCTCGACGAGCTCGGCGCGGCGTTCTGTAGTGCGAAAGATCTCCGCCCTGCGCGCTTCTGGAGCGACGATCCAGATCCACGCGATACCCGCTTCCGCATAGAGGGGTAGCTTGATATCGCGATCGACCTTCTCGGTCGACCGGGAGAGAATTTCGCAGCACCAATCCGGGAGCCGGCGAATAGGGTTTTCGAAGGCGAAGGCGGGCGGCGCGTCGACGCTGTCTTGTAGGCAACAGCCGGACAGATCCGGGACCGCGAGTCGGTCGGTGAGCAGACGCACTTCTGCCTCCTGCTCGAACCACCAGCCGCGGCCCCCTTCCCACCGATCGTCGTCCGCGAGCGAGCGTCTGATTGCCCAGTTCCCGATCCGGTGCGGCCCGCCCGGCCGGCCCATGGTCCGGATGACGCCAGGTTCGAGAATCTCGCCCGTCACTCCCTCGGGCAGCGCCTGCACGGCCTTGTAGAGCTCGTCGAACGTTGGCGTTCTGGCGGCCGACGCCCATCCCATGTGGAAAACGATAGCACGCGGAGACTGTCTCAGCCGACGACGTCGAATTCGATGGCGAGGGGGGATTGGCCGGTGAGCTCGGCGCTGCGGGCGTCGGGCTGGCTGCCGCCGATGGTGACGCGGAAGCGGCCCGGCTCCAGCACGCGCTTGCCGGCGTCGTTGACCAGCATCAGGTCGCGCGGGGCGAGGTCGAAGCTGATGGTGTGGGCCTCGCCGGGACCGAGGCGCACGCGCTGGAAGCCGCGCAGGTCGTGCAGCGGCACGGCGCACGACGCCTCCAGGTCCTTCACGTACAGCTGCACCACCTCGTCGCTCGGCACCTTGCCGACGTTCTCGACGGTGGCCGATACGGTGATGGTCTCGCCGGCGCGCATGCGCGCGCTCGACACGGCGATGCCGCTGTACTTGAAGCGCGCGTACGACAGCCCGTACCCGAACGGGTAGAGCGGCGTCTTCTCCGCGTAGCGGTAGGTCCGCCCCTTCATCGCGTAGCTCTTGAAGTCGGGGACGTCCGCGAGCGAGCGCGGGAACGTGATCGGCAACCGCCCGGCCGGCGACGCGTCGCCGAACAGCACGTCGGCCAGCGCGGTGCCGCCTTCGCCGCCGGGGTACCAGGCGTAGACGATCGCCGGCACGTGCTCCTGCGCCCACGTCAGATCCAGCGCGCTCCCCGCCAGCACGCACAGCACGGTCGGCTTGCCGAGCGCGACGATCATCTCCATCAGCCGCTGCTGCAGCCCGGGCAGGGCGAGGTCGATCTTGTCGCCCGCCGCCTCGCTGTTGCTGGCGTCGCCCTGCTCGCCCTCGATCTCGGCGGACAGCCCCAGGCACAGCACCACGACGTCGGCGCGCGCCGCGACGCTGACCGCCTCGGACAGGTTGCCGGCCCGCCCCAGCCCGTCGGTCTTCGTCCCCTGCAGCTTGCAGCCGTCGGTGTAGGTCACCCGGGTGTGCGGCGACACGGCGGCCCGGATGCCGTCGAGCGGCGTCACCGCCCGCGACGGGATGCCGAAGTAGTTGGCGACCAGGATGTGCGGGTCGTAGGCGTTCGGGCCGATGACGGCGATGCTGCGCACGTCCTTCTTCAGCGGCAGCAGCCCGCCCTCGTTCTTCAACAGCACGATCGACTCGCGCGCCGCCGCCCGCGCCAGCGCGTGGTGCTCGGGGCTGTCATTCTTCTCGTAGGGGATCGCCGCCCACGGCACGCGCGCCGGCGGATCGAACATGCCGAGCCGCATGCGCGACCGGTAGAGCCGCTTCAGGCAGACGTCGAGGTCGGCCTCGCTGAGCAGCCCCTGCGCCACCGCGTCCGGGATGTGCTCGTAGGTGCAGCCGCAGTTCAGGTCGCAGCCGGCCTTGACCGCCATCGCCGCCGACTCCTCCCACGACTTCGTCACCTTGTGCGCCTCGTGGAAGTCCTTGATCGCCCAGCAGTCGCTGACGACGTAGCCGCCGAACTCCCACTCGCCGCGCAGGATCTTCACCAGCAACAGCTGGCTGCCCGAGCACGGCTCGCCGTTGGTGCGGTTGTAGGCGGCCATGATGCTCTCCGCCTTCGCCTCGGTGATGCACGCCTCGAACGCGGGCAGGTACGTCTCGCGCAGGTCCTTCTCGCTGACGACGGCGTCGAAGCTGTGGCGCAGCCCCTCGGGCCCGCTGTGCACCGCGTAGTGCTTCGGCGTCGCCACGACCTTCAGGTAATTCGGATCGTCGCCCTGCAGCCCGCGGCAGAAGACCACGCCCAGGCGCGCCGTCAGATGCGGGCACTCGCCGTAGGTCTCGTGGCCGCGGCCCCAGCGCGGGTCGCGGAAGATGTTGATGTTGGGCGACCAGTACGTCAGCCCCTTGTACATGCCGTGGTCGCCCTGGCGGATGAACTCGTGGTGCTTGGCGCGCGCCTCGTCGGAGATCGCCACCGCGATCTCGTGCAGCCGCTCGGCGTTCCACATCGCCGCCAGGCCGATCGCCTGCGGGAACACCGTGGCGACGCCCGCGCGCGCGACGCCGTGCAGCCCCTCGTTCCACCAGTTGTAGCGGGGGAGGCCGAGCCGCTCGATCGCGGGCGCCTCGTGCAGCATCTGCGCCGCCTTCTCGGCGACGGTCAGGCGCCCCACCAGGTCGTCGACGCGCGCGTCGATCGGGAGGTCGGGGTTCTGAAATGGAAACGGAAATTCGGTCGCCATCGTCGTGCGCGTCTACCAGCTGTGGACCGTGCCGTCCAGCCGCCGCGCCGTCGGCAGGTAGGCCGGGTCGTAGGGGTATTTCGCCGCCAGAGCTTCGTCGATGTCGACGCCCAGCCCGGGCGCCTCGCCCGGGTGCAGCGCGCCGGCGGCGAACTTGTACGCGTGCGGGAAGACGCGGTCGGTCTCGTCGGTGTGCCGCATGTACTCCTGGATGCCGAAGTTGTGGACGGACAGATCGAAGTGCAGCGCCGCCGCCATGCAGACCGGCGACAGGTCGGTGGCGCCGTGCGAGCCCGTCCGCACGTCGTGCAGCTCGGCCAGGTGCGCGATCCGCCGCAGGTGGGTGATGCCGCCCGCGTGCACCACCGTGGTGCGGATGTAGTCGATCAGCTGCTCCTCGATCAGCTGCTGGCAGTCGTGGATCGACGAGAACACCTCACCGACCGCCAGCGGCGTGGTCGTGTGCTGCCGGATGAGGCGGAAGCTCGCCTGCAGCTCGGCCGGCACCGCATCCTCCATCCAGAACAGGTGGTACGGCTCCAGCTCCTTGCCCAGTCGCGCCGCCTCGATCGGCGTCAGCCGGTGGTGGACGTCGTGCAGCAGGTGGACGTCGGGGCCGAGCTCGCGCCGCGCCCGCTCGAACAGCGACGGCACGATGTTCAGGTACTTTTCCGTCGACCAGAACGTCTCGAGCGGCTTCCCCTTCTCGGCCGGCTCGTAGTGCAGCTTGCCGCGCGCGACGCCGTAGGCGTTCGCCACGCCGGGGACGCCGCACTGCAGGCGCACCGCCTTGTAGCCCATGCGCACGTACTCGGCCGCCGCCGCCACGGTGTCGTCGATCGACTCGCCGTTAGCGTGGCCGTAGACCATCACGTCGTCGCGCGCCGGTCCGCCCAGCAGCTGATACACCGGCACGCCCAGCGCCTTGCCCTTGAGGTCCCACAGGGCGGTGTCGACCGCCGCGATCGCCGTCATCGTCACCGGCCCGCGGCGCCAGTAGGCGCCCTTGTACAGGTAGTGCCAGATGTCCTCGATGCGCCGCGCGTCGCGGCCGACCAGCAGCGGGATCACGTGGTCGCTCAGGTAGCTGGCGACGGCCAGCTCGCGCCCGTTCAGCGTCGCGTCGCCCAGCCCGTACACGCCGCCCTCCGTCTCGAGCTTCAGCGTGACGAAGTTCCGCCCCGGCGAGCAGACGATCACCTTCGCCGACAGGATCTTCACTGATTGACCCCGCTGGCCAGGTAGCCGCCGTCGACGACCAGGATGTGGCCGTTGACGAAGCCGGCCGAGTCCGAGGCCAGGAACACCGCCGCGCCGGCGACCTCCTCGACCTTGCCGAAGCGCCCGCCCGGCGTGCGCAGCTTGATCTCTCTTCCGCGCTCCGTGCCGTCGAGCAGCTTCTCGTTCAACGCGGTTCGAAAGACCCCCGGCGCGATCGCGTTGACCGTCACGCCGCGCGGCCCCCACTCGACCGCCAGCGACTTCGTCAGCGCGCCCACCGCCGCCTTGCTGGCGCCGTACGGCGCCGTCTCGTGGAACGCGACGAAGGTGGTCAGTGAGGCAATGTTGATGATGCGTCCGTAGCCGCAGGCGAGCATCGGCTTGCCGAACACCTGACAGCCGCGCAGCGTGCCGGTCAGGTTGACGTCGAGGATGTCGTTCCACGACGCCTCGTCGTATTCCAACGCGGGCAGCCGATTGGTCTTGCCCGCGCAGTTGACCAAAACGTCGACCTTGCCGAACGCGGCCAGCGTCGCGTCGCGCAGCGCCTCCAGCGTGTCGCGCCGGGTGACGTCCGCCGTCAGCCGCAGCGTCTTGCGCCCCGCCGCCTCGATCTCATCGGCCGTCGCCGCCACCTCGGCCGCCCGCCGCGCCGACGCCACCACGTCCGCGCCCGCCGCCGCCAGGCCCAGGCTGATCGCGCGTCCGATCCCCGACGTCCCGCCCAGGACGACCGCCGTGCGGCCGTCGAGGTTCAGCGCCGAAGCGGGGCCTGCCACGGCGACATGTCTACCACCACATGGTGGCGGACAGGGAGATCATGTCCTTGTCGGGCAGGAACGTGATGTTCTCCATCGGCGGATCGCCCACCCGGATCAGCGTGTTGGCGCCGTTGAACCAGTGCGAGTACTGGATGACGATCTGGTCGGTCGCCTGCCAGTCGGTCCGCAGGATGATGCGCGGCGAAACCACCGCGAAGTTGTAGGTCGAGCACGGCACGCCCCCGCAGTCGCCGTGGGTGTCGGTGACCACCTTGTCGTAGCGGCCCGAGACCGCCATCCAGGGCAGGAAGCTGTAGGTGAGCTCGGTGCCCGCCTTCCACTTCGTCACGCCGTCGTAGAAGCGGCCGTTCTGGTCGTAGAAGTGGTCGTCGCTGTTGGTGTGCACGACCATGCCGAAGACGCTGATGAACAGGTCGGGCCCGTCGCCCGAGAACGGGATCGGGTAGCT
>DATBHU010000120.1:0-2827 GCA_036557265.1 Polyangia bacterium
GATCCTCGGCTGCGGCGAAGGCGACGGAGTGGACGAGGACGTCGAGCTGGCCGCCGAACGCGTCGCCCACCTCGCCGAAGACGCGCGCGACGTCGTCGTCCGAGCGCACGTCGCACGCCGTGACGAGCGGGCTCCCGACCGTGCGCCACTCTGGGGTGGTTGCGGTCGCGTCCGGCCGCTCGGTCGTGATCGTGCTCACTGCTTCTGACCTCCGTGTTCTCGTCTTGCCCCAGTGGGGCCGCATCGTTTTGCCACCGTGGACGAGCCCGGTTGGCGGGCGTTGAGCGCCTCTCTTGATGCCGCGGCCAGTGTAGTTGGTCGTTCCGTAGATCGCGCCGCGATGGGTTGCGAGAACTGATCTCCAGCATGCGTTGCTGGGGTCGGTCACTCGTCTCCTGCGGGTGCACCACGATCTGCTCGACGGTCTGGCGGGCGTCTAGCAGGCGCACCCGGGGGATGGGTTGTTGACTCTGACGGGACGGTGCAGGTCGAGGCCGGTGGGAGGGAGGCGCGCTCCCCCACGGCATCGGTGGCTCAGGTGGGGCCTGGCTGTCGGGGGAGGGACGTGCGCCCCGGGACGGTCGTTGTGTCGGCCGGTTGATTCGGTTTGTGTGGAGGGTTACGGTCGTGGGACTGTTCAACTGCTGGGAGGAGGCAGAGCATGAGGCGTTTTGTGGCGGCGGCGGCAATCGTGGCGGTTGTGTTCGCGCTTGGTGGCGCGACTGCGGCTGCGGCGAAGAAGCCGGACCCGGGACTCGCTGTCCTGGCGCACATGAACCACATCGTCGTCATCTACGAGGAGAACCACAGCTTCGACAACCTCTACGGCGGCTGGGAGGGGGTGAACGGTCGCCCGGCGGCGCCGGTGAAGCAGATGAACGCGAACGGGGTCGCGTTCTCCTGTCTCATGCAGCAGGACGTGAACCTGACGTCTCCTCCGCAGCCGGGTGACTGCACCGATTCGACCACGGGGACGGCGTTCACGACTCACTTTCCGAATCAGCCGTTCGGGATCGATGCGCTGATCCCGCCGACGGCGACGACGTGTCCGCCCCCGGGCGTGTTTGCCGCGAACGGCGTCACGCCTTCGGCTGGGGTCGCGGGCGGCTGCACGCGCGACATCGTCCATCGCTTCTATCAGGAGCAGTTCCAGCTCGATAACGGGAAGATGGATCGGTATGTGCTCGGGAGCGATGCGACCGGGCTGACGATGGGTTACTACGACACGAAGGCGCTGCCGATCTACAAGTACCTTCATGCGGCAGGCCACCCGCGGTACGCGATCGCCGACAACATGTTCCAGGCTGCGTTCGGGGGCTCGTTCCTCAATCACCAGTGGCTGGTAGCGGCCGCGACGCCGCTGTGGGCGAACGCGCCCAACGACGGCGGCGCGAACGATCTGCATTCGGTCGTCGACGGCAACGGGATGCCGACGAATTACCCGCTGTACACGTCCGGCATCGGCGGCGCGCTTCGCGACCTTCAGCTGACCGTCTCGTGCAGCGCGCCGGCGGGGCGGCCGGGCGCCCCGGCCAAGCTCGCGTGCGGTGACTTCGCCGTCAACACCAGTCAGCCGACCTACCAGCCGTTCGCGCCGGGGACGGCGCCGTCGCGGCAGTTGCCGCCGCTCACGAACCCGACGATCGGCGACCGCCTGTCGGCGGCGCACGTCGATTGGGCCTGGTACTCGGGTGGCTGGTCGAACGCCGACGGCGACGTCGGCTCGCCGGGTTGGACGAACGGCAACGGCCCCACCTGCACCGACCCCTACCACCTGTCGACCGCCGTCTATCCGAACTGCCCCGATGCGAACTTCCAGTTCCACCACCAGGCGTTCAACTACTTCGCCAGCTTCGCGCCCGGCACGCAGGCGCGGAAGGACCACCTGAAGGACGAGGTCGAGTTCGAGAATCTTGCCGCCGCTTCGAAGCAGTCGTGCAAGCTGAAGCCGGTCAGCTTCATCAAGCCGATCGGCGAGGAGAACGAGCACCCGGGCTACGCCAGTGAAGCGGAGGGCTCGAACCACCTCGTCGGCCTGCTGAAGTCGATCGAGGGCAGCGCCTGCGCGAAGGACACGATGGTGATCGTCACCTACGACGAGTTCGGTGGGCAGTGGGACCACGTCCCACCGCCCGGCACGGTCGGCGCCGTGCCTGGCGCACACGACAAGTGGGGCCCCGGCACACGGATCCCCGCGCTCGTGCTCAGCCCGATGTTGAGGAGCGACTTCGTCGTCGACCACGTCGAGCACGACACCACCTCGATCCTGACGACAATCGAAAAGCGCTGGAACCTGAAGCCGGTCGCCACCCGCGACGGAGCCGTCGCAAGTCTCGCGACCGCTTTCAAAGCGAAGGCGCCGACCCTCAAGTAACCGACGCGACTGGTGGAGGCGGCGCAGCAGGCGCGGGCCTCCACCGGTCGACTCCGGGGCGTCCTCTCCACGACTGCAAAGCCGCGCGGCCAGGAGTTCGTGGAGACGATCGAGGACGCCAACTACTCAGCGAAGGACATGAAGCGTCCCGGTGTCCAGGAGGCGCTGCGGGCGCTCGAGACCGGCGAAGCGAAGGCGCTCGTCGTCGCCAAGCTCGACCGGCTCTCACGGTCGATGGTCGACTTCGCCGCGTTGATGGCGACCGCGCAGAAGCAGAGCTGGGCGCTGGTCGCGCTCGACTGCGCCGTCGACACCTCGACGCCGGCAGGGGAGGCGATGGCGCACGTACTCGCGACGTTCGGGCAGTTCGAGCGGCGGCTGATCGGTCAGCGCACGAAGGAAGCACTCGCGGCCAAGAAGGCAAGCGGCATCAGGCTCGGACGTCCACCCACG
>DATBHU010000121.1:0-9940 GCA_036557265.1 Polyangia bacterium
AGCGCGGTGAGCTCGCTGTTCAGCGCGGGAAAGAGCTTCTGCCGGATGAAGGCCTGCTTGTCGGGGCCAGCCGTCGTGGAGACCACCGGCGGGAAGAAGGTGGCCCGCGCCTCCGCCGGATCGTCGTGGGGATCCACGAACGCGCCCGAGGCGTTGTAGATCATCCGCGTCTTCACCTCGCGGTCCGTGAAGTCCGCCGAGCTGCGCGCCATGAGCTCGATCGACGGGAACGGCGTGCCCGCGTTCAGCTTGGAGGCGATCACCTGATCGACGCTGGGGCCGGTGGCCGGAGCCCCGGTGGAGGTGATGCCGGTCCAGAGCGACGCCATGCCCGCCTCGTGCGAGCCCTGCGCGGTCTTGTTGTTGAGCCCGTCGAGGACGATCACCTTGCTCTGCACCGGGGCCAGGAGCGCCAGCGATTCGCGGAACACGAAGTTGCTGGTGATGGTGGGCGGGCTGCCGAACGGCGGCGGAACCACGTCGCGCATGCTGCCGTCGGTGGCGCCCCAGAGCGGGCGAACGCAGCCGTTGGGGGTGAAGAGCAGCACCAGGTAGGTGGGGGCCCCGCCGCTGGCCGCCGCGTAGCTGGGCAGGCCGCGCAGGAACGGGTAGGTGAGGGCGCTGGCGCCCACCGCCTTGAGGAAGCGTCGGCGCTCGAGCTGGACCCGAGAGATCGGGCTGTTCATTGGCAGGCCTTCCCCGCGTTGACGGCGCTGCGATAGCGGAAGGAGTCGCTGCTCACGATCGCCACCAGCAGTTGCTTGACGTTGAAGTTCCCCGTCTTGAACGCCGCGTAGGCCTGCTGCGCGGAGCAGGAGTCCCCGGCCGCCTCGACGCGGCCGAAGGCGTACCGCATCTGCTGCAGGGCGAAGCACTCGCGTGCCTGGTCGCTGGCCGCCAGCTGGGTGATCATGTCGGAGGGGCTGCTGAACGCTCCGCTGAGCCCGTGCGGCCCGCCCATCGACACGAACGATCCGCTGGCGTTCACCGCCGTCCCGTTGGTCGGCGTGGTCCCACCCTCGGTGGTGATCCAGGCGCCGGTGGCGTCGTAGTTGTCGAACCCGAAGCCGATCAGGTCCATCCACTGGTGGCAGCCGTTGCAGGTGGCGTTGCCGCCGAAGTGCTGCTGGTACTGCGCGCGGGTGGTGCTGCCGGCGGGCAGCGTGGTGGGCGGGGGCGGGATCGGCTCGCCGTTCACCTCGGCGGGCGGATTCGGCACCTGATCGCACATCACCTGCTGGCGGATCATGCGGCCGCGCAGCGTGGGCGACGGCAGCGACGTGTGCGAGTGCTGCGACAGCACGCTGCCGTTGGTCAGGATGCCGTTGCGCGGCGCCGACGCGCTGCCGACCGCCATCTTCGTGAAGGTGGTGCTCTGCGACGTCCCCGGGGTCCCGGTGCTGTAGAACGCGGCCAGGTCGCTGTTCACGTACGACGACGAAGAGGTCAGCAGCGTCGACAGGTCGGAGTTGTCGACGGTCACCGCGCTGCTGAACGTCGTCAGCGTCTCCTGGTGCAGCTCCTTGGCAAAAGCAGGTGTCCAGGTGGTGAACTGCGTGTCCTTGGTGACCCCGTCCATGTTCTCGATGTCGAGCCACTGGTCGGCGAAGTCCTGCAGCGCGGCGGTCGCCTTCGCGTCGGAGAGCATGCGCATCGCCTGCGCGGCAACGTCGGCGGCGGACGCCAGCTGCCCGCCGTTCGCGGCGTCGGAGAGGGTCTTGTCCGGGAGCGATCGCCACAGGAACAGCGACAGGCGCGTCGCCACCTCCATCGGGGCGAGCGGGATGACGGCGCCCGTGGCGCCGGCCTGCCCCTGCTCCATCACGTAGAGGAAGCGCGGCGAGGTCAGCACCGCCGTGATCACGGCCTGGATGCCGGTCGCGAAGTCGAACTGCGTGCTGGTGTCCGTGTAGAGCTGCATCAGCGCCGCCGACTCGGTGCTGTCCAGCTGCCCGCGGAAGGCGCGGTTGGCGAAGTCGGCGATGAAGGCCGTCGCGCAGGCGGCGTTGCGCGTGCCGCAGCCCGAGGCGGGCAGCAGCCGCGTCAGCGTGTTGGCGTCACCGACGGAGGCCTCGGCGATGGTCTCCGCGGCCTGCAGGTACTGCTGCGTGATCAGCGTGCCCGAGACGTCGGCGTAGGCGTTGGTGTTGAAGTTGCCCGGGATCTTCTGCTCGGCGACGAACTGATCGGCGGGCCGCGTGTCCGCGAAGCCGAGATCGCGGATCATGTTGTTGTATTCGATGCGTGATAGCCGGCGCACCGGCGACGCGCCGACCGCCGACTGCCCCTGCGTGCACAGCGCGGGATCGAAGATCGCCAGGCCCGACGCGGGCGGCTGCACCACGCCGCTGCCGCCCTGCGACGATCCGCCGACGCTGCCGCCGAGACCGCCGAGGCCGGGGCCGCCGGCGGTGCCCGACGCGCCCGCGGAGCCGCTGACGCTGCCGCTGCCCGCGCACGCCGCGGCCGACAGCGCCAAGGCAGTCGAAGCGAAAGTAAGCAATACCCGTTTGCGTTCCATGGTGGTCCTTAAAGGAAACCGCGACGGTCCGCTGATTCTAGACCAACTTCCGGATGAGCGCCGGCACTAAAATGTCGGGCGCGGACTGCGCTTTTCGAGAGGAAGCATGCGTACACCGCGAACACCGCTAACGGGGGTCGAGGAGCTGCTGCGCCGCCTGATCGCCCTGGGGCTGCCGCTCACCATCGGCTGCGGATCTTCGAGCCTGGGAACGGACGGGCCGATCGGCCCGGTCTGCGACGCGGCGAACGTATCCTACGATCAGGTCCTGGTCGTGCCGCGGCCGACCCAGGACCCCGATGCGGGGATGGGGCCGACCATCGAGGGGTGGGACCTCTGCGCCCAGGACGCGCAGTGCGAGACGTTGTGCCGCGAGACCGCCCCGCTGAACTCGGGGCTGGTGTACACCGTCTGCGGCGTGGTGACGGACGCGGCCGACGCCGGCGACGCGTCAGCGGACCCGGATGCGGGGACGCAGCCGTCGCTGGACCTGCACGTGGCCTACTCTTACAGCCCCTGCGGGCCCTCGCCCGGACGTCGGCCGGCCGGCTTCGCGGCGCGCCGGCGCTGCACGAAAGGGTCGCAGATCGGCCGTTGGTTCGCGGATGTCGCGGTGCTGGAGGCGGCGTCCGTGCCCGCCTTCCGGCGACTGGCGGCGGAGTTGACCGCGCACGGCGCCCCGGCGCCCCTGGTCAGCGCGGCGCGCCGCGCCGCCGGCGACGAGGTCCGTCACTATCGGCTGACCGCGGCGGTCGCGCGCCAGGGCGGCGCCGAGGCCCGGCCGCCGCGCGTCCGGAGGGCGCCCGTACGCTCGCTCGTCGCGATGGCCGCCGAGAACGCGCGTGAAGGATGCGTGCGCGAGACGTTCGGCGCGGCGACGGCCGCGTTCCAGGCGCGCCACGCCGCCGACCCGCGCCTGCGCGCCGTGATGACGGCGATCGCGCGCGACGAGGCCCGCCACGCCCTGCTCGCCTGGGAGATCGACGCCTGGGCGCGGGCGGCGCTGCCGCCGTCCGGCGCGCGCCGGCTGTCGTCCGCGCGCGCTGCGGCGGCGCGTGCGCTCGAGAGCGAAATCGCGTCGGCGCCGCCGCTCCACCCGTCGCTGGCGCGCGCGCTCGGCCACCCGTCGCCGGCCGCGCTGCGCCGGCTGGTCGCCGAGACGCGCGACCTGCTCTGGGACGCCGTCGCCTGAAGGCCGCCGCCCGGCCATACGCCGGCGATTCGGTCTGTCGACGCGTCCAAGATGCGCGACAGTTTCGTTCCCGTCCGGTCATAAACGCGCGCGATCGTCCCCGTCGGATCTTCGAATGGTTATCTCGCTCGTGGGAGCTGCGTGCGGCGCGCGCCGAGTTGGGCGCGGCCCCCGGCGGTCGCGACCGGGCCGCCCGCCAGGCGAAACTGCTGGTCGCGCTGGCGGAACGGGTGGCCGCACCCGGCGCGGCTGCCGCCCGGCGGACCGGCCGCGCTGGAAACTGTCGCTCTACCGAGAGACCGTTACCTGGCGCTGGCCGCGCCGCGCGCCGCGCGCCGGCGCCCGCGATCCGTCTACCCAACTGCGCGCCGCGCTACGTACGCCTGCGCGTGCTCGGACGAGGGTCCTGCACCTGGCGTCGATCACGATCCGGTGACCGGTCAGGCGCGCGCATCGGCATTTGTCATCGAGGAGCATCGCGTTTGCCGGATAATTGGACGCCGATACAACCACATGTGTATTCCTTCATTATCGCATCCGAGCGGGTTGACCTACCGAGTGGCGGGCAATATTTGAGACGACGTTCGAAAAGGCGAGCCCGACGAGATTGATCCTTGATTGAGGCGGGAGCTCGCTGGTCACAGCCAGAGCAAGGAGGCCTTCATGAGGTACAGAGCGTTTTCACGAACCGTCTCGTTGGCTACTAGTCTCGTCATTTCAATCGCCGGTGTTGTTGGAATTTCCGGATCAGCGTCGGCACGCTCTCTCGGATCCTACGCCGGCAACCCGCTGGACAACACGCCGAGGAGCTGTTTCGCCGAGCATGAGGGAGGTCTCTCGTGGGTAGGGGGTGCGGGTTGCCCCACGACTGGGCGTTGGCAGGTCATGCTACCGGTCGATTCGGCGGGAGCGTACACCGTCACCGTGCGCGTCTCTCGAGACAGTGATGTATCACAACGACCGTCCTGCCAGGTGCTGGCTCAGAATCAAGACACCGCTTTGACTTCATTGTCCAATGCCGCGGAACTACCGGCGTCGCCGACCGGTCAATTCATAACTCTCACAATGACCGGCGCGTCAGTTCCGGCCGGCGGATACTTGTTCCTGTACTGCATTAATTTCGGCCTCGGCGATATCCTCGGCGGGATTAGCTACTAGATCAGCCCGCGGCCGAGGCCGAACGAGAGCCGTCAGCCGGTTCAGGTGGTGCACCGTCTTGGCAATGCCCGCGTCTGATTGGCCGGACGCGGGCGCCGGGTTCAAGCGCGCCGACGACGCCGAACGACGACCAGGTATGGCGATCGGTTCGCCCACGCACCGCTGGAAGGCGTGCACGTTGTGCAGGTCCAGCCCCCACGGCTGCCAGAACGGGATCGCCGTCAGCGACGCCATCCAGAGGCTCATGAAGCCGACGAGATCATGAACCTCGTCCGGCGGTCGAGGTCGAGCAGGTCAACCCGCGTCCACCCCCATCGAGGCCGCCCGCGGCGCCCCGCCGCCCGGTGGCTCGGCGCCGTCGGGGCGCGCGATGACCAGCGCCGCGACGACCAGGAAGGCGAGCTCCACCGTCAGGTGGAGATGCGGCGTCAGCAGCACCGCCCCGGGCGAGGTGAACAGGCGCCGGTCGCCCGCGATGGCGAAGAGCCCGAACGCGAGCAGCGCGAAGCGGTTCGTCGCCTGCGCCCGCAGGAACAACAACAACAGCAGGGGGTAGACCGTGATCAGGTTGTAATCGAAGCTGGTCCGCTGCACGAAGGTCGAAACGGCCAGCGAGCCGGCAAGCGCCAGCCCGTCGTCGCCGCGCTCGATCGCCCGCGCGCCCGCCCACACCCAGACCGCCAGCAGGCCGAGGCAGAGGAGCAGCGCGAAGCGCGGGTAGTCGCCGCCGACGAACGAGGGCGTGGCGTGGTTCCAGGCGTTGAGCGGCGTCAGCGTGCCGGCGTACTTCGGCAGCACCGTGAACAGGTAGGTGCGGCTGTCGCGGAAGAAGACCAGCAACGTCAGCGCGAACGCCGCCAGCGCGCCGCCCGAGAAGCGCAGCCAGGTCCACGCGCCGGCGCGGGCGCGCGCCAGCAGCAGCGCCCCGGTCATCACCACCACGGCGACCACCGGCGACAGCTTGAAGCCGGCCGCGACGCCGGCGGCCACCCCCGCCCACCAGCTCCGCCGGCGCACCAGCAGCAGCGCGGCCAGCGAGTAGAGCAGCACGTTGACCGTGTCGGTGTTGCCGCGCTCCAGCGCGAACACGAACGGAAACTGCAACAGCAGCAGCGCGCAGAAGATGACGACCTGGTGGCGCTCGCCCGGCGGCGCGGGCGCGCGCGCGATCTTCTTCGCCCAGACCCAGAAGATGCCGGCGAACGCCGCGAACAGGAACGCCGTCCAGACGTACATCGCCCCGGCCAGCGTCAGCGGCCGCGTCCAGCGGAAGCAGGCGAGCAGGAAGGGCGGGTAGAAGAAGGGGCGGCCCCAGTGATCGCCGCAGGCCCGCCCGGCGATCTCGTACGGCGAGCGGCCGCCGCTCGCGCAGCGGGCGTAGGCCTGCAGGTTCTGCAGGTCCGCGCCCCAGGGGGTCAACACCGGCATCACCTGCAGCGACGCCACGCACACCACCAGGAACACCACTACCAGCAGGAACTTCACGCGCCGGCTCGGCGCCGGTGACGGCGCGGCGCCGATCATCGCCGGCCGAACCGGTGGGCGATCGCGATGGAGACGATCCCGCGCAGCGACGACCAGACCTCGGCGATCGAGGTGTTGCTGACGCCGCGCTCGCGGTTGCGGTAGCAGATCGGGAACGCGCCCACCCGGTGGCCCGCGCGCAGCACGTGCGAGATCGTCTCGGACAGGTAGATGTAGCCGCGGTTCTGCTGCTGGATGCCGAGCAGCTCGCGCACCACCTCGGGGCGATAGAAGCGGTAGCCGGTGGTGTAGTCGGCGATCGAGCGATCGATCAGCGCCCGCGCCAGCACGTTGGCGAACCGGCTGAGCAGCCGCCGCGAAAGCGGGGTGTTGATGACGGTGCCGTCGGGGTAACGCGAACCGATGACGACGTCGTAGCCCTGCTCCAGCAGCGCCAGCCCCTGCGGCAGCGCCGACGGCTCGTGCGAGAAGTCGCAGTCCATCTCGACGAAGGCGCGGTAGCGCCCGCGCGCGACGCCCCACGCGAAGCCGTCGCGCACCGCCCCGCCCCGCCCGTCCTTCTTGTCGCGCACCATCAGGTTCACGCGCTCGGCCCAGCGCGGGCGGCTCGCCGTCGCCTCGCGCACAGCGGCGGCGGTGCCGTCCGGGCTCGCGTCGTCGACGATGCAGACGTCGATGCCGGCGTCGACGTCCAGGATCGCGTCGGTCAGCTCGACGATGTTCAGGCGCTCGTTGTACGAGGGCAGCACCACCAGCGTCGGCGTCTCCGTCACCCGCGTCACTTCCCCGCGCGGAGGCGACGTCAGGCGCGCCGGCGCGAGCGACGGCGCATCAGCAGGGCCGCGAGCAGGAGCGCCGCGCCGGTCGACCCGAAGGCCGAGGGAGCGCCGGCGAGGCTGCAGCCGCCGCCTCCGCCCCCGCTTCCGCCGCTGGTGCCGGCCGCCGCGCCGCCGCTGCCGCCCGTGCCGCTGCCGCCCGTGCCGGTGCTGCCACCCTTGCCGCTGCCGCCGCCGCCACCCGTGCCGCCGGTGCCGGTCGTGCCGCCGTCGGGCGGAATGGTGAACGAGCAGGAAAATCCGTCGCAGATCGCGCCCTGCGCGTGGCACTTGCAGTTGGTGTCGACCATCGCGCCGCCGTCGGGGCTCGCGCACCAGCCGTCACCGGCGCCGGAGACGCCCACCGTGTTCGGCTCGACGCACATCGATCCGCCCGAGCTCTTGTAGCAGACCTGGCTTCCGCAGCCCGTGCCCGGGCAGTCCAGATCCGTCTGACAGGTTATCGTCTGCGCCTGCGCGCGCCCCGCGGCGAGCAGAGCGACCAGCCCAGCCAGAAGGGTCCATCGAATCTTGGCGGCGCCGAACGTCGAAGCGATCATTTGTTAACCTCCGTCACTCGCGCGCCACACTACCAATTCCGACCTCGCCCGCCAAGCCGACCCGGCGCGCGCGGCGCGGCGCCAGCACCTCGGCCTTGACATCGGTGTGTGCAATGGCACGCTCGCGGTCCTCGGCTTCGGCTTAGGAAAGAAACTCGAGGAGGCTCACACGTGCGGACCGCAACTTGCGCAATGGTGATCGTGGCCCTGGCGGCCGCGACCGTGTCTTCGTCCTGCATCCGGAAGGAAGAAAAAGAGGAAGAGGCCAAGGGCGGCCCGCCGCCGGCTCCTCCGCCTCCGCCCCCGGAGCCGGCGCGCTCCGCGATGGCGATCGATCAGAACGCCAAGTACAACCTCGTCGCCGCGGCCTCGGGCAAGTGCGTGCAGTTCACCGGACGCGGCACGAACGAACAGGCCGGCGCGGAGATCGCCCCCTGCGACAAGTCGCCCGCGCAGCAGTTCAAGCTGCAGCCCGCCGCCGGCAACTACTGGCGCTTCATCAACCTGCACAGCGGCAAGTGCCTCGACGTGCAGGCGATCTCCGGCGAGGACGGCGCGATCATCCAGCAGTTCAGCTGCAACGGCGGTCCCAACCAGGACTGGATCGTCGCGGACGCGGGCCCCGCCGGAACCATCCGCCTGGTCGCGCGCAACAGCGGCAAGGTGCTGGACGTCAAGGGCGCGGGCACGGCGGACGGCACGCCGATCATCCAGTGGGGATGGCGGTCGGCGCCGAACGAGCAGTTCAAGCTGGCGCCGGTCGCGGCGGCCGAGGCGCCCGCCGACAAGGCCGGGGCCCCGACCGGAGCCGGCGGCGACGCCAAGGGCGGCGCGGGCAAGGCGGCGAAGAAGGAGAAGCCCGCCAAGAGCAAGACCTGAGCGCCACGCGGGCGCCGGCAGGCAGAGAGCGCCCGCGCGACGAGCCCCCATCGGGGCGCCTGAGCGTGTCAGCCGCGCGGCGCCCCGGGCGTCAGCGCTTCCGCACCATGTACGACCCGAAGAAGCCGTCCTGGTGGACGTATTCGTCGCGGTGCTTGGCGAGGTACTTCTCCATCGCGGTCCGCACGTAGCCCGGCAAGCGCGCGTTGGTGATGATCAGATCGGGCTTGTGGGCCTCGATGGCGGCGAGGGCCTTGTCGACCGTGAAGTTCCCGCTGTAGGGCTGAACGTTCAGCTCCTGCATCACGCGCGTGCCGTCGTACCCGCTGGGCGCGTACGAGTTGTGATGCTGGTAGAGGGCGTCGCGCCGGAACAACGGCCGCGTCTCGATCGACGCGATCACGAAGTGCCCCGGCGGCACCTGCGCCTCGAGCGCCTTGCGCGCCTCGAGGTCGGCGTTCAGGGCGGTTCCGTCCTGGTACCCGCGGTAAGAGGGCAGCACGTTGTCGGCGACGTACAGCACCGCGATCGCCAGCAACACCGAGTTCAGCACCTTGACCCGCCGGGTCAGCACCTCGAGGTAGGGCAGGAACGCGATCGCCAGCAGGTACCAGGGCGCGTAGTACTGCTTGTAACCGAAGCCGACCATCTTGAGCTGGAGGATCAGGAACAGCAGCACCGCGATCTCGAACGCGCTGCGGTGAATGCGCCGCCACCCGACCAGCGGCCAGGCGACGATCGACGCGATCACGACGTTGCGGAGGATCTTCAGCGCCAAGACGATCTCGTAGACGCCGTGGCCGAAGCCGCCCTTGTCGTTGAGCACCCGGTGATAGCGCAGCGCCAGGCGGTAGACGTCCACCGGGTTGTGACCGGCCGCGAGCAGGAATCCGGCCCCGAGCGCGAGCATGCCGAGACCGCCGGCCAGCATGCCCACCACCCGTTTGGGGCGCTGGTCGTCCATGACGATGCTGAGGGCGCCGAACATGCCGACGAAGAGGACCAGCTTCGGCGAGCAGAGGATCGCCGCCATCGACAACGCCGCCAGCTCGATGGACGAGCGCAGGGGCCCCCACCGGCGCGACCGGTAGCGGTAGATCGCGATCATGAGCAGCGCGTTCGGCCACGAGTCGAGGCGAAACTCGACCAGGTAATCGATGATGGCCGGGTGCGACGCGATGACGGCGACGGCCAGCGCCCCCACCCGCCAGGGCAGCCGCACCGGCGTGGGCAGCTCGCGCAGGGAGAGCGCGACGTTCATCAGCATGGCCACCAGGAACACCACGTGGCCGATCGCGGTCAGGAAGCGGAAGACGAAGAGCAGGTTGTA
>DATBHU010000122.1:0-22328 GCA_036557265.1 Polyangia bacterium
CGCGCGTGGTGCTGCTCGGGCTGACCAGCGACGATCCGCTGGCGGCCCGGCTGGCGGCGGAGCTGGAGGGGCTCGGCCTCGACGTGTCACGCGCGCAGATCGATCCGACGGTGCCGATCGAGGAGATGGTGCGGCAGGCGCTGGCGGGCGGCGCGCGGGGCGTCGTCGTCGCCGACGGGCGGCGGACCGAATTCTGGGTCGCGGAGGAGGGGACCGATCGCGTCGCCATGCGCCAGGAGCTGGAGACCGAGAACAGCCCCGCGATGGAGTCCGTGCTGTCGCTGCGCACCGTGGAGTTCCTGCGCGTCAGCCTCGGCCTGACCAGCCGCCCGGCGTCGGTCGCGCCGCCCGTCGCCCCGCCGCCGGCTCCGCGGCCCGCGGAGATCGATCGTCGCGTCGGCTTCGGCCTGTGCGCCGGCGTCGTCGGCAGCACCGGCTCGCTGCCGCCGTTCGCCGCGGTGGGCGCCGGCGTGCGCGTGCGCGTCGTCGGTCCCGCCGGCCTCGAGCTGCGCGGCCTGCTGCCGCTGACGACGCAGCACCTGACGGCGCAGGACGGACACTTCGACGCGTCGGTCTGGCTGGGCGGCGGCGGCCTGATGATCGCGCCGCGGATGGCAGGCCGCGTGGCGTTCGACGCGGGCGCGGGCGCGCTGGCCGCGCTGGTGTGGGGCTCGGGCACGAACACGAACGGCGACGGCCACAGCGGTCACACCGTCGGGCTCGCGCTCTACGCGCGCGCCGCCGCCCGCATTCGCCTCGGCTCGGGCTGGTCGCTGCGCGCCGAGGGGCTGGGCGGCAGCACCGCGTGGCGGCGGCCGATCCTGGCGATCGGCATGGGCGGCGGCGACATCACGGCCTGGGGCGTCGGATTCGTGGCGGCGCTGGGCGGCGTCGAATGGTCTTTTTGAGCCGCCATGATGGCGCGCTGACACTCACCGAACGCAATGTTTTCCCGAAGGATTGTCCGGATATTGGTGGTCGCAGGGCTCGCGCTCGGGGCGCCGCATCGGCTCGCGTCCGCGCGTAACCCCGTCGCGCTCGCCGAGCCCGTCGACGTCCCCGACAAGGTGACCCAGCTGAACCGCGAGGCGCTGGCGGCGGTCGACAAGCGCGAGTTCGAGAAGGCGCGCGAGCTGTTGAAGCGGGCGCTCGACATGTGCAAGACGGCGGGCCTCGAGCAGCATCCGGTCGCCGCGCGGACGCACATCCACATGGGCGTGGTGATCATCCAGGGCTTCAAGAATCCGGAGCTCGGCAAGAAGCAGTTCGCGAAGGCGCTGTCGATCGATCCGAACATCACCATCACGAAGACGCTGTCGACGCCCGATCTCGAGGAGATGTTCGCCGAGGCGAAGGCCGGCGGCGGCGCGGTCGCCGCGGGCGGCGGCGACGACGACGGCGCGACGGGCGCGCCACCGCCGCCGCCTCCTCCCGCCGGCGGCGACGCGGCGACCCGGACGCAGGCGCCGCCTTCGTCCGGCTTCAGCTACCACACCGTCAGCGAGGTGAAGCAGGGCTCGAGCATCGTCGTGACCGTCACCGTCGAGGAGAGCCTGAAGTTCAGCAAGCTGGTGCTGGCCTACCGCGAGCAGGGGACCAGCGAGTTCCTCGGGCGCGAGATGGAGGCGGTGGGTGACGGCGCCTATCGCGCCGAGATCCCGGCGTCCGCGACGAACGGCAGGTCGGTCGCCTACTACATGGAGGCGCAGGACGAGCAGGGGAACCCGGTCGCGTCGCGCGGGACGGAGACGCGCCCGCTGGTGATCTCGTTCGCGGAGACGGCGCGGCCGTCGGGCGGGCGCGCGGCGGCGAGCGTCGAGCGCAAGGCGGAGACGCGCAAGCACGACGACGAGGAAGAGGACGAGTGGGCCGGCAAGATCTACCTCAGCCTGCTGGTCGGCAGCGGCATCGGCTACACCTCCGGCAAGGGCGAGGTGAACGCGGACGTGCCCGTGTCGGGCACGGCGTCGGGCGCGCTGCTCGGGCACGTGGCGCCCGAGGTCGGCTACTGGCTGCGCCCGGACCTGATGCTGTCGCTGCAGGGCCGCTTCCAGCTGGTGACGGGGCCGACCGATCTGATGAAGAGCGGCAAGAGCTACGAGCCGGTGCCGGCGGCGCTGGCGGTGTTCGCGAAGGCGAGCTGGTTCGCGGCGTCGAGCGGCAGCTGGCGGCCGTTCGTTTCGGGCGGCATCGGCGGCGGCCAGATCCGGCACGTCGTCACGTTCGGCAACCTGACCGACTGCGGTTCGACCGGCATGCAGAAGTGCGTCGACTCCGTGGTGGCCGGACCGCTGCTGGCCGAGGTGGGCGCGGGTGTTTTCTACAAGCTCGGCTCCAGCGTCGCGCTAGTCTTGTCGACCAACGTCGAGACCGCGGCGCCGAAGTTCACCGTGAACCTGGACCTGAACGGCGGCGTCGGCTTCGCCTTCTGAGAGCGGAAAATGAAGCGATTCCTCGACGACGACTTTCTGCTCGACAGCAAGACCGCCATCGACCTGTACGAGAGGTACGCGCGGCGGCAGCCGATCATCGACTACCACTGCCACCTGTCGCCGCATCAGGTCGCGGACGATCACCGCTGGCGTTCGATCACCGAGATCTGGCTGGAGGGCGACCACTACAAGTGGCGGGCGATGCGCACGTCGGGCGTCCCCGAGCGCAACATCACCGGCGACGCGTCCGACTGGGAGAAGTTCGCGGCGTGGGCGGCGACGGTGCCGCAGACGCTGCGCAACCCGCTCTATCACTGGACCCACCTCGAGCTGGCGTTCCCGTTCGGCGTCGACGTGAAGGCCAAGCTGCTGGGGCCGGACACCGCCAAGGAGATCTACGAGCACTGCAACCGCAAGCTGGCCGAGCCGGAGTTCACCGCGCAGGGCCTGCTGGCGCAGTACGACGTGAAGGTGGTCTGCAGCACCGACGACCCGGCCGACGACCTGGAGCCGCACCGCCGGCACGCCAAGAACGCGGCGGCGCGCACCCGGCTCTATCCGACCTGGCGGCCCGACAAGGCGCTGGCCGTGCACGACCTCGCGCTCTGGAACGGGTGGGTCGACAGGCTGGGCGCGGCGGCGAACATGACCGTGGGCGGGCTGGCCGGCCTGCGCGAGGCGCTGCAGAAGCGGCACGACGCGTTCCACGCGGCCGGCTGCCGCGCCTCGGACCACGGGCTGGAGCGGATCTACGCGGCGCCCTACACCGAGCGTGAGGTCGAGGCGATCTTCACCAAGGCGCGCGCGGGGAAGACGCTGGCGCCCGACGAGGTCGAGAAGTTCCGTTCGGCGCTGACGTACGACTTCGCGGTGATGGACGCCAGGCGCGGCTGGGTGCAGCAGTTCCACCTGGGGGCGATGCGCAACAACAGCACGCGCGCCATGCGCGCGCTCGGGCCGGACACCGGCTACGACGCGGTCGGCGACTTCCCGCAGGGCGAGGCGCTGGTGCGCTTCCTCGATCGCCTCGACTCCGAATCGCAGCTCGCGAAGACCATCGTCTACAACCTGAACCCGCGCGACAACGAGCTGCTGACCACGATCATCGGCTCGTTCCAGGACGGCTCGGTGCCGGGCAAGATGCAGTTCGGCAGCGCCTGGTGGTTTCTCGATCAGCTCGACGGCATGACCCGGCAGATGAACGCGCTGTCGAACATGGGCCTGCTGTCGCGCTTCGTCGGCATGCTGACCGATTCGCGCAGCTTCCTGTCGTACTCGCGCCACGACTACTTCCGGCGCCTGCTCTGCAACCTGCTCGGCGCCGACGTCGAAGCTGGCCGCCTGCCGAACGAGACGGCGCTGCTCGGGCGGCTGGTCGAGGACGTCTGCTTCAAGAACGCGCGCGGCTACTTCGGCTTCGAGCTGTAGCCGGCGGCCCGGAGCTCGACCGCTGGCGGCGGCTGTCGATCGCCCGTTGCGCGGCGATCTCAGGCCTTACCTTATGAGGGGAGGCACGCATGAGGCGGGCGGTGCTGCTGGCATTGGGTCTGTTGTGGTTGCAGTCGACCGCGGCGCGCGCGGACGAGGCGCCGATCAAGCCGGGCGAATGCGCCGCCGGGGCGCCGTGTGACGTGGCCGAGCCGGGCGCTCACGCCGCGCCTCCCGTGGCTGCGCCCGAGGCGGCGTCGGGGGCGGCCGCGGCCAGCCCAGCCGCCGCCGGCAAGCCCGCCGGCCAGCTGGAGATGCCGGCCGCGGTGGCGGCGGTGCCGCCGCCGGCCAAGGATGGGTTCGCGACCATCGGCTTCCGCAACGACGTCGGCAAGAAGCTGCGTCTCGTCGAGGCGCGCTTCATCGTCGACGGCGGGGCGGCGCACACGGTCGTCGGCCCCGAGCCCGGAAAGAGCTACGTGATCTTCAGCGGCGAGACGAAGCCGGGTCCGCACACCGTGACGACCCGCCTCGTCTACCAGGGCGATCGGCGCGTCTTCAGCTACATGAACGGGTTCACGATCAACGTCGAGGCCGACCAGGTGCTGGTCGCGCCCCCGAACCGCCCGGTCAACTTCACCATCGTCGGCGCCGAGAACCGCGGCATGACCGTCCCGCTCGACCGCCGTCTCCAGGTAAAGGTCGAAGAGGGTGCGCCGGCGCGCTGACCCGACTCTTCACATCTGCTGACGGGTCAGCGGCCCGACATCAGCTGCGGCAGCGTGATGGCCGCGCTGGCGCGTTCCATTTCGGCAGCCGCCGACCCATGCGCTCGCAGATGCGCGCGTCGTCGCGGCTCCGGATGGTCAGGCCCACGCGGCTGACGCCGGCGTCCGCGACTCGGCGCCGCGATGCAGGCGCTCCGCGCGACGCGGGACGGCGGCATTCCCGCGGATCGTGTGACGGATCCCGTCAGATAGAAAAACGTTTTCTGCCTGCCTTCCTGCGCGTCGTTCGACCTCAACACCGGTGAAAAGCGGAGAGCCGCTTTCAAAACGATGGAGGAGGTCAATCATGCGCGGACAAACGATTGGTTCCACTCTTTTCGGAATTTCACTTTTATTGGCGGCATCTAGTTGCAGCGACCTGCAAGGCGACGGTCAATCCAGCGACAACGCCGCCCTGGGCGACGCCCTTCCCGGCACCAACGGGACGCAATTCGCGGCGGCCAAGGCGAACTTCCAGGCCAACGAGGGCGCCCCTGACGGCCTCGGCCCGATCTTCAACGAGCGCGGCTGCGCGGCCTGTCACCAGACCGGCGCGGTCGGCGGCGCCGGTGAGAACATCGAACGGCGCTACGGGACGTTGACCAACGGCGTGTTCGACCCGCTGGCCAACACGGGCGGCTCGCTCCGCCAGCTGTTCAGCCTTGGCACGTTCACCGTCGGTAACGGCCAGAACTGCCAGTCGGGGACCGACGCGAATCCGGCCCCGGGCGCCACCATCTTCGCGGGCCGCGTGACGACGCCGCTGTTCGGCCTCGGCCTCGTCGACTCGCTGCCCGATTCGGCGTTCGACACGCTCGCCGGCCGCGAGCCGGCCGCCGTCCGCGGCATCGTCAACCGGGTCACGATCGCCCTGCCGAACCCCGCGGACGCCTCGCAGAGCGTGGGCAGCACCCGCGTCGGCCGCTTCGGCTGGAAGGGGGGCGTGCCCAGCCTGGCGCAGTTCTCCGCGGACGCGTACCTGAACGAGATGGGCATCACGACCTCGTCGTGCAGCCGCGGCGTGCCGAACCTCGCGTTCGCGACCGAGAACCGCGCCAACCGCGCGCCCAGCAACGCGATCATCAACGGCTGCCCGGACGATCAGGTGCCGGGCACCGACGACGACTTCGCGGAGGAGACCAACAACTGCGCCGGCGGCGTCAACGAGCTGCAGGACGACGTGGCGAACTTCACGTTCTTCATGGCCCACCTCGCGCCGCCCGTGCCGCAGTCGATCACGCCCGGTACGTCGCAGGATCGCGGCCGGACGCTGTTCAACTCGGCGACGCTCGGGTGCGCGAGCTGTCACCGCACCGATGCTGACATCTTCGTGTCGACGTCGGCGGGCGGCGTCCCGTCGGGGATCCGCTTCGCGCCGTACTCCGACTTCCTCGTGCACGACATGGGGACGGCGGGCGACGGCATCGGCAACGCGGGTGATTCGGTGGCGGTCACCCACCGGATGCGGACCGCGCCGCTCTGGGGCCTGCGGTCGCGCAACAAGCTGATGCACGACGGTGGCACCACGGATCGCCAGGTCGCCATCCAGCGGCACGCGGGCGGCACGGCCGGACAGGGGACCGCGGCGGCGAACGCGTTCAACGCGCTCACCTCGGGCCAGAAGACCGACCTCGTCAACTTCCTGCAAACGCTGTAGGCGAAGCGGGCGAAGTCACACGGCAGCGGACGGGGCGGCGGCTCTCACGGCGCCGCCTCGTTCTAGTCGGCCAGCATCGCGGCGCGGACGTCGCGCGCCGCCACCAGCGCCTGGTGCAGCGACCACTGGCCGCGCGCCCGCACCAGGCTGTGCTCGCCGCGGCCCGCGAAGCGCGTCGCGTCCCAGCCGAAGTACGATTCCGCCAGGGCGTCGGCCGCGAAGCGCGCCGCCAGCTCCAGGCTGACCCACTCGACGCCGAGCAGCAGCGCGCCGCGCTCGTCGGCGGTCAGCGCGCGTCCCAGGCCCTGCAGGTATCCGTCCAGCGACGCGCCCATGATGTCGAGGTCGAACACGGCGTTGACGTCGTCCTCGCCGGCGCGGTTGCACCACGAGCGCCAGGCGTCGCCCAGCTCGTACGCGAGCGGCAGCGGGCCGACGGTGTCGAGATCGATGAGGCAGATCGCGCGCGCGTCATCGGGCGCGTCGCGGCCGGCGAACATGATGTTGTTGAACTTCAGATCGCCGTGGCAGATGCGCGGCGGCAGCGCGGGAAGCGGCGGCAGCGCGGCGCCCCCCGCCCGGATCGCGTCGGCCAGAGGCCGCACGTCGCCGATCAAGCGGTGGCTGCCGTGCGCGGCGACCGCCTCGGCCAGGCGCGCCAGGTGCCGGGGCGTGTCGTGGACGCCGACGCGCATGCCGACGAACGCGTGGTCCATGCCGTCGACGGCGGCGTGGAAGCGGCCGACCAGCTCGCCCGCGGCGCGCGCCTGCGCGACGCCGCCGACGACGTCGAACGACACGCCGTCGACGTGGCTCAGCATCCGCCAGACGCCGCCGTCCGCCGCCGTCAGGTAGGGCCGACCGGCGCGCGTCGGCAGCAGGCGCGGCGTCGTCAGGCCGGCCGCCGCCACGCGCGCCGTGACGGCCGCGATGTTGTCGTGGATCTCGGGCGGGAAGATCGCGCTCACCGCCTGCAGCACCGCCCGGTCGCCGGCGGCGCCGCCGGCGCGGGTCACCAGGTAGCTGCGGTTGATCAGCCCGGCGCCCAGGGGCGCCACCACGCCGCCCTCCCAGCCGGCGTAGTGGGGGAGGACCTGGGCCCCGATCTCGTCGATCTCGTCGATCTCGTCCACGCCGCTTACTTCTTGGGCGACAGCACGACCTTCACGGGCGCCGCCACGTCACGCGCCTCCTCCTGCAGCTCCTTCGTCCAGCCCGCGGCGTCGCCCGGGCCGCCCGGCCGCTTCGTCCACTCCGATCCCATGTAGTAGACGAAGGGGACGCTCGGCTTCGTCTTGGCGACCAGGAACGTGTCGCTGTCGGTCGGCTTCAGCGTGGCGCCCGTGCCGGCCGGCAGCATGACGGCGCAGCCGAGATTGCCGTTGCTCTCCGGCAGCGGCTCCCAGGTGCGGATCCAGAGCTTGTCGGTCTTCAGATCCGCGCCCGCGTGCTTCGCCACGCCGACGCCGACGGTGAGCGCCGGCGCGGCGCCCTCGACCTTGAAGGTGCTGGCGATGCGGTTGAAGCTGTGCCCCGCGTCGAGCGTGATGCGCTTGGTCTCGCTCACCTTCACGCCCGGGCCGACCTCCAGCGCCGGGTAGCCGAGCTCGAACACGAGACGGATCGGGCCGTTGGCCAGCACGCGCGAGCTGTCGAAGTTGCGCGACAGCGCCGGCTTGTCGCCGGCGAACACCGCCACGCCGCCGCAGCCGCGCGACTTGCCGACCGAGTAGAAGTCGGCGCCCTCGCCGTTGTCGCGGTGATAGTCGTCGGTCTGATACCAGCCGTTGACGACCAGGCGGTTCGTCTTCTTGACCCAGACGTCGATGCCGCTCGAGGTGAGCGGCTCCTTCTTCCAGGTCTCCAGCGCCGTTCCGTACATGCGGTGCGCGACGCGATCGTTCTCCCAGGCGAAGTCGTCGTGCCGCTCGCGCACGAAGCGGCCGTAGACCTTGAAGTCGTCGTTCTTGAAGGGCCCGCGCGCGCCGGACTCGACGGTGAGGGTCTTGCTCTCCTTCGCGCCGAGGGCGGTCTGGAACACCAGCTCGTCCGGGGTATCGTCGCCGTCGGAGTCGACCAGCTGCGACAGCACCGCCTGGCGCTTGTCGTCGAGCACGACGAGCCTGGCAAGATCGATCGTCGGCGCGACCTTGCGCAGCTCCGCGATGGTGACAGCGACGGTCTCGGCGGCGCGTGCGGTCGGCAGCGTGTTCTGCACCTTGACGGCGATCGTGGGGGCCGGGGCCGGCGGGGCGGCGGCGGCGGGCGGGGTGGCGGCGGCGAGCAGGACCAGCTGGACGATGCCGATGAGGGTCTGGGTCACTTTGGGGCTCCTGGGCGGTGGGGAACGTAGGCCGGGCGCCGGCCCGACCCCTTCGAGTTCCGTAGGTTAGACTCAATTCCCGGTCCGAGGGCAACGGTGCCGGACCGAGGCGCCTTTTGAGCTTTCTTGGTCGGCCCCGGACACTTCGAACAGGGTGATATCGCCAAGGATCCGGCCCCGCGCATGAGCCAGACGACGCTGCACATCGCCGAACAGGACAATGTCATGGTCGCGCTGCGCGCGATCGCGGGCGGCACGGTGGTCGACGGCGTCACCGTCGCGGGCGACGTCCCGGCCGGTCACAAGATCGCCACCCGGCCGATCCCGGCCGGCCAGACGGTCCTCAAGTACGGCTACCCGATCGGCGTCGCGACGCGCGACATCGCCGCGGGCGAGCACGTCCACTCCCACAACCTGACCAGCACGCTGCGCGACGACTTCGACCCGTCGAAGCACGCCACCCACCTGCGCAAGCTGCCCGCGCCGGCCGAGGCGACGTTCGACGGCTTCCGGCGCGCCGACGGCCGCGTCGGCGTCCGCAACGAGATCTGGATCGTCAACACGGTCGGCTGCGTGAACAACGCCGCCGAGCGGATCGCCGCGGCGGCGCGCAAGGACATGGAGATGCAGGGCGGCGCCGGCTGGGGCTCCGTCGACGGCGTGCACGCGTTCCCCCACCAGTTCGGCTGCTCGCAGCTGGGCGACGATCTGCAGCTGACGCAGAAGATCCTGGCCGGACTGGTGCGCCACCCCAACGCGGGCGGCGTGCTGATCCTGGGCCTCGGCTGCGAGAACAACCAGATGAAGCTGCTGCTCGAGAGCGTCGGCCAGATCGCGCCCGGGCGGGTCGAGTACTTCAACGCGCAGGAGGTGGGCGACGAGGTCGAGGAGGGGGCCGCCCGCATCCGCAAGCTGGCCGCCTTCGCGGGCAAGGCGAAGCGCGAGCCGATCCCGGCCCGGGAGCTGATCCTGGGGATGAAGTGCGGCGGCAGCGACGGGCTGTCGGGGATCACCGCCAACCCGCTGGTGGGCAAGATCGCCAACCGCATCGCCGCGTCGGGCGGCACGGTGCTGCTGACCGAGGTGCCGGAGATGTTCGGCGCCGAGGAGGTGCTGCTCGATCGCGCCACCAGCGCCGGCGTCGCGAAGAACGCCATCGACATGGTCAACAACTTCCGCGCCTACTTCCGCAAGTACAACCAGCCGATCGACGAGAACCCGGCGCCGGGCAACAAGGCGGGCGGCATCACGACGCTGGCGGAGAAGTCGCTGGGGTGTGTGCAGAAAGGGGGCGACGCGCCCGTCGCGCAGGTGCTCGCCTACGGCGAGACCGCCCCGGTGGGGCTGGGGGGGATCGGGCTCATCAACGCGCCGGGGAACGACGGCGTGTCGTCGACGGCGATGGTGGCCGCGGGCGCGCACATCTTGCTGTTCACGACCGGGCGCGGGACGCCGCTCGGGTTCCCGTCGCCGACCCTCAAGATCAGCACGAACTCGGACCTCGCCGTGAAGAAGCCGAGCTGGATCGACTTCGACGCGGGCCCGATCGCGCTCGGCACCAGCACGTTCGAGGAGCTGGCGCCCAAGCTGTTCTCGCTGGTGCTCGACGTCGCGAGCGGGCGGGCGCAGGCCAAGAACGAGCGCAACGGCTTCCGCGAGATCGCGATCTGGAAGGACGGGGTCACTCTTTGACGGCCGCCGCCACGACCGGCCGGTTGCCGAAGCTCGGCGCCGGGCTGCTGGCGTCTGGGCAAAGGTTTCCGCAGGAGCTGGCCGTGCCGTCGCAGCGGGCGGTGCCGCTGCCCGAGAAGGTGCTGCAGTTCGGAGAGGGGAACTTCCTGCGCGCCTTCGTCGACTGGATGTTCGCGCGCCTGAACCGGCGCGGGTCGTTCGGCGGGCGCATCGTCGCGGTGCAGCCGATCGCGGCCGGGATGGCGCGACAGATCAACGAGCAGGACGGGCTCTACACGCTGATCCTGCGCGGGCTGCAGGACGGCCGCATCGTCGAGCAGCGCGAGATCGTGTCGGCGGTCAGCCGCTGCATCGATCCGTACGCCGACTTCGAGGCGTTCATCGCCTGCGCGGCGAACCCGGAGCTGCGCTTCGTGGTGTCGAACACCACCGAGGCGGGCATCAAGACCGACCCGGCCGACGCGCCGGAGGCACGGCCCTCGCCGTCGTTCCCGGGCAAGCTGACGCAGCTGCTGCACGCGCGCTTCCAGCACTTCGGCGGGGCGCGCGAGCGCGGTCTCGTGATGCTGCCGTGCGAGCTGATCGAGCGGAACGGCGACGCGCTGGCGCGCGCGGTGGTGGAGACGGCGCGCCGGTGGAACCTGGGCGACGCGTTCCTGCGCTGGCTCGACGAGGCCTGCCTGTTCACCAACACGCTGGTCGACCGCATCGTCACCGGCTATCCGAAGGACGAGGCGGCCGCGCTGGCCGAGCAGCTCGGCTACGCGGACGACCTGCTGGTGACCGGCGAGGTGTTCCATTCGTGGGTGATCGAATCGCGCCGGCCGCTGGAGACCGAGCTGCCGTTCGTGGCGGCCGGGCTGGACGTGACCTGGACCGGCGACATGACGCCGTACCGCGAGCGCAAGGTGCGGATCCTGAACGGCGCCCACACCATGACCGTGCTGGCCGCCTACCTGGCCGGCAAGGAGACCGTGCGCGAGTGCATGGACGATCCGCTGCTCCGCGCGTTCATGCAGCGGGGGATCGAGGAGGAGATCATCCCGACCCTCAGCCTGCCGCGCGCCGATCTGGAGGCGTTCGCGAAGAGCGTGAGCGAGCGCTTCTCGAACCCGTTCATCAAGCACTACCTGCTCAGCATCTCGCTCAACTCCGTCAGCAAGTACAAGGCGCGCATCCTCGGCACCGTGCTGGACTACCGGCGCAGCCAGGGGCGGCTGCCGCCGCGGCTGACGTTCGCGCTGGCGGCGCTGATCGCGTTCTACCGGGGGCGCGAGCTCCGCGACGGCGCGCTGATCGGCGCGCGCGCGGGCGCCGAGTACCGCATCCAGGACGACGCCGCCGTGCTCGCGGCGTTCCGCGACGCCTGGCAGGCGGCCGGCGAGCGGCCGTCGCGCGACGCCTGCCTGGCCCTGGTGCGCAAGCTGCTCGCGCGCGCCGACTTCTGGGGCCAGGACCTGACCGTCGCGCTGCCCGGCTTCGACGCCGCCGTCGCCCAGCACCTGGCCGACATCTGCGAGGGCGGCGTGCGCGCCGCGCTCGAACGCGTGGCGGCCTGACCGCGCCGTCGGGCGACGAGCCCGTCAGGCGACCAGATCGCCCAGCGGGCCGGTGAACTGGGCGGGCGCGCCCAGGCCGTCCAGCGTGACGCCGAAGATCGGCGCCAGCGCCAGCCAGACGTCGTTGGTCGGGCGGTTGCCCGAGGTGGTGCCGTCGGGCGTGCTCGGCAGCGGACCGCCGGCCGCCCTGATCAGCTTGCCCCCCTGGATGCGCGTGTTCTTGCCGCCGAACACCAGGAACGGGACGTTGCTCTGGTCGTAGTTGAGCGGATCGGCCATCTCGCTGGCGTACACGGCGACGGTGTTGTCGAGCAGGTTGTTGCCGGCGGCGTCCGGTTGCGCGGCGAGCTCCTGCAGCGCCTCCGACGTCTGCCGTGCGTACCAGGCGTCGATCTTGGCCATCCAGTCGCGCACGTCGGGCGTCGCCACGCGGGCCATGGGATAGGGCGTGAGCGCCGCGATCGTGGTCGCGCCGCCCATTCGCAGATCGGCGCCGTCGAGATTTCCCGGGAACGCGACCCAGCTGGTTCCCGCCGCCCACATGAACGTCGCGACCCGGGTCAGATCGCACGCAAACGCCGCCTTGATCAGCGCGAGATGCAGCCGCCCGACGGTCTGGTACGGATGATTGTCGGGCTCGCCGGGCGTGTAGTAGTCCAGCCCCTCCAGCGTGCTGTGCCACGAGGTGTTCGGGAAGAACGCCGACCTCATCGGCGTGAAAGTGGGCGGCATGGCCGGCACCGTGCAGACGCCGGTCGGATCCGTCGGCAGGCTGGCGCGCAGGGCCGCCTCGACCTGCAGGATCGAGTCGGCGTGCGCCGCCAGGCGATCCTTCTCGCTGGCCGGGATCAGCGTCTGTAGCCGCGCCAGATCCTTGCGCATGAAGTCGAGCACGCTCAGCTTCTGCGCCAGCAGGCGCGCGGTGTCGGCCGACGTCGTCCCCGGCGGCAGCGCGCCGCCGAACAGGCGGTTGAACACGTCCAGCGGCGCCGTGTCGGGGTAGAGAGGGCGCCGCGCCATCGCGATGTCGGTCTGGCCGGGGAACGGATCCAGGTACGACAGCACGCGCGGCGCCACCTCGTCGCGATCGGCGCGGATGTCGGCGGCGAGCTGCAGCGATGCGAACGAGGTCTTGCTGGCCGAGGCCGGCCCGCCCAGCACCGGCGAGCGCGCGAGCAGGATCTGATCGATCGACGCGCCGCCCGCGCAGTGGTCCTGCTGGCCGACCTTGCCGAGCGTCGGCTGCCCGGTCATCAGCGCGACCATGCCGCCCTCGGCCGACGCCGCGCCCCCATCGCCGGTCGCGGCGCGCGTCGCGCAGACGATGTTCAGCCCGTCGATCAGCGCCATCTTCGACCGCAGCGGCTCGAACGGCGCGCTGCAGGCGGGCAGGGTGAATGTCGTCGTGGTCGCGGCCGCGTCCGGCCGCCACAGCGCCCACTGCGCGCCGACCGGCTTCTGGATCACCAGGAAGCGCAGCGGCGCGGCCGCGCCGACCGCGCGCGCCTCGATGTCGCGCAGCAACGGCAGCAGCAGCGCGGCCGATCCGCCGCACGCGCGCAGAAACGATCGCCGAGCCATCCGGTACGAAAGCAGCGCCACCCTCCAGCGAAGAACCGCGCCATTCTAAGCCCAAAACGCGGGGTAAAGGGCGGACCATCGGGTCAGAACAGCAACCCGGCGCCCGCCCCGGCGCTCGGGACCCATTCATTGACCACGCCGTGGTCGGAATCGCTGCTGACGAACACCGGGAACATCACCTGGATGAAGAACAGCGCGCGCACGTCGGCGGTGCGCATGGTCTCGACGCCGGCGCGCGCGCCCAGCGTCAGGCCCGAGTTGCTGGCGGTGCCGGTCGCGCCGTCGCCGTCCAGCGTGGCCGGGCCCGCGAAGCGGTAGTGCACCAGGCCGACCAGCGCACTCGCGAACAGCGAGGTGTTGTCGTTCGGCGTCGCGTACAGCCCCGCCTCGACCTGCGCGTCGAACTGCAAGCGCAGGCGCAGCTCATTCGGCTTGCCGCCGGGGCTGAACGCGCCGCCCAGGCGCACGCCGATGTGCAGGGCGCTCACCTCGCGGCGCAACGTCAGCGCCACGCCCGCCAGCTGGTCGAACGATCCGCCCACCGGCGACGCCAGCTGATAGACCTCGCCGCCGTAGTGCATGGCGCTCCGCCGTTCCAGCGCGCGCCGCTGCCGGTTCAGCCAGGTGTTCGCCTCGGGGCCCTGCAGGATCAGCGGATCGTTGGCGAGCACGACGGTGAGCAGGCGCTGCACGGCGGGCCCGAGGCCCTCCGCGCCGACGCGCTCGCGGTACGGGACCTGGGTGTTGATGCGGCCGTTGACCCACTGCTCGCTCGGTCCGAGGTCGATGATCTCGACGGTCAGCTGGGCCTGGCAGTCGGCGGCACCGGCGCGATGGGTCGGGTGGCGATCGATCTCGCTCTTCACCAACCGCGCCAGCGCCTCGCCGTCGCCGTGCCCCGGCTCGATGTGCACGCACGTTCGCAGCTGAGCCGCCGCCGGCCGCGCCAGCAGCAACAGCGCGGCGGCGCCCAGCAGAGCAAGCAACCGGCGCCGGCGCATCGCGATCGCGTGGGGAGTCGGCGAGCTCTGCTCGCCGCGGACCATCGCGGGGGGTATGGGACCCTTTGAGGGTCCCATGCTAGAAAATCACGCCGATCTGCGCCATCGCGCCCGGCATGTACGTGTTGATCGAGCCCGAGTCGTTCTCGGTCTTCAGGATGTAGGCGGGCGCGTCCACCTCGACCTGACAGAAGAAGTGGACCGAGCTGGCGCGCAGGAACTCGTAGCCGACCAGCAGGTCGATGTTCAGCCCGCCGCCCGTCAGCGTGTCGCGCGCGTTGACGCCCTGGCTGGCGAGCGGCTTGATGACGTCGAACGTCGCGATCTCGAAGGCGGCGCCGCCCCCGAAGTAGAGCGAGTTGATGCCAGGCGCGTCGGTGTAGTGCAGGAAGTGCAGCCCGAGCAGCCCGCTCCACGAATAGTCGACGTGGCCGCCCATCTCGTTGTTGTGGACGCCGGTGTTCTCGGTGCCGATGTTCAGGCGACCGAAGGCGTCCAGGCCCCAGGCGCGCAGCTTGCGCCGGTAGCCGGCCTGGATGCTGATCGGCGTCAGGATGCGCAGCTCGGACGCGACCGGCGCCGACTGCCCCTGCGCGGTCGGCAGGCTGGCGATCCGCGTCGCCGTCCCCATGCCGAAGATCAGGTGGCCGGTGCCGTCGATGGTGCGCAGGTTGGTCTCGCTGTCGGCGCGCAGCACGTTCTCGCGCGTGATGGTCTGGGTGATCGGGCGGTTGCGCAGCAGCGCGAAGGCGATCCGCTGCGCGAGCTGGGGGAACTCGTCCAGCTCGGCGTGATCGACCTTCTCCTCGCGCTCGGTGCCCGAATAGCGCGCGAACACCGTCCAGCCGCTCTCCAGCTGATACAGCTCGACGGTCAGCCGCTGCTCGCAGCGCTCGTCGACGGCGGCGAAGCCGGGCTCGTGCGTCACCTCGTACTCCAGCATCCGGCGCAGGTGCAGCGTGGGATCGATCTCGTGCGCGCCGGCGGGCGCTTGCGGCGGGCGGACGCCGTCCCCGGCGCCCGGCGGCGGCGCGGCGTGGCGGGCGTCCGATCGCGCGGAGCCGCCGCCGAACGGTGCCTCCTGCGGCGGCTCGATGTCTTCGAACCCGGGCTGCGGCGGCTTCGCGCTTCGCTGCTGCTGCGGCCCCACGGCCGCGGGCGGCGCGGACGGCGCCGGCGCGGGCGCGGCCGGCGGCGCGGCCCAGGAGCCCGGCTTGTACCAGGACTTCTGTTGCACGCTGACGCAGATGCGGGTGTTGGCGGCGGCGACGTTCGACCAGATCAATGTCGCCGCGGCGGCGGCAAACCAGAGCAACTTCATGGTGGGCTCCTCGTGTTTGCGAGCCCGGTTGTGCAGTCGGTGTGCCAGCGCGACGCAGCCGCCGCCGTCACGCGCGGGCGCGGTGCGCCCGCACACGGCGGTGGAAGTCGCGACACCGCGGTGTCAGAAGTCGGACGAAAGCGGCGCGTGCGCTACGGCACGTCGATGTCGGGGCAGCCGTAGATGATCTGCACCTTGTCGGCGCCGGCGCTCTTGATCATGTCGCACCACGGTCCGTACACCTGAAGCGCCGTGTCGGACTGATCCAGGTACGCCCACCCGTTCGTCATCGTGTCGTCGTACGGGACCTTGGTGTTGGCGCTGGTGAAGTACACGCCCAGCTTCGTCGGATCGTTCGGGACCGGCGGCGGCGGGTTCAGCGGGAAGATGCAGCTCGATGCCTGCCCGGTGATGAAGGACAGCGCCGCCGTCAGATCGTTCTGGGTCGTGCCCAGGTAGAACTTCGTCAGCAAAGCGGACCGCGGTTCGAGCCCCGCCACCGCCAGATCGTTGAGCACGCCGGTGGCGGTGGACTTCGTGGTGGCGACGCCGACGACGAACGTGTGAATGCTGGCCGTCGCGGCCGCCGTCACCGCATTGACGGCATAAGGCCGCGCGCTCGATTGGCCCGACGTCGTTCCCGCGCACGACGGTTCGCCGTCGGTCGCCAGCAGGATGTACTTGCGATTGTCGCTGGTGAGCGACTGCAGGTACGTCACCGCGGCGTTGACCGCGTCGCCCGTGGGCGTTCCGTTGCCTTCGTCCGTGGTCGCGGTGATCCCGTCGACGACCGCCGTCGCGTTCATGGGCGCGATCTGGACGTCGATCTTCGGGGTCACGCTGCCGGGCGCGCAGTCGTCGCCGTTGCCTTCGGGGAACACCTTCAGCCCCCAGTGCACCGAGCTGTCGGTGTCCATCACGACCTGCTTGAGCGCCGGGATGATGAGATCCCACTTCGGCGTGGTGACCGCCGGCGTGACGTCGGGCGGGTCCATCATCGACGCCGAGCGGTCGAGCAGGATCAGGATCTCCGCCGGTTTGCGCTGGAGGTCGAACTGCTGCAGGCCGCAGGTCCGGCCGCCCCCGCCGCCGGCGCCGCCGATCGAGATGACGCCGCCCATCCCCGTCGGCTGGCTGCCGCCCGAGCCGGCGGCCCCGCTGCTGCCGCCGGCCCCGGCGCTGCCGAGCGGCGGGCTGCCGCCCTTGCCCGTCGTCGTGGGCGCGTTGGTCCCGGCGGTGCACGCCGCCGCGACGCAGGCCGCGGCGAGCAGCAGTTTCAACGGCCGAAGCGTTTCCAGCACGGGCGGGCCCTCCTGCGGACGTGAGTGTCCGGGGCGGGGGCCGGAAGCTCAGCGGGGCCGGCCGCGATTTTTCGCGCCAAATGTGGGATTTCGCCCTAGAAAGGAGCCATCCGGCGCCCGCCGGGCAACTGATGGGGAAGCCCATGACCACGTCCACCGTCGCCGCCGGAGGCTCGTACGCGAGCACCGTGGGTCGTTACCGCTGGCTGATCTGCAGCCTGCTGTTCCTTGCCACGACCATCAACTACATCGACCGGCAAGTGCTGGCGCTGATCAAGGGGACGCTCGACACCGAGCTCGGCTGGACCAACGCGCAGTACGGCCTGGCGAACTCGGCGTTCCAGCTCGCCTACGCGATCAGCCTGTTCGCCTTCGGCTGGTTCATCGATCGCAAGGGCGTCAAGATCGGCTACGCGCTGTCGATCGCCGCCTGGAGCGTGGCGGCCGCCGCCCACGCGCTGGTCGGCAGCGCGCGCGGGTTCGTGATGGCGCGTGTCGGTCTCGGCCTGGGCGAAGGGGGGAACTTCCCGTCGTCGATCAAGGCCGTGGCGCACTGGTTCCCCAAGCGCGAGCGCGCCTTTGCGACGGCGCTGTTCAATTCAGGCTCGAACATCGGCGCGATCGTGGCGCCCGCGATCGTCCCGGTGATCGCCGCCGCCTGGGGCTGGCGCGCGGCGTTCGTGCTGATGGGCGTTGTCGGCATGGCCTGGCTGCTGCTCTGGCTGCCGCTCTACAACGATCCGGAGAAGTCGCCGCGCCTGACGAAGGACGAGCTCGACCTGATCCGGTCCGACGGCGCGACGGAGTCCGCGTCCGAGCGGCCGGTCTCGTGGGCAGAGCTGCTGCGCTACCGCGAGGCATGGTCGTTCGTCGTCGCCAAGCTGCTCACCGATCCGGTCTGGTGGTTCTTCCTGACCTGGCTGCCCGACTACTTCAAGAAGAAGTGGGGGCTCGACATCAAGAACAGCTGGGTTCACCTGGTGACGATCTACGCGATCATCACGGTGCTCAGCATCGCGGGCGGCTGGGTGACCGGGTACCTCGCGCGCCGCGGCTGGAGCGTCACGCGCGCGCGCAAGACGGGCATGTTCATCTTCGCGTGCTGCGTGCTGCCGATCTTCTTCGCGACGCGCGTGGGTCCGTGGCCGGCGGTGGTGCTGATCGGCATCGCGGGCGCCGCCCACCAGGCCTGGTCGGCGAACCTGTTCACGACGACGTCCGACATGTTCCCGAAGCGAGCGGTCGCGTCGCTGGTGGGTGTCGGTGGGATGGCGGGATCGCTGGGCGGGTTCGCGTTCCCGCTGTTCGCGGGGGTGCTGCTCGACCGCCTGGGTGCGTCGGGATACGCCATTCTTTTCGGTATTTGCGGGGGCGCCTACCTGATCGCGTTCGCGCTGAACCACCTGCTGGCGCCGCGGTTTGAGCCGATCGATCTCCCGTCGGGACACTAAGCCGACGAGGATCGCTGTATGCGCGAACACTTGCTTCATGGTCGCCTGCTGGCACTGGCGGGAACGCTCTGCGTCGGATCGTGCCTGAGCACGGAAGGGTACTATCGGTATCAGGACGCCGGCCCCGCGGGGACGGCGGGCAGCGCGGGCGCGACCGGAAGCGCGGGGACGGCCGGGCCGGGCGCGGCGGGCAGCGGCGCGGGTGGCAAGGGCGGCAGCAGCGTCGCCGGCAGCGCGGGCACGTCGGGCACGACGGGGAGCGGCGGCAGCACGGGCGGGGCGGCGGGCACGGTGGCGACCGCGGGCCGCGGTGGAACGACCGGCGCGGCAGGCCGCGGCGGCACGACGGGGACGGCGGGCGCGACGGGGACGGCGGGCGCGACGGGGACGGGCGGCAGCGGCGCCGTTCTGTTCATGGACGACTTCGAGTCGGGCTACACGAAGTGGGACTTCGGCGCGATCTCGGTGCCGATGGCCACCACCGACGGAACCAAGGTCCTGCAGCTGACGGCGGCGAGCGATCAGGTGGTCATCGCGGCCGGGATGTCGACCTGGACGAACTACTCGGTCGAGGCCCGGATCAAGATGCTCTCCTCGACGGGCACCTCGAGCTCGGACGGCGTCGCGCTCTGCGCGCGGCTGGGCGGGCCCCAGCTGTTCTACTACCTGTTGCTCAACCCGAGCGGCGACGCGAAGTCGCTCAAGATAAAGCTCAACAACAAGGACACCGGCGGCAGCAACACGTCGCTCAGCAGCTCGCTCGACTCGTCAGGCTTCTCGATGAACACCTGGGTGACGCTGCGGCTCGACGTGCAGGGCACCGTGCTGACCGCCTATCTGAACGGCACCATGCGCGGCACGTTCACGGTGACGTCGGCCGACCAGATGCTGCCCATGGGCGGCATCGGCCTGATGCTCCAGAACGTCACCGCCGAGTTCGACGACGTCGTCGTGCGCGCGCTGCCGTAGCGGCACATTCCGCGCCGCGGTAAGAGGTGGCGACGTTAATATCGCGGTGTGCGGTCGCGAGGGTCGTTTCTGTTCGGGGCGTCGCTTTTCGTTACCGGGTGTGTTGCGCGGATGTACGACGGCCCGGAGCGCCACCCGTCCGAGGTAGCAACGCTCAGCACGCACGGGACCAGGCTGGTGCAGCTCGATTCGCGATCGCCGTCAGTCGACGACCGCGTGTTTCGCATTCTGCCCGGGCAACACCTGATCACGGTCGCCCTCGATGATGAGCCGCCAGCGGGCGGCAGAGGAAGGCGCACGTCGCAGGGCGCGCTCGCGGTCTGCGCGGAGGTGAAAGCCATGCACCTCTACCGGGTTCGTCCCGCGTACGACGGCGACCGCTGGGGGCCGGAGATATTCGACGAGACGGCGGGGGCCGTAATCCCCGCGTCAGTCCAGAAGCCGGAGAACGCTCATTGCGTCACTGGTCCGTCCGGTCTGGTCGATCCGTTCACCGCGACGGCCGCCACGCTCGAGCGATCCGGCGCATCCAGTGCGCAGATCGAGGCCGCGGTCGCACAGATGCGGCCCGATCCAGGGGCGACCCGCGTCCACGTGCAGAGCGACGCGGACATCCGCGCCGGCCGTGGGTTTGATGAGACCTACGTTCCCCGCTCGACGCTCGACCTGCACATGGACCTCGGTTACGCCGGGGGAGGCAGAGACCTCGTGACGGCGACGTTCGCGAACGGGGAGGAGAGCACATTGAGCTCTGGCGATGGCCTGATCCTCGCGTTGGGAGCGGACTTCACGCCGATCTGGATCGGCGACGTGCTGGGGCTCGGCGCAGGCGCCACCTTCGGGCTGAAGTACGCCGAGGTGGGCGCTTCCAACGGGAGGGTATCGCTGCTCCGGTTTCCGCTCGCCGCTACGATGAATGTCTTCGTCGGCGTTTCCAGGCGGTGGCTGCTCCTGTTTCGCGCGGGCGTCGTCGAGGATACGAACGCGCGTCTGACGGGGAACGGGGTGGCGAACCTGCCGGACATTCCCTTGTCGAGCAGCCTCGGCTTCATCGGCGAGGCCGGTGTCGCTTTCGCCCGGGGCGATCACCTCGGAATGAGCCTCACGATGCGGATCACCGCCATCGACTATTCGTATGGGGGCGAGACGATCCCTGCGGCGAACATCGGCGTCGTGATGTCGCTCTACTACAACCACTGGCGGTGAACGGCGAGCGACTTCGCTCTACTTCTTCGCGCGGGCGGCGGCGACGGCGGCGACGAGCGCGCGGGCGCGTTCGGTGATCACCGCGTCGTCGCCGCGGGCGAGGGCGGCGGTGTCGACCAGCTCGGAGCCGACGCCGAGCGCGGCGGCGCCCGCGGCGATGAAGTCGCCGGCGGTCTGGGCGTTCACGCCGCCCGTCGGCAGCATCTTCACGTCGGGCAGCGGGCCCTTGAGCGCCTTGATGTACTTGGCGCCGCCCACCGCCGACGCCGGGAAGATCTTCACCATGTCGGCGCCCGCTTTCCAGGCGGTGATCACCTCGGTCGGCGTCAGGGCGCCCGGCATGATCGGCACGCCGCGCGCGTGGGCGGCGGTGATGGTGCCGAGGTCCAGGCCCGGGCTGACGACGAACGCCGCGCCCGCGTCGATGCACTTGTTGGCGGCGCTCGCGTCCAGCACGGTGCCAGCGCCGACGACGGCGCGCTCGCCCAGCTTCTCCACCAGCGCGCGGATCACCGCGGGCGCATCCGGGACGGTCATGGTGATCTCGAAGATCGAGATGCCGCCCGCCAGCACGGCCTCGGCCGCGCGCATCGCCAGCTCGGGCGACGGCGCGCGCACGACCGGCACGATGCCGACGGCCTCGACGCGGCGGCAGATGTCGGCGCGCGCGGCGCTCATCGGTCGATCCTCGTGCCGGAGCCCTTCATGGCGCGCATCACCTCGGCGAACGTCGCCATCGTGGTGTCGCCGGGCGTCGACATCGCCAGCGCGCCGTGGGCGACGCCGCACTCCAGCGCCCACTGCGGATCCTTGCCGGCCAGCAGGCCGTAGATCAGCCCGGACGCGAACGAATCGCCGCCGCCGACGCGGTCCAGGATCTCGACGTCCTTCTGCGCCACCTCGTAGAACTGCCCTTCGAACCAGCAGATGGCGCCCCAGCCGTTCACCGACGCCGAGCGCGACGTGCGCAGCGTGGTCGCGACCGCCTTGATGTTCGGGAACTCTTTGACCACGTTGCCGATCATCGTCCGGAACGCCGCCGTCGGCAGCGACTGGAAGTGCGGGTCGACGTCCGGCAGCTCGAAGCCGAGCGCGGCCGAGAAGTCCTCCTCGTTGCCGAACAGCACGTCGACGAACGGCATCAGCGATCGGTTCACCTTGCGCGCCTGCACCTTGCCGCCCACCGATCGCCAGAGCGAATCACGGTAGTTGAGGTCGTACGACACGCAGGTGCGGTTCGCGTGCGCCTCTTGCATCGCGGCGTGCGCGACCGCCGGCGTCCCCTCGGACAGCGCGCAGAACACGCCGCCGGTGTGGAACCAGCGCGACCCCTGGCCGGGCGCGCCGAACAGCTGTTTCCAGTCGACGTCGGCGGGCTGCATCTGCGACACCGCCGTGTGGCCGCGGTCGGAGCACCCGACGCCGCCGCGCGGGCCGAAGCCGCGCTCGGTGAAGTTGAGGCCGTTGCGGACCTGGCGGCCCACGCCGTCGTACTTGACCCAGCGCAGGTGGCCGAGGTCGACGCCCCCCTGCAGCATGAGGTCCTCGACGAGCCGTCCCACCGGATTGTCGGCGAGCGCGGTCACGATGGCCGTGCGCAGGCCGAAGCAGCGGCGCAAACCGCGCGCGACGTTGTACTC
>DATBHU010000123.1:0-2344 GCA_036557265.1 Polyangia bacterium
GGGCGGTGGACCTCGTGGTCGCCGCCGGGGTACACGAGCACCGCGGCGCCCGAGCGCAGCGCCTTCTCGGCGTTCCCCGGTGAGGCCGCGACCGTCCCGAACTTGCGCAGGAAGCCGAGGCCGGGCATCGACAGCACGAGGTTGTGGGCGAGCTGGTAGAAGCGCCGCTCGACGCCGAAGTAGGCGCTGAAGGCGAGCGTGAAGACCGTCGTGTCGGGCGTGAGGTTGCCGCCGGAGTGGTTGCCGACGAGCAGCACCGGGCCATCCTCGGGGATGTTGCCCAGGCCGCGGACCTCGCCGCGGAAGTACAGGCTCGAGAGCAGCCACAGGCGCGGCAGCGACTCGCGGATGTAGTCGGGATCGCGCTCGTCGAGGTCGGCGGGCGGGATGCGCCGGGTGACCTGATCGGCGAGTGCCCTGGCGAGGCGCAGCGGCAGCGGGCCGCCGCCGTCGGACTCCTCGTCGCGGTGCAGGCTTCCGTCGCCCACCGGGTTGGTCGAGTGGCCGTTGCGCGTGGCGGTTGCGCTCATGGCCATCTCGATCATAGGTCAGCAGGGCGTCACGGCAGGTCCCGCCACGACCTCGAAGGCGTCGCCGGCGATCGGGTGGCGCTGGTTGATGTCCTCGATCGTCTGCGTCCAGCGGCGGTCGGTGGTGCCGGTGATGAACATCGACGACCCCTGGTCGGCGAAGATCAGGCCGTAGCGCTTGAGCGCGCGGACGATCGCCAGCGCGGGGCCGCTGTAGGGCGACTCGTCGAACGCTGCCTTCAGCCGCCAGCGCGAGCCGTAGGGCGGCGCGGACGCGTCCGTCGTCGTGCCGCAATGGTTGGCGGGCGCCTGCCAGCCGCGGCGGGCGCGCGGGAGCGTGAAGCGCAGCGCGTGGCGGATCGTGCCCGACGCCGCCTCGTCGTAGCGCAGCAGGCCGGGGAAGATCGGCAGGCCGGCGGCGTCGGCGGACGTCCAGCCGGCCGGGCGCCGGCCGTTGCGCGTGAGGTCCCAGCGCGCAGAGGAGGACACCTGCCACGACGCGCCGCCGCCCACGCGCACGGCGTTGTAGAGCTCGTAGTCGACGCAGCGCCCGCGCTGGATGACGATCACGTGGCGATCGCCGGAGTCCGGATTCGGCTGCCCGGCCGGGGCGCCCTCGATCGGCGCGCTCGGCGGGATCGGGAACGGGCCGTGGTCGCTCTCGTCGCCGTAGTCGGCGCCGTCGGTGCCGTAGGTGACCGGCACGAGCCGCTGCGTGGCGGGCACGACGCTGTAGGGGATGCCGTACTCCGACTGCGTGTCGCCGAAGTCCAGGTGCACGTTGTGGCCGGCGGCCTGCGCGCCGACCAGCGTGGCCGAGTCGGGGGCCAGCGGCGCCTTGCTGACGTCGGTGTTCCACGCGCTGTCGGGCGGGAAGACGGGGCAGCCGCCGAGGACCGGGCCGGAGGTGACGACGAACGGCGCGCTCGTCGAGCACGACCGCCCGCGGCAGGCCTTCAGTCGGTGGCGGCCCTGGGCGATGCGCCCGCGCAGGCTGAGCCTCGTGGTGGCGCGGCGCGCGGTCGCGATACGACGGCCGTCGATCGACAGCGTCTGGGGGCGGTGGCCGGTGACGCGGACGGTGAGCGTGGCGTTCGGGCGCACGCCGACGGGGGAGACGGTGACCTTCGCGTGCGCCGTGGCGGGCGGCAGCGTGGCGAGGACGAGGACGAGGGCGGCGCGGCGCATTCGGGCTACGCGGCACGCACGCGTGCCGGCGCCAGCGCGTCGATGCGCGCGAAGAACCGGCACAGCAGCCCGATCGTCTGCTCGGGCCGCTCGACCTGGGGGACGTGGCCGCAGTTCTCGAGCACGATCTGCTCGGCGCCGGGCAGCCACTTGGCCACGTGGCGCTGGAAGCCCGGCGGGATCAGCCGGTCGCGCGCGCCCCACACGAACAGCGCCGGCGCCTCCAGCTCGGACAGCCGCGGGTAGAAGCCGCCTCGGCCGAACGGTCGGTCGAGGTAGATGTTGCGCGCCGATGTCAGGAAGGCCAGACGCGCGCCCGCGCTCGCGTAGATGCGCTGGAACTCGTCGACGACGATGTCGGCGACGCTCGGGTCGACCTGGTCGGGGTCGGCGAACATGCCCCAGAACTGGCGGGCGACACGGGCGCGCCCGAAGCTGTGCGGCAGCAGGCCGAGCTCGGGGCGCAGCAGCCGCACGATCGGGTGCCATTCGCGCTTGACGAACGCGACGGCGGGCGCGAGCAGCGCCAGGCCGGCGACGCGCTCGGGCCGGCGCAGCCCGACCTCGATCGCGACGCGGCCGCCCATCGAGTTGCCGACGAAGTGCGCGCGCCCGACGCCGAGGGC
>DATBHU010000124.1:0-3633 GCA_036557265.1 Polyangia bacterium
CGTACGCGGCGCGGCAGGGCGTGAGCCTCACCTATTCCCAGATCCTGACGTCGGAGAGCCGCGTGCTGACCAGCTACCTCCTGCAGGGGAACAACGACCCGCTGATGTTCCATCAGGCGAACACACGCAACAGCGGCTTCGGCCACAGCCTGCTGTCCGACCTGCTGGGCACGACGCTGGATCGCTACCTGACGATGGCGACCTTCCCGGTCCTGAGCCCGACCATGGACGAGCTGGCGGCGCGCGTGCTGGATCGGATGGCGTTCAACGCGTCGGGCGCGGCGGCGACCATCATGCCGGGCGGCCAGCTCACCGTCAGCGTCGCCAAGGCGGCGCGCGTCCCGATCACAGGCCTGTGCACGCCGACCGTCGAGAACTACGGCGGGGCGCAGATCTCGTACCTGACGATGGCGGCGGGCGCCTCGACGACGCTGTCGCTGACGGACTGCAATCCGGGCGCGACGACGGGGACGGGCGGCGCCGGCGGTGCGGGCGGCGCGGGCGGCGCCGGTGGCAGCGGCGGCAGCGGTGACATGACCGGCGGCATGGGGATGGCCGGCGCCGGCGGCAGCGGCGGGCAGGCGGGCGCGGGCGGCGGTGGCGCCGGCGCGAGCGGCACGGGAACGGGCGGCGCGACGGGCGCGGGCGGCGTCGGGGGCGCGCCCACTGGTGGGACGGGCGGCGGCGCGAGCGGCGTCGGCGGCGCGGGCACGACGGGCGCCGCCGGCACGACCGGGAGCGGCGGCACGAGCGGCGGCGGCGCCGCCGGCGGCGAAGGCGGCGCGGCGGGCGCGGGCGGCGGCACCCCGGGCAACGGCGGCTCGCTCGGCGGCAACGACGCGACCGGCGCCGGCGGCGAAGGTGGATCGACGGGCGGCGCCACCGGCGGCGCGGGCGGCGCGCCGTCCTCCGGCTGCGATTGCGCGGTCAGCGACGGACCGCCAGCGCCCGGCCTCATGCTCGCGACGACGTTCGCCGGCGCCTTCGTGCTGTCGCGCCGGACGCGCCGCCGCGGGCGCCGCTAGCCGCGGGCTCGCGCTTCGCGCGCGGCGCCGCTAGCCCGGGTTGAAGATCAGGCAGCAGCCGTTCGCGCAGACCGTGCCCATCGGACAGGCGCTGGGCGCGACGCCGCCCGGGCCGCAGACGGTCGAGCCTTCGGGGCAGCTGGGCCCGCCGCCGGAGCCGCCCGTGCCGGTGCTGCCGCAGCTCTCGTTCTGCGTGCAGTCCGAGCCGGCGCAGAACAGCACGCACGCCTCGCCCGAGTCGCCGCCGGTCTTGTTCTGATCGCCGTCGTGCACCAGCACCTGCAGCCGGTACGAATGGCCGGGCGTCAGCGCGACGTCCCAGCGCGCCTCGGCGCCGAAACCCTCGTTCGCAATTCCGGCCGGCACCGGATCGGCGCCCGCGCCCAGGTTCAGGTTGTTCTTGGCGGGGTCGGCGTCCGGCGTGATGGTCACCGCCGCCGGGTTCTTGGTGTAGTCGACGGTGCGGACCGCCGCCTTCCAGGTGCCGAAGATCGCGCTGGGCGCCCGCGGAGCGCCCCCCATCTGCCAGTCGCCCGACCGGTTCATCGGATCGCCGCTGATGTCGGTGACGAACAGCGCCGGCCACATCGGCCGCAGCGACGCATCCAGCCCGCTCTGATCGCCGACCAGGACGTTGCTGCCCGTCTGCGCGCTGGTCGAGCTGCCCGGATTGCTGGCGAGCGGCGTGACCGGATAGTCGGTCGTCGTCGTGCCCGACATCATCTTCACCGCGACCTGGCGTACGCCGAGCGTCATCGCGTGCTCGTCGTTGTAGAACATCTGGACGACGCCGTTCGGCCAGGAGCCGGCCGGGCGGATCGCGCGCAGCACTTCGTTCTCGTTGAAGGCGGTGCTGGTCAGCGGGCTGCTGCTCGCCGACGGATAGCCGCAGTCGGTGATGATCAGCTGCTCGACGCCGGGCGTGCAGCTGTAGACGCCCGTGGTGCCGCCGATCGGGACGGTGCCTCCGGTGCCCGGGTTGCCGCCCCCGGCGCCGGCGGTCCCGCTGCCGGTCGTGCCGCCGCCCCCGGTCGTGCCGCCACCGCCGGCCGTGCCCGTGGCGCTCGCGCCGCCGTGGCCAGTGCCCGCGCCGCCGGCGCCGGGCGTCCCGGTCGCCGCGGAGCCGCCGCACGCCGAAACGCAGGCCGCCATCGCCAGCGACGTCGCCAGCAAACCGTCAAGCGCCAACCGAGAGCTCGCCTTCATTCGTGACCTCCCATCGATAGACCATTCGACCATCGGCGGATCGCAGCGTCGTCGAGAGACGATCGATCGATTTCAGGTGACGGCGCCGCCAGCGCCGAGGTCGAAGGTGCGGGGCCGAGGAGCCCAGCCGTGCCCACGTCGGAACCGTGACACGGGAGGGGCGTCGACAGCGGCATCGTTTGCGATGAGAGCCACCAGCGGGAGCGATCGGCTCAGCGTCGGTGAGCCGCGCCGGGCCGCTGACGGCTCCCACCCAGCGAGCCAACGCGAGGAGGGCCCATGAGTCGCATACTGTGTGCGTTCGCCGTCGTCATCGCCGCGTGCGGGTGTGGGGGCGGTCAAAGCGAGGCCATCAAGCGCGGCATCGGATCCGCGTGCACGATGGACAGCGATTGCACGACGAAGGGACAGGTCTGCCTGCTCGAGTTCAAGGGCGGCTACTGCGGCGTCGGCGGCTGCATGCACGACGCCGACTGCCCGGCCGGGTCCGCCTGCGTGACCGCAGACAACCAGCACAACGACTGCTTCCTGGTCTGCGACCTGAAGACCGACTGCAATCCCAACCGGACCGCCGACGTCGAGTCGAACTGCAGCTCCAGCCTGGGGTTCGTCGACGGGACGATGAGCCGCAAGGTCTGCATCCCGCCGTCCGCGGGCACGGGGATCACCGACGCCGGAGCCGATTGATCGCACGCAGGCGCGCGATCAGGGTGGCCGTCCTGCTGGCGGGGCTCTCGCCTGCGCGCGGGCGGCGGACACGCCGCTGGACGCATCCGCTCACCGCGCGGATCCTGCCGGCGCCGACGCCGGGCGCTCGCTCGCGATGGCGGCGGCGACCGCGCGCGCCTCCCGCGCGATCTCGCGCAGCAGGCCCGTCGCCGGCTGGCGGTAGCCGACGAAGAACAGGTTCGGGCAGGCGCCTCCGCCCTTCCAGTCGCGCGGGCAACCGGCGTCGTCGAGGACGCCGGGCACGGCCACCAGGTCGCCCAGCGCCGGGCGGTAGCCGGTCGCCAGCACGGCGGCGTCGAAGTCGGCCGCGCTTCCGTCCGCGAAGGCCGCGCCCGTCTCGGTGAACCGCGCCACCGCCGGCTTGACGGCGATCTCGCCGCGCTTGATCGCCGCGATGGTGCCGACGTCGATCAGCGGGATGCGCCCGTGCCGCTCGATCGCCGACAGCGGCCCGAGCCGCGGGCGCGCGAAGCCGAAGCGGGCGAGGTTGCCGAACGCCAGCCGCGACACCAGCCGTCCGATCGCGTCCCTCAGCCAGAGCGGCAGCCAGCCGATGCGGATGCTGGTCAGCTGCGTCGGCATGCCGAGGAAGTCGCGCGGCACGACGTTCACGGGGCTGCGGAGGGCGAGCGTCGGCCTGGCGCCGCGCTCGGCGAGATCGAGGGCGATCTCG
>DATBHU010000125.1:0-3233 GCA_036557265.1 Polyangia bacterium
TGGATGGCGGCCGCCACGATCGCCACTGCCGCCGCGTCCGTTCCGATGAGGTGGAGCCGCCTGGTCAGCCGGCGCCGGTGCTGGCTGAGATAGAACGGCCAGAACTCGTCGAACGATCGGATCCGGGTGCGCCCCATGGACGCGAAGGTTAGCGCGCCGGCGCCTCCCGCGCGCAGGCTAGCGCGTCTTCGCCGGCGGTTCGTTCGCGCCGCCGCGGCCCTTCGCGGCGTCCAGCTTCTCGAAGAAGTGGCGCTGCGCGGCCAGCCGCTCGAGCGGCGCCATCTCGTGCGTCACCTTCACGAGCATCTGCGACATCCCGCCGTCACCGCGGGGCATCGCCTTGCGGACCGCCTCGATCTCGTCCGGCTTCGGCTTTCCGGAGGCGAACGCCTTGTCCAGCTCGCCCGACAGCCACTTCCCGCGCCCGTCTTCCACCCCCAGGCCTTCTTCGAGCGCGTGCAGGTTCTCGCGGACGGGCTCGATCCCCGGCAGGTCTTCGGGCAGCTTGTCGAAGCGGGCGCGCAGCGCCGAGGCTTGTTTCACCAGCTCGACGTTCTGCGCCTTGAACCGGTCCAGCGCCTGCGTCAGCTCCGCCTTCTGCCGCGCTTCTTCCTTCCTGTCCCGGCAGGCGGAGAGCGACAGCGCCAGCGTCAGGACCAAGGCGACGCGAGCGAGCGCCATCAGGGCTTGGGCGCTCCCGCGGCGATCCACTGCCGGATGCCTTCCAGCTTGTCCATCGGCGTGCAGTTGTCGTACGCCGGGTTGCACCCGAAGGGCATGTACGGAAAGTCGCTGCCGCACGTGGTCGGCGTCGACTGGACCAGGAAGAACGCGCTCTGATCGGGCGCGCACGGTTTGACGAGCATGCGGTTCCCGCACAGGTCCGCCATGAAGGTCGTCAGCTTGTTGTAGAGATCCGTGTCGCTCAGGGGCGCGCTGCCCGTGGCCAGCATGTACGGCTGACGCTCCCCCGTCGTGTGGCAGTCCGAGCCGTGACAGGTGTTGTCCACGACGTCGCGCACGTTGGCCCAGGTGGCGAGGGGCGACGTGGCGGGGGTCCCGGTGCAGGCGACCATCCCGGTTCCGCCGCCGCCACCGCTGCCGCCGGTTCCCGGGTTGCCCGCGTCTCCCGACTCCACGCCGCCGGGGCAACCGGCCAGTGGGAACGACAAAGCAAGGACTAGGGTAGTTCGTGCGAGAAACGACACGCCAGATTTCATTACACCTCGATCAGGACGACAGGAACAAGAATCGATGTTACGCGAGGAGCCCCGTCGCCGTTACGCGCGGGGCTCCTTCGGTGTTACGTGATGAGGATCTCGTCGCTGCTACGCGAGGAGCTCCGTGTACTCGCCCGGCTTCTCGATCACCGACGGCTTCGTGCCGCCGTCGGCGAAGTACGACGTGTTGTCGTACTTGCCGAACTTCGTCACCTTGCCCCCCGTGGCGCCCGGCGTCGCGTAGCCGCTCGCATCGGCCTGCGCGCCCAGCCCGTTCAGCAGGTTGCAGAAGTACTTGTTGATCGGCATCGTCGCCGTGTTGCTCGGGGTGCCGACGCTGTCGAGGCTGTTGATCGGGCTCTGACCGTTCGCGCAGTCCTTGCTGCTGTTGCCCGGGCTCATGGTGGCGTTGGCGCCCTCGACGTTGACGGCCCAGCCGGTCTTGAAGTAGCCGCCCATGCTGCCCGCCTGCAGGATCGGCAGGTTGTTGAGGTTGTGGCTGTTGCCGTCCGACATCTCCTGGATCCAGACGGTCGCGGTGTTATCGAGCAGCGTCCGGTCGCCCTCGCTGAACATGTCGAGCTGGCCGACGAGATAGGCGAACAGCGACGCGTAGTACGAGTCGATCGCCTGGATCTGCGCGAGCGCGTCCGCCACGCACTGACCGCCCATGAGGGCGCTGCCGATGCGGTGCGAGATGCTGTGCGCGTCGTTGCCGACGTTGTGCATGGCGCCGTCAGCGCCCTTGTACTGCACGACGCTGCTGAAGTTGCCGTTGGAAGGCATCTTCATGAAGATCACGCGGTTGCTGTCGCAGAGCGCCGACAGCACGGCGAGGTTCTGGAAGATGTGCGCCGTGTTGGTGATGTTGCTGCCGGTGGTGCTCATCGACAGGCCGAGCTGCTGCGCCGTCGCCATGTTGCACATCGCGCCGGCCGCGCCACCGCCGCCACCGACGTAGTGGAGGAGGTCGGTCCACGTCTGCAGCTTCTGCTGGTCTGACGCGCTCATGTTGATGCTCTTGAGCCGGCCGAGGTCGTCGCGCACGCAGTCGATGACGCTCTTGCCGCGCGCCACCGCGTAGGTGTCCGGGTTGACCGTCCCGCTGCCGAACAGCCCCGTCAGGTTGCTGTACACGGTCGACGCCGTGCCGGTGCCCGGGAAGATCGTCCCGTTGCTGTCGGACCACGAGATGACCTGCTGGTTCATCCCCTTGGTGCCTTGCACGCCGCCGATCTGCATGAACAGCGGCGCGGCGCCGTTGTTCGAGGCCGACACCGGCATGCCGTTGGAGGCCTTGTTCACGCAGTGGGCGGCGATGTGGTCCAGCGACATCCCGGTCGGCGTCGCGTCGAACTTCCCGGCGTTGCTGGCCGAGCTCTCCGTCGCGTTGGGCGTGAGCGGGAAGCAGGTGAACGTCGATCCGGCCGGGTTGGTGTGCGGATCGTTCTTCTGTCCGAGCGTCCCCTGGAAGCTCCACTCGTTCATGGAGCGGACGCCGCGCACCATCAGCAGCTTGCTCGCGTAGGGCGCCATCGGCGCGAGGGTGACCATCGACTGGTAGTCGGCGGTCGCCAGCGCGCCGTGCGACTTGGCCGGGAACCACTTGTCGGTCAAGCAGCCGTGGTAGGTGAAGAAGACGATCAGCCGCTTCGGAGCGGTGACCGTCATCCCCTGGGACTTCGCCTCTCGCTCCAGGATGGACGGAAGGAAGGGCGCCGCGACGGCGGCTCCGCCAAGGCCGCGAAGGATGATCCGGCGGTTGTAGGTCTTTTTCATGGTCGTTTCCCTTCAGTTACCGAGAGTGCGGAGGCGGAAGGAGTCGGCTTGGGTGTAGTCGGCCATCATCGACGCGACGGAGTACGTCGGCGCGGCCATGTTGGTGCTCAGCGTGTCGACGATGCAGGTGTCGTTCTGGTTCGGCGACCGGTTGGCCGCGAACGACACGAACTTCTCGGCGTAGTGGCGCTGCGCGTTCGGCGCCTTGCCGATCTCCGCCATCAGCTCGGACGG
>DATBHU010000126.1:0-4527 GCA_036557265.1 Polyangia bacterium
GCGCCGGTGGGAAGAACTATCGGCCCGTGCCGAAGCGCGTGCTCGTCGACCCCGCCTTCCAGCTCGATGAGGCGCGGTGGACGGCGCTGGCGATCCCGGTCCGCCTCGCCTTCATCTTCTACAACTCGCGCCTGGCCCGCTGGATCGCCCTGTACCCCAGCCCGGCCGGAGCCGCGGAGTCCGACGTCCCGCCCGCCGCCTTCGAGGCGCTGGCCGGGGCCACGCGGCTGGTCGGCGCGCTGGCACCCGACGTCGAGGCGCTGCTGGTGTATGGGCGCCGGGCCGCGCGGCTGGAGACCTTCGTGGCGCCGATCGACGCCTGCTACCGCCTGGTCGGCGAGGTGCGCCGCACCTGGCAGGGGTGGAGCGGCGGCGACGTGGTCTGGGCGCAGATCGAGTCGTTCTTCGCCCAGCTCCGCGCGCGGGCGCGGCCGCTCGGCGCGCCGGAGAGCCTCTGATGTTCGACGAGCTCGAGCGGATCGCCGACGCCGTCCTGTACGAAGGCTACGCGCTCTATCCGTACCGCGCGTCGGCGGCGAAGAACCGGATACGCTGGCAGTTCGGCGTGCTGGCGCCGCGCGGCTGGAGCGAGGGTGGAGGAGGCGATCCCTGGTGGCAGGAGACGCAGTGTTTGATCGACGCGCCCTCCGGGCCCGGAGCCGCGGTACGGGTGCTCGGGCGCTGCCGGTTCCTTCAGCTCCGGCACCGCGAGGCGACCGCGGCGGCGCCCGCCTGGGACGAGGGCGACAAGCAGGAGGTCGACTTCCGCTTCGCGCTCTCCGGCGACGAGGCGCGCGCCGAGCAGGCGGTGTCGTTCCTGACGCCGGGCGGGGTGCAGTCGCGTGACGGCGCGATCCACCAGCGCTGGCCGATCTCGGGCGTCGTCCGGTTGACGGTGGAGCCCGTCGCCGCCGCGCGGCCGCTCCTCGCGCTGCGCCTGCGCGTCGAGAACGTCACCGCCTGGGCGCTGCCCGGCGCGCCGCGCGAGGAGGCGATGCGGGCGTCGTTGCTCGGCTGTCACCTGCTGCTCGCCGCGTCGGGCGGCGCGTTCGTGTCGCTGCTGGACCCGCCCGGCTGGGCGGCCGCGGCCGCCGCCGGCTGCCGCAACACCGGCACCTACCCGGTGCTGGCCGGCCCGGCGGGCCGCCGCGATCTGCTGCTGTCGTCGCCGGTCATCCTCTACGACCACCCGGCGGTGGCGCCCGAGAGCCCGCGCGACCTCTACGACGCCACCGAGATCGACGAGATCCTGACCCTGCGCATCCAGACCCTCACCGACGAGGAGAAGGCCGAGGCGCGGGCGACCGATCCCCGGCTGCGCGCGCTGATCGACGCGGCCGAGAGCCTGGGCCCGGAGGAGATGGCGCGCCTGCACGGCGGCGCGCGCCCGCTGCCCGCCGCGCCGTCGCCGCCCGAAGCGCGTCCGGCCCCGATGCAGATCCTGATCGGGGGCGCCGCGGTCGGCCCCGGCAGCCGCGTCCGCCTGCGCCCCGGCGCGCGGCGCACCGACGCGCAGGACATGTTCCTGGATGGGATGGCGGCGACGGTCGAAGCCGTCATGCGCGACGTCGAGGATCGCGACTGCCTGGCGGTGACGCTCGACGACGATCCGGGGGCGGAGATCCTGCGCTGGCAGCGCCGCTTCCTCTACTTCCATCCCGACGAGGTCGAGCCGCTGGACGCCGCCGCCGCGCCGCCGCCCGCCGGCCCGCCCGAGGCACCGGCGGCATGAGCGCGCGCGTGGTGGTCGCCGGCATCGGCAACGTCTTCTTGGGCGACGACGGCTTCGGCGTCGAGGTGGCGGGGCGGCTCGCCGATCGGCCCCTCCCCGACGGCGTCGTCGTGCTGGACATCGGCGTGCGCGCGCTGCACCTGGCGTTCGAGCTGCTGGATCGGCCCGGCCTCCTGCTGGTCGTCGACGCCGTCGATCGGGGCGAGCGGCCCGGCACGGTGACGCTGATCGAGCCGGCCCTCGACGGGGACGCGGGCGGTGCCGCCGAGGCCGAGATCGCGGACGCGCACAGCATGAACCTGACGACGGTCCTGACCGCGGTGCGCAACCTGGGCGCCCAGATGCCGCCGGTGCTGCTGGTCGGGTGCCAGCCGGAGTTCATCGGCGAGCGCATGGGCCTGAGCCCGACCGTCGAGGGCGCCGTGCCGCGCGCGGTGGCGCTGGTCGAAGCGACCATCACTAGATTGATCGAGAGCAAGGAGGAGACAGCGTCATGAAGAACGGAATCAGCCGGAAGCAACACATTCGCACGTCGATCGTCGCGCGCCTGATGGTGGGCGTGGCGACCCTCGCCGCCGGGGTCTTCCTGATCCGCGCGCTGCCCGATCTGATCCGCTACATGCGCGTCCGCCGCATGTAGCGGGGCGCGGCGGCCGGCCATGGAGAAGGAGCATCTGGCCGAGGGCGCGGCGCGCCACCACGTCGGCGCCGCGTTCGGCAAGATCGAGCTCGTCATCTACCTGATCCTGGCGCTGCTGCTGGCCGCCACCGCGCTGGGCGCGCTGGCCAGCGCCGCCCGGCAGCTGTGGCAGGCGCTGGCGCGCTGGGACGTCGGCGCCGAAGCACCCCGGGTCCTCAACGAGCTGCTGATCGTTCTCATGGCGGTCGAGGTGCTGAACACCGTCCGCATCTCGATCCGGTCGCACATCCTGGTGATCGAGCCGTTCCTGGTGGTCGGCCTGATCGCGTCGATCCGGCGGATCCTGGTGATCACGCTGGAGGCGGCGACGCTGACCAAGGAGGGCCGCTGGGCGAGCGACGCGGCGAGCAGCGTGTTCCGCGCCTCGATGCTCGAGCTCGGCCTGCTCGGCGCCGTCGTCCTGGTGCTTGTCTTCGCGATCACCCTGCTGCGGCGCTACGCGCCCGTCTCGAACGCCTCCTGAGCCGCGAGGGCGGCGCCGGGACGATCGATCCGCTCGATTCCGAAGGCGCCGCGGCTGACCGGCTGCCGCCCCGAGAAGGCGCGCAAGGTCCGGCGCACCAGCCACGCGAACCCGACCACCGCGTCGCGCAGGAACGTCGCGGGCGCCGACGCCGACGCCACGGACGGGCTGCGGCGCACGCCGGTCGGCGCGATCCACGGCATGGTGCGGACGCCGACGCCGTGCGCGTAGACCATCTCGCCGCCGAGGTAGGCGGTGTACAGCGCCGCGCCGCAGGCGCCCAGGCCGACGGCGGCCGACGCGACCGACGGCCGCCGGAAGCTGCGCCACAGCGCGATCCCGGTGGCGCCCAGCAGGATCGCGAAGTTGGCCGCGCCGTGCAGCCACATCATGTCCTCGCTGCGCGCGTCCTCCGCCTTGATCTCCTGCGAGGCGGCCATCCCGGCCACGCCCGCCACCGCGCCGGCGCCGACGCCCCACCACCAGAGCTTGCGCCCGAGCGCGGCCGTGCGCCGATCGCCCGAAAGCGACGCCGCCAGATCGACCAGCGCCGCGGCCGGCAACACCACCAGCGGCGCGTGAACCGTCGCCGCGTGCAGCTCGTGAACGTGCAGTCCCATGGTTCCCCTCCCGCCGCTCGCCGCGGCCCTCGTATTGAGCTTGCGCATCGGGTGTCGCCCCCGGAAGGCGTCCTCGGAAAACGACCCGAGGATCCGACCTGGCGTCTATCCGAACTTGCCGACTTCGCCGACTTCGCGGCGCCCGGTCGGCCCCTCCCAGGGGTGCTTCTCGCCCTGCAGGACCGCCTCCACCACCGCGGCGTGCGTCTCGCCGTCCGACTTCGCGAGCGCGCTGTGGTCCTTCACCACCTCCGGCGCCAGGTACGTCGCCAGCCAGATCCGTTCGATGATCGGATAGGCGGCCACCAGCGGCAGCACCAGCACCGCGCCGATCAGGCCCTGCAGCGTCATGCCCGCCAGCAGCGCAAGCAGCACCGCGAGCGTCGACAGCCGCAGGCGCGATCCGTAGACGCGCGGGACGATGAAGTAGCTCTCGAGCACGTGGTAGCAGACGTAGCAGGCGAGCACGATCGCCGCCGTGGCGGGCGAGACCGCCAGCGCCAGCACCACGGCGGGCAGCGTCGCGAGGATGACGCCGACCACCGGGATGACGTCGCACAGCCCCGCCAGGATCGCCAGCGGCACCACCGCGGGGACGCGGCAGACCGTCAGCACCAGCGCCGCGTAGACCGTGAACAGCAGCGAGATGATCGCCTGGCCGCGCACGTAGGCGTAGACCACGCCCGACACCTCCTCGGCGGTCGCCGCCATCCGCTCGCGGTGCACGCGCGGGATGTAGGCGATCAGCCAGGCGTACAGGCGCTTGCCGTCCAGCAGCAGATAGATCGTCACCACCAGCGTGAAGAACGTCGACACCACGCCCGACAGCGCGATGGTGCCGAGGGCGAGCGGACGCCGGAGCTGCGCCGCCACCTCGGGCGAGGACGGCAGCGCGAAGATCTCGCGCACGATCCGCCGCAGCGTCGGATAGTCGGCGGGCAAGCGCTGTTCGACGCGGTCGCGCAGCCCCGGGAAGTCGTGCACCAGCTTGGCCAGCTGCTCGGCCAGCGAC
>DATBHU010000127.1:0-1642 GCA_036557265.1 Polyangia bacterium
AGCGTGTCGACGCCCATCTCCTCGTCGTAGCCGCGGCGGGCGAAGTTGTCGTTGACGGCGACGTCGTGGCCGGCGGCGGATAGGTGCAGCGCGGTCGGCCACCCCAGGTAACCGTCACCGCCTAAAAGCAGGATTTGCATACGGGGGCTCCAGTGCCTCCATTCGAACAACAGGGACCTTCGGCGCTCCGGGGCCGAGAGCGAGGGCGTTAATCAAACGAGGCCCCTACCTAGGCGATGTCGGGGCCCGCGAGCGCCCGAGGATAGCCGAGAATGGCCCGCAGGTGCGGCACGCGGCCCTTCTCCGGCGCCCGCCCCGCCGCGTAAGGTTAGGGCGATGGCTTATGCACCGCCGAGGCCCAGAGCGGCGCAGGTTCGCCGCAGGCGCCTGGCGCTCGCAGTCGCCGGCGTTGTGCTTGCGATCGTCGTGATCGTCGTCGCCACCAGCGGCGGGGGCCGCCCGCGGCTGCCGCTCCCGGGGGTCGGCCGTCCGCCCAAGGCGGGCGACCCGTTCGCTTACGTATCCTCCCGCCAGAGCGACTTCGAGGCTCGCGCGGTCGCCGGCGGCGCGCACGTGCTGTTCACCAAGAGCCCCGGCGGCGTGCTGGCGACAGCCGCGCGGGTGGCTGTTCTGAGGCCGCTGATCAACACCGCCACGGCCGGCACCGGCGTGGACCCCAACATGCTCGAGGCGCTCGTGTTCGTCGAGAGCGCCGGCCGCAACAACGTGATCGCCGGCAACGACGCCGCCGACGCCGCGGGGATCACCCAGATCCTCGCTCAGACCGGCCAGTCACTGCTGGGGATGCACATCGACCTCGCCCGCAGCAGGAAGCTGACCGGGCAGATCACGCGCGCCGCCGGCAACGGCCAACTCGCCAAGATGGCCCGACTCCAGCGCCAGCGCGCCAAGATCGACGATCGATTCAACGAGCGTCTGGCGCTCGCCGCGACGGTGCGCTATTTGCGTCTAGCCCAGCAGCGCTTCGGCCGCGCCGACCTGGCGATCGAGTCCTACCACATGGGGATCGGCAACCTGCAGCACGTGCTCGACGAGTACGACGGCGGCAAGGCGGTGCCCTACGTCCAGCTCTACTTCGACACAGCGCCCGACCACCACTCCGCAGCGTTCAACACCCTGTCGGGGTTTGGCGACGACTCCTCGCTGTACTACTGGCGGATCCTCGGGGCGGCCCAGATCATGCGCCTGTACCGCTCCGACCCAAGCGTCCTCAAGCGCCTGATCTCGCTGCAGACGAGCACCGACTCGGCCGCCGAGGTGCTGCACCCGCCCGACACCACCCGCTCGTTCGCCAACCCCGACGCGCTCTACCGGGCGTACGCCGCCAAGCAGCTGCTGCCGCTGCCCTCAAATGGCCGCGCGCTCGGCCTGGCGTATTCGCCCGACATGGGCTCGCTCGCCAAGAGCGTCGGCGCAAGCCCGGCCGCCTACCGCGGGCTGCGCACGTCCGCGCTCGACTTGCTGATCGAACTGGCGGCCCGGGTGCGCGCGCTGTCGGGCGGCGCCGCGCCGCTGCTCGTCGACAGCACGGTGACCGACGGGCGCTACCAGGACAAGCTCGGAGACGGCGACACCGCTCCCACCACCGGCTACACGTTCACGATCGAGCGCCGCTACGTCC
>DATBHU010000128.1:0-5246 GCA_036557265.1 Polyangia bacterium
AGGCGGTGGAAGAAGACGATGTCGTCGATCCGGTTCAGGAACTCGGGCCGGAAAGCACGCCGCAGCTCCGCCATCACCTTGTCGCGCGCGCCGAGGTCGGTCCAGTCCTCGAGGAACTGGCTGCCGATGTTAGACGTCATGATCACGACGGTGTTGCGGAAGTCGACCGTGCGTCCCTGCCCGTCCGTCAGGCGCCCGTCGTCCAGCAGCTGCAACAGCGTGTTGAACACGTCCGGGTGCGCCTTCTCGATCTCGTCGAACAGCACCACCGAATACGGCCGCCGGCGCACCGCCTCGGTCAGCTGGCCGCCCTGGTCGTAGCCGACGTATCCGGGCGGCGCGCCGATCAGGCGCGAGACCGCGTGCTTCTCCATGTACTCGGACATGTCGATGCGGACGATGTGCGTCTCGTCGTCGAACAGGAAGTCGGCGAGCGAGCGCGCCAGCTCGGTCTTGCCGACGCCGGTCGGGCCCAGGAACAGGAACGAACCGATCGGGCGGTTCGGGTCGGACAGGCCGGCGCGGGCGCGCCGGACGGCGTTGGCGACCGCCTCGACCGCTTCGTCCTGACCGATGACGCGCGCGTGCAGCCGCTCCTCCATGTGCAGCAGCTTGGCCTGCTCGCCCTCCAGCATCTTGTCGACGGGGATCCCGGTCCACTTCGAGACCACCGCGGCGACGTCCTCCTCCGTCACCTCCTCGCGCAGGAACGAGCCGTGCGTCTGCAGCTCCTTCAGCTCCGCTGCTTTCGCGACGGCCGCCTTCTCCAGCTCCGGGATGCGCCCGAAGCGGAGCTCGGCGGCGCGATTCAGATCGCCGCGGCGTTGCGCCAGCTCGGCGTCCGTCTTGGCGGACTCGGCCTCCTCCTTCAACTTGCGCAGCCCGCCGATCAGCTGCTTCTCGTTCTGCCAGACCGCCTTCATCTGGTCGACCCGCTCACGCAGCTCGGCGATCTCCGCCGCCACCTGGGCCAGCCGCTTGGCCGACGCTTCGTCCTTCTCCTTGCCGAGCGCCTGCTCCTCGATTGCCAGCGACGTCAGCCGCCGCTCGAGCTGATCGATCGGATCGGGGCGCGAGTCGATCTGCATCTTGAGGCGGCTCGCGGCCTCGTCGACCAGGTCGATCGCCTTGTCGGGCAGCTGGCGTCCCGAGATGTAACGGTCCGACAGCCGCGCCGCCGCGACCAGCGCGGCGTCACGGATGCGGATGCCGTGGTGAACCTCGTAGCGCTCCTTGAGGCCGCGCAGGATCGCCACCGTGTCCTCGACCGACGGCTCGCCGACGAAGACCGGCTGGAAGCGCCGCTCGAGCGCCTTGTCCTTCTCGATGTGCTTGCGGTACTCGTCCAGCGTCGTCGCGCCGATGCAGCGCAGATCGCCGCGCGCGAGCGCCGGCTTCAGCATGTTGGCCGCGTCGACCGCGCCCTCGGCGCCGCCCGCGCCGACCAGCGTGTGCAGCTCGTCGATGAAGATGATGATCCCGCCCGCGGCGGCCTCGACCTCCTTGAGCACCGCCTTCAGGCGGTCCTCGAACTCGCCGCGGTACTTGCTGCCCGCGATCAGCGCGCCCAGATCGAGCGCCAGGATCTTCTTGTCCTTGAGCGATTCGGGCACGTCGCCCGTCGCGATGCGCAGGGCGATGCCCTCGACGATGGCGGTCTTGCCGACGCCCGGATCGCCGATCAGCACCGGGTTGTTCTTGGTGCGCCGCGACAGCACCTGCATCGAGCGGCGGATCTCCTCGTCGCGCCCGATCACCGGATCCAGCTTGCCCGTGCGCGCCAGCTCGGTCAGGTCACGGGTGTACTTCGCCAGCGCCTGGTATTTCCCCTCGGCCTCCGGGTCGGTCACGCGCTGCGTCCCGCGGACCTCCGCCAGGGCCTTCAGCAACGCGTCCTTGCGGACGCCCGCGTCCTTCAGCGCGCGGCTCGCGGCCCCGAAGTCCTTGCTGGCGAGCGCCACCAGGAGGTGCTCGCTGGAGACGTACTCGTCCTTGAACTCCTTCGACTGCTTGGTCGCCTGCTCCAGCAGGTCCTTCAGCCGCTTGCCGAGGTAGATGTCGCCGGCGTTGCCGCTCACTTGCGGCTGCGCGTCCAGCGCCTGGGCGACCTCCTGCCGCACCGCCGCCGGATCGACGCCGAGCTTGCGCAGGATGGCGCCCGTGATGCCGTCGCTCTGGTCGAGCAACGCGGCGAGGACGTGTTCGGGCGTCAGCTCCTGGTGGGCGCGGCTGGCGGCCAGCTCGTGCGCCGCCTGCAGGGCTTCCTGCGCCTTGATGGTGAGCTTGTCCAATCGCATTGTTTTCTCCGTTTACCGGGTTACGACGCTATGCACCCGAGCAGGCGAGACAAGCTTGCGACGGGGGTCGACGACCAGCGCCGTCGAGATCGAAGGTAAGCACCGTCGGCCGGCAGAAACGGGGTGGGCCCGGGCGGCGGTTCGAAGTAGATTCCCCGTTCGATGTCGTATCTGGTCCTCGCGCGCAAGTACCGGCCGCAGCGCTTCTCCGAGCTGGTCGGTCAGGAGCACGTGGCGCGAACGCTCGCCAACGCGATCGCGCAGAACCGGGTGCATCACGCGTTCCTGTTCACGGGGGCGCGCGGCGTCGGCAAGACCAGCGCGGCGCGCATCCTGGCCAAGGCGCTGTCGTGCGAGAAGGGACCGACCGCCGATCCGTGCGGGGTCTGCGACCTCTGCCAGGAGATCGCGGCCGGCCGCTCCGTCGACGTCATCGAGATCGACGCGGCGTCCAACACCAAGGTCGAGGAGACCAAGTCGATCCTGGAGGGCGTCCGTTACGCGCCGGCGCGGGCGCGCCGCAAGGTCTACATCATCGACGAGGTCCACATGCTGTCGGCGCATTCGTTCAATGCGCTGCTCAAGACCCTGGAAGAGCCGCCGTCGCACGTGGTGTTCGTGTTCGCGACGACCGAGGTGCACAAGATCCCGGTCACCATCCTGTCGCGCTGCCAGCGCTTCGATTTCAAGTTGATCTCGACCGCGCGCCTGGCCGAGCACCTGGACGGCATCCTGCGCACCGAGAAGATCAAGGCGTCGCCGGACGCGGTGCGGTTGATCGCGCGGCAGGCGGCCGGCTCGGTGCGCGACGCGCTGTCGCTGCTCGACCAGGCGATCGCCTACGTGGCGCCCGAGACGCTGACCGCCGAGGTGACGGCGGAGGTGCTGGGCGTGGCGGACCGGCGCCTGCTCGTCGAGCTGGCCGGCGCGGCGCTGGATCGGGACGCGGGCGCGGCGCTGCGGCTGGTCGCGCGCGCCGCCGATCGCGGCGTCGATTTCGGCGAGCTGGGGCGGTCGTTTCTGGGGTTCCTGCGCGATCTGGAGGTGATCGCGCGCGTCAGCGGAGGCCAGGGCGGTCAAGGTGGGCAAGGCGGAAAAGGCGCAGTCGACGTCGCCGATCTGATCGACGCGACGGCGGAGGAGATCGAAGAGGCGCGGGCGATCGCCGGCCGCGCCGCCCCGGGGCTGTTCCCGGTGATGTTCGACCGCTGGGCGCGCGCCGTCGACGAGGCGTCCCGCCTGCCGACGCCGCGACTGCTGTTCGAGATGGCGGCGCTGGACCTGTGCGCGGCGGAGCCGATGATCCCGCTCGGCGACCTGCTGCAGCGGCTCGACGAGCTGGAGGGCCGCCTGCGTGGTGCCCCGCGCGCGCCGGGCACCCCCGCGCCGCCGGCACCCCCGGCGCCCGCTGGTTCGGGCGGTCGACCGAAGGCACCCTCCGGGCAGCGGAGCTGGGCTGCGCCAGCGGCGGCGACAGCGCCGGTGGTCGCGACAGCGCCGGCGGCGGCGGCAAAAGAAGGAGACGATCGCGTGGGCGGAGGCGAGCTTCGCTCGCCGGAGCCCGTCGCGGGAGGGTCCGGGAACCCGTCGGGGGTGCCCGGTTCAATAGGCGAGACCTGGCGGCGCGTGATGACGGCGTTCGAGGCGAAGGGGCCGCGGTTGGCGTCGTTGCTCGCGCACGCCGAGGTGGTCTCGCTGACGGCGACGGAGCTGACCCTCGCCTTCGAAGGCAAGCGGGACGCCGAGCTGGCCGACAAGGCCCGCGGCGAGATAGAGCAGGGCGTTTCCACGACGCTCGGGCGAGCGATGAAGGTCGCCATCACCGTCGGGGCCCCGGCCGCGGCGGCGCTCCGTTCCGAGGTCGGCAGCGAGACGGACGCCGCCAACGTCGACCGCCAGAACCGCGAGGCGGAGGCGCGCCAGCACCCGGTCATCCGGCGCGCCCAGGACGTGTTCGGCGCCGCGCTGAAGGAGATCAAGACCCCGTAGCCATGTCCATCCCCGACCTCAAAGGGCTGCTCGAGACCGCGCAACGCATCCAGAGCGAGGTGGCGCGGGTACGCGAGGAGCTGGCCCGCAAGACCGTCGAGGGCGAGACCGGCGGCGGACTCTGCCGCTGCACCGTGAACGGCCGCGGTGAGGTGCTGTCGCTGACCATCGACCCGTCCATCGCCGGCGACAAGAAGATGATCGAGGACCTAGCCGTCGGCGCCATCAACATCGCGCTGACGCGGGCGCGCGAGCTGGCCGAGGCCGACCTGTCGCGCGCCACCGGGGGGATGCCGCTGCCGCCCGGGCTGTTCGGAGGTTGACGGAATGTTCGCGTCGCCCATCGCGCGGCTCGTGCAACAGCTCGGAAAGCTCCCCGGCATCGGCGAAAAGACGGCGGCGCGGCTGGCCTTCCACATCCTGCGCGCCTCGCCCGAGGACGCCGCGGCGCTGGCGGCGGCGATCGCCGAGGTGAAGCAGAAGATCCGGTTCTGCTCGGTCTGCTGCGACCTGACCGAGAGCGACCCCTGCGCGGTCTGCCGCGACGCCCGCCGCGACGCCGGCGTCGTCTGCGTGGTCGCCCAGCCCCAGGACGTGGTCGCGATCGAGCGGACCGGCGGCTACCGCGGCCGGTACCACGTCCTCCACGGCGTGCTGTCGCCCCTGGACGGCATCGGCCCCGACGACCTCCGCGTCACGGAGCTGGTGGCCCGCTGCGCGGGCGGCAGCGGCGACCCGGCGGGCGACCAGGGCATCCGGGAGGCGATCCTCGCCACCAGCCCCAGCGTCGAGGGCGAGGCGACCGCCGTTTACCTGGCGAAGCTGCTCCGACCGCTGGGGGTGCGCGCCACCCGCATCGCCACCGGCGTCCCGATCGGCGGCGAGCTCGAATACGCCGACCAGATGACGTTGGCGCGAGCCATCGATGGCCGCCGCGAAATGTAGGTGCATTCGCGCCCT
>DATBHU010000129.1:0-5802 GCA_036557265.1 Polyangia bacterium
GTGCACGAGCCTGGACGTACGGTTGGCCATGGTGGAGGACAGGTCGCCGGCCCCCGCGGCCGTGGTTCACAAAAACGTCCCTTTCGGAGAAGCTGGGAGAATCATGGCGCAGCCCAGCGATCCGAATGACCCGCGCCGCCCGGCCGGCGCCGTGAATCCCTACGCGGCCCCGGCCGGCGCCGTGAATCCCTACGCGGCCCCGGCCAGCGACATCGCCGGGGCGCCGCCCGTGCCCGCAGCGCCCGCCAGGAGCCGCGGCCCGCAGCTCGCGGGGGCCCTCATGCTCGCCTCCGCGCCCGCCACCTTCATCTCGGTCTCGTCGAGCGGCGGCGGGATGTTCATCGGCTCGGCGATCGTCGACGTGCTGCTGGGCCTCTCGCTGGTCAGCGGCAACCTCAAGTGGCGCGGCTTCGCCGTGTTTCGCGTCGTGCTCGGGGCGGTGATCTTCGGCGGCAAGAGCCTGGCCAGCAACGACGTCCTGGAGGGCGTGTTCTCGTTCGTCTACGCGGTCCCTTTTCTGCTGCTGCTGCTCGGAACCCCGGGCAAACCGCGGACGATCGTGGGCGGCGTGCTGGGCGGGCTGCTGCTCGTGCTCATCTACATCGGGCTGATGCGGTGACGATCGTTCAACGCCGGGCGGAGGCGCGTTGACCTAGTCCGTCCTCATTTCCCAATGTCCGTCGATCCTAGGGGCGAAACGTCAGCCCGACGTTGAGATCGAAGTTGAGCGTGAACTTGGGGACGCCGATCTGCGTGTTGATCTGGGCCATCAGGCCGACGACGCGGCCGAGGTCGACCACCAGCCCGACCGACGGGCCGAACAGGAACGGGCCGCTGGCCAGCGTGTCGACGCAGGTGGTGTCGTGGGTGGTGCCGCAGTGGCGGTCGGAGGCGAACTCCAGGGCGTGGCGGATGTTCCCGCCGCCGACCGCCAGGCCGCCCAGGAAGTGCACGGCGCCGTCGCCGGTCAGCCAGGCGACGCGCCCGAACGCCGCCAGCGCCAGCGACGAGCTCTCGCAGTACGCGCCGGCGCCGCAGACGTCGGTCAGGTACTCGCCCGACACATAGGCGACGTACTGCAGGCGGAGCTGCGCCGACAGCAGCAGATGGCGCGTCGCGAACACGCCCAGCTCGGGCGCCAGGTGGCCGAGCTGGGCGACGGCGAAGCCGGGCGCGGCGAGCGTGTGCATGGAGTTGAGCTCGCCGGAGCCGGTCGCGAAGCCGAACCCGGAGCCGAGCGAGAGGGCCACGAAGAACGCGCCCGGGCCGCGCTCCTCCCGCGGCGTCGCCGGTCCCGACTCCGGCGCGCCGGGCGGCGTCGGCGCGGCGCCGGTCTCCTCGGGCGTCATCGCCGGCGCGCCGGCCGACGCGTCTTCCTTGGTTGCCGGCTGCGTAACCGGCTGCGCCGCCGGCGCGCCCGCGCGCTCGCGCGCCGCCCGCTCCGCCGCCTCGCGGTCGGCCGCTTTCTGCTCGGCCGCCTGGCGATCCATCTGCGCCTTGAGGTCCTGCATCTCCTTGATGTAGCCCTCGATCTCCTCCCGCTCCGCCGGCTTGAGCTTGTGGGCGCGGCGCAGGTAGTCGCGGAAGGCGTCGATCGCCTTGTCCGGACGGCGCAGCTTCTGGTTGCAGCGCCCGATGTTGCGCATGTAGATGGGGTCGCCCTTCTCGGCGAACAGCTCGGCGTAGATGTCCAGCGCCTCCTGGTACTGCCCCTTGGCGTAAAGCGCGCGCCCCTGGCGCTCGCGCGGATCCTCGTCGGCCGCGCGGGCGGCGGCGGCGAGCAACGCGACGGCGATCAAGGCGGCCAGCCCGGCCCCCCGCGCGCGCCGGAGACTCAGAGTTTTCTCCGGTCGTCGTCGTCGTCGCCGGCCGCCGGCGCGGCCGCCGGCGCCTGCACGGCCGGCTTGGCCCCCAGCACCACGTGCACCGACGCGTCGGCCTCCAGCTTCACCTGGACCTCGCGCTCGGCGAACCCGGCCTTGCGGATGACCAGCCGGGCGGACCGCTGCGTCTCCACGCGGGCGTCGAGCGGCGTCTCGCCGAGCCGCGCGCCCGTCCGGAGATCGATCACCTCGGCGCCCGCCGGTTGCGACGCCACTTGCAGCCGGACGTGGTGACGGTGCGCCGCCGCCGGCGCTTCGGGCGGGACCGCCGCCGCGATCGGGGCCCGGGCCGGGGGCGGCGTCGTCGTCGGCTCCGGCGGGCGTTCCGCCGGGGCCGCTGCCGCCGGCGGCGCCGCTGCGGGCGGCGGCATTGCGGCGGGCGGCGGCGTCGCCGCGGGCGTCGGCCCGGGGGCCGCGGCGGGCGGCGCGACCGCCGCCGCCTGCTCGGCGGTTCGTGCCGTCGTGGTCGAATCGGTCCGCGGGCCCCGGAACGCGAGCACCCAGACCGTCGCCGCCGCCGCGCCGACCACCACGACCGTCAGGCCCCAGCGGCGCGGGCGCGGCGGGTGCGCCTCGACCCGCGCGCCCGCGGCCGATGACAGCGTGCTGATCGTCCCCACGGGCGGCGCCGACGCGCGCGAGAGCATCGCGGCGGGCGGCGAAGGCGGCGGGGGCGACGGCAGCGCCGAGGTCGCGCCGGCGCCGATCGCGGCCGACTCGGCGCGCGCGCTCGCCTCCAGCCGGCGCAGTTCCGCCGCCACGCCCACCATGCTGTCCGGGCGTGCGTCGACCGGCTTCGCCAGCAGCTTGAGCACGAACGCCTCGACCGGTTCGGGGACGCCCGGCGCGAGCCGCCGCAGCGGCGGCGGCGCCTCGGTCAGGTGGGCGGCGATGATCTCTCCCAGCCCTTCCAGCGGGAAGGGCGGCTGCCCCGAGATCATCGCGTGCAGGATGCACCCGAGCGCGTAGATGTCGGCGCGGTGGTCGATCACCACGCGCCCGGCGCCGCGGCACTGCTCGGGCGCCATGAACAGCGGCGTCCCCATCAGCGTTCCGGTGCGCGTGCTCGACGCCGACTCCTGGCTGGCGCCGCTCAGCTTGGCGATGCCGAAGTCGAGGATCTTCACCGCCGTCTGGCCGGCGCGCTCGGGGTCGTCGTCGTGCGCCAGGAACACGTTGTCCGGCTTGAGATCGCGGTGGACGATCCCGTGGCGGTGCGCCTGGCCCACGCCGTCGGCGATCAGCGCCGCCAGCGCCAGCGCCTCGCCCAGCGGCAGCGTCCCCCGGCGGGTCAGATGCGCGCCCAGGCTCTCGCCCTCGAGCATCTCCATCACCAGGTAGGCGCTCCCGTCGGGCAGCTTGCCCGAGTCGAACACCTCGACGAACGCGCGGTGCCGCAGGCTGGCCGTGGCGCGCGCCTCCTTGAAGAAGCGGTCGACCAGCTCCGCGTTGCCTGAGAATTCAGGCAGCAGCACCTTGATCGCCGCCTTGCGGCCCAGGATGGCGTGCGCCCCCTCGTAGACCGCCCCCATCCCCCCGCGGCCGAGCAGCGAGACGACGCGGTAGTTCCCCAGCGTCGTTCCGATCACCGTCGGCCGCCCCGTGTCGTCGACATATCCGGACGCAGAATAAGACAATCCGTCGGTGCTTGGCGAGTCGCGACGCCGTGCGCGATCCGCACCCTCGATTCTTCGATTTTTCTTGGGTTTGGCGGGCCCGGCGCCGCGGCTTCCGCGCTGGATCGGGCTCTGGGGCTCTCGATTCTGGTGGCGCTCGCCAGCGGCCGTGGGTGGTCGCGAGGCGGCTCGGGTTCGCGAGGTTCGCTCTTGTCAGCGAGGTGCTGTCCGGACGATCGAGTGGCCGCGCGTCGATTGACTTCCGGCGCCGCAAGGGTCGGTCGAGCGGCGAACAGACGGCAACGAAGAAGAAGACCGTCGCCAATGATCGTTGCCACCGACCGGCGAACAATGAAACGGACACGCAATGAAGGTCATGCCGGTCGTTGACGGTTGACGACCCATCGTTGCGCGGCTACCGAGTCCTCTGTATCTGCGGCGCGCGCGCATGTGTTTACGGGGCGCGTCGGCAAGGGAAGGATCCCCCGAATCTTCGTTGATGGGGTTCGGAGGACAACATGGATGCACGAAGGGGGATCGGTGGCGCGTGGCTCGTGGCAACGGCGATGGTGGCGGCGTCTGCGCAGTCTTGCCGGGAGGCCGTGCCGGAGCGAGGGGCGCCGGCGAGCGAGATCGCCGTCACGGCGCTGACCGGCGCGTGCACGACGTCGGTGATGAACATCGTCGCGCACGAGGACGACGATCTCCTGTTCATCGGCCCCGATCTCGCGCACGCCATCGGCGCCGCCGGGACGTGCGTGCGGACGGTGTACCTGACCGCCGGCGACGACGGCCAGGATCAGAGCTACTGGGGCGGTCGCGAGGTCGGGATCAAGGCCGCCTACGCGCAGATGGCCGGGGTGGCGAACAGCTGGACGCAGTCGGACGCCGGCCTGGCGGGGCGGACGGTTCCGCTGTACACGCTGGCCGGCAATTCCGCGGTCTCGGTCTTGTTCCTGCGCCTTCCGGACGGCCTCACCGACGGATCGGGCTTCGAGAGCACCGGGTTCGAGAGCATGCAGAAGCTGTGGGAGGGCGGCATCGCGCTGATTCACGCGATCGACGGATCGACGTCGTACGACCGGGCGGGGCTGATCGCCGCGCTGGCGAGCCTGATCGGATCGTTCCGGCCGTCGCAGATTCGCGTGCAGGACTTCGCCGGCTCGTTCGGAGACGGAGACCACAGCGACCATCACGTCTCCGCGTACTTTTCTCAGGTGGCCGACGCGCAATATCAGGCGTCGCACATGTTCACGGGCTACGAGGGCTACGGCGTGCGGTCGCTGGCGGCGAACGTGTCAGGCCAGGACCTGACCGCCAAGTGGAACGCGTTCCTCGCCTACGCGCCGTTCGACAGCCGTGTTTGCCAGAGCATGTCGGACTGTGTCGGATCCGACTATGACGCGTTCATGCCGCGGCAATACATGGTCGGGGCCCAGCACTCGGGGACGGGCGCGGGCGGCAGCGGCAGCTCCGGCGCTGGCGGCTCGGGCAGCGGCGGCGGGGGCGCGGGCGGCGGGGGCGCGGGCGCGCCGCCCCCGGACGAGACCAACGTCGCCGGCACGGCGGCGGTCACCGCCTCTTCGGAGACGCCCGCCTTCGGGCAGACGGCGGCCAAGGCCGTCGACGGGGTGGTGGGCGGCTACCCGGGCGACTACACCACGGAGTGGGCCACGAACGGCGGGAAGGCCGGCAGCTGGCTGCGGCTGACGTGGGGCGCGCCGGTGACGCTGTCGCGCATCGTGCTCCACGACCGGCCGAACGTGAACGACCAGATCACGTCGGCGACGCTGGCGTTCTCCGACGGGTCGTCGGTGAACGTGGGCGCGCTGCCCGACAACGGCGTCTCCCTCGTGATCGCGCTGCCGCCGGTGACGACCACCAGCGTGCTGCTGACGATCACGGGCGTCGCCGCGACGACGGAGAACATCGGGCTCAGCGAGATCGAAGCCTGGACGAGCGCGGCAGCGCCGCCGCCCCCGCCCGTCGTGGACGCGGGCGCGGGCGCCGGTGGCGGCGGGGCCGGGGGCGCGTCAGGCGGCCCGCCCGACGCGGGGACCGGCGGAGGAGGAGGCGGTGCGGCGGGGGGCGCGTCCGGCGGCGCCCCCGATGCCTCGCCGCCCGACAGTGGAGCCGACGCGGGCGCGACCAGCGAGAGCAACCTCGCGCTGACAGCGACGGCCACCGCTTCGTCCGAGTCGCCCCAGTACGGGCAGACGGCCTCCAAGGCCATCGACGGCGTGGTGGACGGCTACCCGGGCGACTACACCAAGGAGTGGGCGACGGCCGGCGCCGGAGATCGG